>NZ_JBHYKZ010000009.1:0-108492 GCF_042741995.1 Aerococcus sp. NPDC058936 | reverse complement strand
CACCGGTCAGCCCATCAAATGCGACTAATGGATGATAGCCATTCGTTCCATAATGAGCGTTGTAAGCTGTTTGTTCTTGGTTACCGAAGGTATCCGAATGCGTAGAATCCAAGTCGATAATCATGTTTGTATCATTACGCACTAGACGGGCTTTGTCGATTAATGTTTGATTGAGCTCCTGAAGTGTGAGGATTGTATCTTGTCCCACTCGATTAAAAAATCGTGAGATAGACGACTGAGAAGCTAATGGCTCGTCACTTGAAAGAGTCTGTAAAACTGGGTCATGTTGCAGAATATTTGTCGCAGAATCTGTATCATAACCTGCTATAATCTGCAGAATTAATTGCTTCAACAGTTTATGATTTGTATGTGTCCAATATTTTCGATCGTCTTGAAAGGTAACTATTTTTTCAGCGAGTTGAGTAAATTGGAAAACATCCATCATTTCATCTATAAGAACTAAGCCAGAATCACTGGATAAACGACCACCTGTATGAGAGACATGTAAATCATTATTGAATTTTGCAGCAGTTTCTTGTAAAGTAACCATTGAGAGAACTCCTTTCTATTGGTTGTTTGTCGTGAATTAACCATATCAGAAAGGGGTTCTTTTTTCATCACCTAATGGGTGATGGACAAGATGGAAGTCAAGCTTACGTAGCAGTGGGCGACGTTGTTTACGATGTTACAGATGCAGAAGGATGGGAAGACGGTGTCCACGAAGGTGGAATCGAAGCTGGAAATGTTTATGCTGAAGAAGACTTCGAAGAATCTCCACATGGTACAGAAGTATTAGATAACGTACCTATTGTAGGTACAGTGGATCGTGGAGAATAACAAATAAAATATTGTTAGAACTGGGACAAAAATTTTCAGTTTCTGAATAAACAAAGAGGCGTTCAAAATCTAAATAATTTTGTGACGCCTCTTTTATTTTATCGATTCATTGGAACCTCGTAAGAACAAACTAAAGTAGCTGTTGTCTCAGCCACTTTTTCAGTTTCTTGTCTAATCGTTATACTCGGTGATTTGTCTACTTTTCTATTTCAAAATCTTTATTGCTCATGACTAAACATTTGTTTAGCTAATTGATCGTACTCTTCTAAACCAGATATCATCGCAAATTCTGCAATTGTAATCCCTTGTGTAGAAAGAAGCTCCATAATATGCTGTTTCATCTTCGGCCATGTATAACCGCCCGCTTTATTATAAGCCTCAATTAACTCTTCCAGTTGATTTTCACCGAATAACATGTAAAATGCTGTGAAATCATTGGATACATCGGCAACTTTTGCTTCAGTCCAGTCAATTATTCCATTAATTTTAAACTGTTCATCAACCAGTGTATGTCCAGGGAACAGGTCCCCATGAATAAAGCCTGTTTCTTTTGGCCACATTTCTTCATCATCAATCCACTTCTGCCATCTTTCCCACAAAGACTTATTCACTTTATATCGATTATTTACTGTATCCATCCGTTCTTTCATGGATGTTTGAAGTTCTGCTGCAGACTGAACAGGAAGTCCTGCTGCTTTGGCTTTTTCTTTAGAAGCGCCATGTAAAGTAGCAAGCGCCTTTCCTAAGCTTTGAATATAATTCTCTGGAACCTTTTTAATATCGAAGACCCAATCCTGTTCTTGTGTTTCTATATCCGTAGTGACTGCTGGTTTTCCCTCTAATTTCTTGTAGGCAATCAATTCTTCTGTAAAAATTTCCCAATTTGGAACTTGAAAATCACTATCCAACTCATTTACAAGATCAAGAATACTTTTTTCAATTTGTACTTTTTCAAATACATCTTTTCTTCTAGGAATACGAAGTACCCATTCTGTACAATTTTCATCTGTTCCAAATACAACTTGGGAGTCTAATCCCATATTAATAAATTCTAGTGACGTTTCATCGATTTCTAAATGATGATGTCTAGCTAATTTCAAAACATTATTTTCCATATCCATTCACTCCTATTCAGATTTTTTCCTTTTAACACCAGACGCTTAAAAATAGCCCCTCATTCAAAATAAGGGCATCATGAGCTTAGTACTCAACCAAGTTTAATCGTTGATCTCTTATCTCCCATATCTGTTCGGCCACTCGTTCCATAAAATATTTATCGTGTGAGGTAAACAGAATCGTACCTTTGTAACTTTTCATCAATAACTCCAAGGCTTCAATTGTTTGTACGTCAATAAAATTCGTCGGTTCATCTAAGATAAGGACATTACTTGGATCTGTAAATAACTTCGCAATGACTAACCGAGTAACTTCTCCACCACTCAAATCGACCACTGATTTCTTTACAACTTCTATTTGATCAAAACCTAAGTTATTTAAAATGCTTCGAATAACCGGTTCCTCCAAATGTGAATCTTGTTTTAAATACTCTATCATTGTTTTGTCTTGTGATAGTTGGTAAGCCTTTTGTTTGTAAACGGAAAAGACGATTTTATTCGATAAGGTAATACCTTCCCCATCATTTACAATATACTCTAACAACGTTGATTTCCCAGACCCATTTGGACCAGTTATACCAATTCGTTTTCCTAATGGCAGTTGAAAACTCGCTTCGTCAAATAATACCTTAGAGCCCCTTTGAATCGTAACTTTGTGTCCCATAATCGGGAAGTCATTATGCATCTCTAAATTTTTAGGTTGTGGAAAGTTGATGACTTTTTCTTCCGCAACATTTTGAACCTCATCCAGTTGTTCTGTTCTTTTTTGTATGGCTTTCGCAGCTTTATGGGCTGCTTTTTGAACCGTATCTTTTTGTTTGGAAGAAGCCAGTCGATCAGGTTTTACAGCTTTGTTTTTCTGTTTAGTACTTACGCTGGCCATTTTTTCAACCTGCGCTTGTTTCTCTTTCGCCGCCTGTTCTAAACGTTGTTTTTCTTTTGTGAATTTTTCAAACGCATTTTGTTGTTCAATTAATTCTTGTTTTTTTAATGCTTGATAAGCAGAATAGTTACCTGGATAAACGGTCACTTTCCCGTTATTTACTTCCCAAATTGTGTCCACGACTTGATCTAAAAAGTAACGATCATGGCTAACTACAATCAGCGTACCATAATAGTATTTTAACTGATCCACTAGAAATTGAATGCCATCGGTATCTAAATGTGTAGTAGGCTCATCCATTAATAAGCCAAATTGGTACGTCGAAAAGTACTCTGCGAGGCGCAGCCGTGTTTGTTGCCCGCCACTGTAATTTTCAACTTCATGTTCTGGGAGATCTAAGCGCGATAAATACTCGGGGTCAATCTTCTCATAATCCGGCTTCATTCCTTCTTGAATTTGTTCATAATATTCAAAATAAATCGTACGATGAACTGTACCAATATCAGGTTTTAACTTTCCAGAAATAAGATTAAGCAAAGTACTCTTACCTTCTCCATTTCCACCAACGATTCCTATTTTTTCATTTTCGTAGACCTTCAATTCATCAATCGCTAAAATATCTCGACTCATAAAACTTTTTTCAACATTCTTTAATTCTAATACTAATTTATTCATGCTTTCTCACTCCTGTATATTTTATACCTGTTATAGCAACTTCATTTAGGCAATAAAAAATACAGGTCAAAGTCTTATCGGCTTTAATCTGCATAAATGATCTTATTATGAGCGTATGAAAAGACAGTTACCCCTCTATGGGTCAAACAACTGTACGTTTAATGAAAAGCCCAATACAGAAAACTTAAGCATGACAAAAAGGCCAATCTAATCGATAAGATTGATCTGCTTCTTATTGCCATCCTTAACGTAATCTCATTGAGTTAATCATTTTTTCAACGCTCCTCTGTTGTAATGTATTCATAATATATCACAACTGTTTTCGTTTCTCAAGAAATTCTTAAGAAAAAGTCTATTTCTACACCATTAAATATTATTCTTCGTCTTTATTTTTTTATTGTTTTTCTTTCTTTTCTACTTCTTTTTTATTGGCCCCTTCAAATGCAGCGCCTAAGGTAATTCCAATCGCCACAAATGCCATATTATCTAATGCAATACCTAGAGCGACGCCCAAGGTTATACCGATTGCCATTCCAGCACCTGTATATTTATAGCCTTTCTTTTTGTCTTTATCTTTTTTTGTCATCATAAAGCTCTTTAGAAAGTCTGTTATGTTTGTATCCAGTCTATAATATCTATTGGTTGTTTGAAAATATAATCTGCTGAGTCAAATTTTTCTGTTGTTTTTGCACCCCATAATGCAAGTCCGAATTTGATTCCTGCTGCTTTCGCACTTTGCATATCGTAGATTGAATCACCTATATATATTGTTTTGCTTGGTGGAGCATTTAGCCGCTCCATGCATGACAGCAACGGTTCAGGGTGTGGTTTGTGTTTCGTTGTATCATCCGCAGTAATCATCTCTTCAAAATACGAACTAAGCCCTAACGGATCAAAGGTATCAACCATTCCCTGTTTAGTTTTAGATGTAACAATGCCTAATTTGATTTTTCTTTTTCCTAAATGGTCAATGACAGTTTCTAAATCTGGAAATAATGTTGCATCTTTTGAATACTCTGTTTCCAATTGAGCCCATTTTGAATGAATGCGATCAACCTCTGGGATATTCAAGCGATTCAAAGTCTCTTTGCCCGGAATACCTAAAGCAAAGCGTAAATTCCCTAGTTTATACTGCCGTCCTTCTTCTTTTAGAGTTTGTTGCAGAGAATTTAAGACTGCTTTTTCCGTGTCTAAAATAGTTCCATCCACATCGAAAATGATATAGTTGTACATCTCAAGCCCCTTGTCTATTCTTTATTTTTAACAGTAAACATCTTTTTGGAGTCGCTGCATCGTATGCCATGTAGACATTTTGTTTATAGTATTTCGGTTAAGTTTAATAGTCCGTCCTGAATAATTCATACCTCTAATTTCAGAGGCCAGTTTATTATGTTTCTGTTATATTTTGCAGTTTTTCTATTATATACATTGAGATATTTCAATTTTTTGATTCTATTCGTTGATTACTCGAGAAATTCCAGGATAACTTGAATTTTGGGCGCACTTCTCCCTGGGCATTGTTCATTTTTTTTAAAATGAATATTTATTAAATATACTGTCGAATCCCTTGGATTCGCCTGAATGTATTATAAAACTCGGCCTGATAAACGTGCGAACTTGAGAGCTTCAAATACATTTGTCTAGCTGTACGGACGATTTTTCCTGCTACTTTGAATAACCGAAGTCGGATGGTATTCACTTGAGCCCTTTCCAATTAGAATCAAAACAGCTTGTACGTAAGAAATTCACCAAATTATAAGCCAGTAGACTAATCATCATACGGGATTCGTTTGCTAGAAATCCTGGACTATCAGTTTTATCGAAAAAGAAACCGTTCTTGGCTTCTTTAATGTAATTTTCCATGGTGCCGCGTTTATTGTAAGTTTCAAACACGCTTTTCGCTAAAATGTTTTCAGAAAGATTAGTCACAATAAAGGCATGGCTAAAAAGTAATTCACCGACTTCTCGTGTCGAACGAATGCAAACACGACGAGGCTTTGTCCATGAAGAAGCTTGATAGGAAACTGAGTGATAGTAAACTTCTTTTTCATCCCAAGGATGATTATTATCATAGAACACAAATTCTTCTGCCAAGCGGTATAAGTTTCGATTGGCTTTGAGTCGAATGACGTAGTAATTGTCATGTATATCGCATAGATTGTAGACAGCCGGCGTTGCAAATCCACTATCTCCACGTACTAGGATATCAGTCGTTGGAACCGTTTGGTTATAGTGTTCTAACAGTGGTTTAAGAAATGCTTTAACCCCATTGGAAGTATATTGATTACCTGAACGGAGTTTAGCTTTTAAGAAGTCACCGGTCAGCCCATCAAATGCGACTAATGGATGATAGCCATTCGTTCCATAATGAGCGTTGTAAGCTGTTTGTTCTTGGTTACCGAAGGTATCCCAATGCGTAGAATCCAAGTCGATAATCATGTTTGTATCATTACGCACTAGACGGGCTTTGTCGATTAATGTTTGATTGAGCTCCTGAAGTGTGAGGATTGTATCTTGTCCCACTCGATTAAAAAATCGTGAGATAGACGACTGAGAAGCTAATGGCTCGTCACTTGAAAGAGTCTGTAAAACTGGGTCATGTTGCAGAATATTTGTCGCAGAATCTGTATCATAACCTGCTATAATCTGCAGAATTAATTGCTTCAACAGTTTATGATTTGTATGTGTCCAATATTTTCGATCGTCTTGAAAGGTAACTATTTTTTCAGCGAGTTGAGTAAATTGGAAAACATCCATCATTTCATCTATAAGAACTAAGCCAAAATCACTGGATAAACGACCACCTGTATGAGAGACATGTAAATCATTATTGAATTTTGCAGCAGTTTCTTGTAAAGTAACCATTGAGAGAACTCCTTTCTATTGGTTGTTTGTCGTGAATTAACCATATCAGAAAGGGGTTCTTTTTTCATCACCTAATGGGTGATGGACAAGACGGAGTTAAAGTTTGTTAAATCAACATTAGTTAGCGTTAAAAGAAAAACTATGAATTATTCAGGTATGACAAACATTCTAAAAATTGATGTAATTTGAAACTAGCATTTTAATTCACTTTATATATAATAAGGATATCAATGATATAAGGAGCGTGTGCATATGCCATTAGTGAGAATCGATCTATTAGAAGGTAAGACTGCAGCATTTAAAACGCAATTAGGTGAGTTAGTTTACGAATCTATGCTTGAAACAATTGGCATCCCAGAAGAAGATAAGTTTGTAGTTGTTAATGATTTAAAAGCTGAAGAACTGATATTTTCTACCAATTACCTACGTATTGACCGTACAGATGGTATCGTAATCATTCAAATCACAATGAATGAAGGGCGTACAACTGAGGTAAAGAAAGCTTTATACAAGACAGTTGCTGATAAATTAAATAGCCAATTAGATATTCGCAAAGAAGATGTCTTTATCAACTTAGTTGAAGTAAATAAAGAGAACTGGTCCTTTGGTAATGGTATTGCACAGTACGCAGAATAAATAGCATTACTATAAGTACATAAAAGCCATACCCTAGCTATCCCCATCTTTTTTTGAGATAGCTAGGGTATCTGTCATCTTAGCCCAGGAGGGATTACCGTGTATTACAAATCATCTTACACCTCACCACTCGGCCAAATTGCTATCGTGAGCGACGATAAAACCATTAAAGGCGTGTGGTTTTCTGATCAAAGATATTTTGGTGGTAAATACGACTTACAGACTATGATGGAAGGAGAAACGCCAGCGACAAAGCAGGTCAAAAATTGGTTAGATGCTTATTTTGCTGGTGAAAACCCAACTCTTGACCCAAACATTCTAGACCCAGAAGTAACGTCTTACCGTAAGCAAATCCTGAACGCACTGATTCATGTCCCTTACGGACAAACGACTAGCTATAAGGAATTAGCGGATCAAGCTGCTTTAAACACTCCTGGCAAAAGGGGCTCAGCTCGTGCAGCTGGCGGGGCTGTTGGCCACAATCCCATCTCGATTCTAATCCCATGTCACCGGGTTGTAGCCACTAACGGTGCATTAACTGGTTATGCAGGTGGTATCGACCGCAAAATTGCTTTGCTGGCTTTGGAAGGGTTTGACCAATCCAAGCTAGCTAACCGCCAAGTGTATGTGTGGCGATAATAGACACCCATTCATTTATACATAAAGATGCAAAGAAAAATATCACATAACGGAAAATTATTTAGGATGAGATGATGGATAAATTAGCTATTAGAAAATTATACGATACCTTATTAAAAGAAATGGGCCCTCAAGGTTGGTGGCCCGCAGATAGTAAAGCAGAAATCATTTTAGGTGCTATTTTAGTACAGAACACTAATTGGCAAAATGTGGATAAATCTTTAACCAATTTAAAATCAGCAACCGCTTTTTTGCCTGAAGAAATTTTAAGATTACCTGTAGCAGAATTGGAAGAATTGATTCGACCTAGTGGCTTTTACCGCAACAAGGCGCGAGCAATTCAAGCCAGTTTCCAATGGTTTGATAACCACAAATGGGATTATCAAGCCATGCAGCATGAATACGGAAAACAGTTACGAAGTGAAATCTTGAAATTACACGGGGTAGGGTTTGAAACAGCTGACGTATTTCGCGTTTTTATATTTGATCAACCGGCATTTATCGCTGATGCCTACGCTAGGCGATTATTTAGTTGGTTGACCGGACATTCATATCCAACCTATCAAAGCCTATACCAAGAGATTAACTTACCGGATGACTTCACTTATGAAGAAGCCCAGGAATTCCATGGCTTAATTGATGAGTTTGGGAAACTATACTTGGGTAAAAATGGCCAAGTAAAGGAAAATTTTTTATCCACTCACCAATAATAAATACCCTATAGTATATATTTTTTACTTAAAAAATACATTTGGGTTTACATTTTCTTTTTAATACCGTATGATATCTCCATAAACATTCAAATAAAATCTTCAGGGCAGGGTGTGATTCCCGACCGGCGGTAAAGTCCGCGACCTCCTTTAATTAGGGGCTGACTCGGTGTAATTCCGAGACCGACAGTAAAGTCTGGATGGAAGAAGAGTAGAATCAAAATAAACGAATACTATAAGTCTATAGTTTATTTGTGTGCCCTAGGAATCTTATTTCTAGGGCTTTTTTTCGTCACTCTGACTGGATTATTTGTTGTTTAGGAAAGGATGAGTGAATGAAAGACTATATGCAAAAAGCGCTAGATCTGGCTAAGCTAGGTCAAGGTTGGACCAAGTCTAACCCCATGGTAGGTGCAGTCATTGTGAAAAATGATCAGATTCTTGGCCAAGGTTACCACAAGCAATACGGCGGTCTCCATGCGGAAAGAGAGGCCTTAAAGGATGCCAGCGAACAAGGGCATGATGTAAAAGGGGCAACTATGTACGTCACGCTGGAACCTTGCTGTCATTTTGGCAAGACACCACCTTGTACCCATGCCCTTATAGAGGCGGGTATTGAAAAAGTGGTGGTTGCTGCAACCGATCCGAATCCACTAGTTGCTGGAAAAGGGATCCAGGAATTAAGAACCCATCAGATTCAAGTGGAAACAGGTCTCCTTGAAAAAGAAAGCCAGAACTTGAACCGTAAATTCAATTATTTTATGACCCATCAACAACCCTACATCACCATGAAGTATGCCATGACATTAGATGGTCGAACAGCCGCTTACACTGGGGATTCCCAGTGGATAACGGACAAAACTGCACGTGACCATGTCCATTACCAACGCCACAGTAACCAAGCCATTATGGTTGGCATAGGGACTGCGCTTGCTGATGATCCAGCCTTAACAGTTCGAATTGACGACTTTGAGGGGCTTAATCCTATCCGTATTGTTTGTGATAGTAGCTTGAAGCTCCCCTTAACCAGCCAATTAGTCAAAACTGCTAAGGAAACACCCACAATTATTGCGACAACTAATCAGAATCCACAAGCTCACCAAGCCTATCAAGCAGCGGGCTGTCAGCTATTGGTTGTGAATGCAAAAAATGGCAAGGTAGATTTAGTAGATTTAATCATACAACTTGGGCAACAAGGTATTCAAAGTATCTATGTTGAAGGCGGATCAAAACTAAATGCTTCGTTACTTGAAGCTGGGTTAATCCAGGAAATCCACACTTATATTGGACCTAGAGTCATTGGCGGTTTTGACCAGTATAGCCCTATCAGTGGTTTCGGTTTTCCGCAGATGGACCAAGCACTTACAAGTACTATTCAGGCAATCACACCATTAGGTAAAGACCTTTTGATAGAAAGTAGGGTAGATTAAATGTTTACAGGAATTATCGAAGATATTGGCCGCATTGAAAGTATCGAGGCCATCAACAATGATGCAGGACTTCTTTTAACCATTGCCTCAAAAAAAATAGTATCCGATGTCAATCTAGGTGACTCTATTAGTGTCAACGGTATTTGTCTTACTGTGACGAATTACTCCGATACCAATTTCCAAATTGAAGTAATGCCAGAAACGATTGCGAAAACGTCTTTAGAAGGAATTACTAATAATAGCCGCGTGAATCTTGAACGGGCGATGAAAGCCAACGCGAGATTTGGTGGTCATATTGTAAGTGGCCATATTGACGGTATTGGTAAAATCACCGCAATTGAAGCGGATGGCATTGCTAATTGGTACACGGTTCAAACAAGTCAACCATTAATGCGCTATATCATCATGAAGGGGTCTATTGCTATTGATGGGACAAGTTTAACGGTTGCTGGCGTTGAAGGAGATACATTTAAAGTATCAATCATTCCTCACACGAGTCAACAAACAATTTTTTCAACCTATCAAGTAGGAACTATTGTAAATTTAGAAAATGATATTGTCGGCAAATATATTGAGCAATTTACAGTGAAGGAGCGGGTATAGATGGATTTTTCAACAATCGAAGACGCATTAGCAGCTTTACAAGCAGGTCAAATCATTATGGTTTTGGATGATGAGAATCGGGAAAATGAAGGAGATTTAATTTGTGCAGCTGAGTTTGCAACAACTGAAAACATCAACTTTATGGCCACTCATGCTAAAGGTTTAATCTGTCAGCCAATGAGTCAAGCAGTAGCTAGTCGGTTGAATTTGTCGCCGATGGTGAATGATAATACAGACCCACATACAACCGCATTTACGGTATCTATTGACCATAAAGAGACAAGCACAGGTGTATCCGCAGTTGAACGCGGGTTAACCATGCGTGAAGCAGCAAATCCGGCTAGTCAACCCAGTGATTTTAACCGTCCGGGACACGTTTTCCCATTGGTAGCGAAAGAAAATGGTGTCTTAGAACGGAACGGTCATACAGAAGCAACGGTTGACTTGATGAAATTAGCTGGACTGAATCCAGTGGGTGTTTGTGTAGAAATTATGCGCGATGACGGTACGATGATGCGCCAAGCCGAACTCCTAGACCGGGCTACTGAGTGGGATATGCCAGTCATCACTATCAAGGCGCTTCAGAACTACCGGATGAAAACTGAGCGTCATACCCACCATGTATCACAAGCTAAGATGCCGACCAAATTTGGCGATTTCACTATCCATACTTTTATCAACGAGGTAGATAATCAAGAACATGTAGCTTTGGTAAAAGGGGATGTTTCAGGTAAAGGACAGATCCTAACGCGCTTGCATTCTGAATGCTTAACGGGAGATGTGTTGGGCTCCAACCGGTGTGACTGCGGAGAACAATTACATGAGGCTCTACGGAAAATCAACGAAGCTGGCCAAGGTGTCCTCTTATATTTAAGACAGGAAGGTCGCGGTATTGGGTTGATCAATAAAATAAAAGCCTACCAATTACAAGAAGAAGGACTGGATACTGTAGAAGCTAACCATGCCCTAGGATTCCCAGATGATTTAAGGGAATACCATACGGCTGCACAAATGTTGGAAGAACTGGGTGTAACATCCATTGACCTTATGACCAACAATCCTGATAAAATCGCACAATTAGAAGCATCTGGTATCCAAGTAGCGAACCGCGTAAGTATTGAAATGGCTGCTAATCCGGATGATGAAAACTACTTAATCACTAAAAAAGTAAAAATGGGTCACTTATTAGACTTATAAAATACGGAGGAAAATAATATGAACATTATTCAAGGAAAATTGTACAACGGAGAAGATATTAGAATTGGGATTGTCATTGCTCGATTCAATGATTTTCTGACTAAAAGCTTACTAAGTGGTTGTGAAGATGGCCTTACGCGTTCAGGTGTTTTGACAGAAAATATCGACGTAGCTTGGGTGCCGGGTGCCTATGAAATCCCGCTTACAGCCGCAACGATGGCTGAAACAGGTAAATATGATGCCATTATTACGCTTGGTGCTGTGATTAGAGGGGCTACAAGTCATTTTGATGTGGTTATTAACCAAGCTTCAAGTGGGGTCACCCAAGTAGGTTTAACCCACAAATTACCGGTCATCTTTGGTGTCTTAACCGTTGAAAACATCGAACAAGCTATTGAACGCTCTGGTACTAAAGCTGGTAACCTTGGGTTTACTTATGCAACGAATGCTATTGAAATGATTAATTTATTCAAAGAAATTAAACAACAATAAGTCATTAATCCATATGAAAATATCTCTAACAGCATAAGGCTAGCTTTAATTTTTAATCATGGTAAGATGGAAGTTGGGAAAATAAAGCGCATTCAATTATCGAACGTTTTTGATGATTTGCGCAAAAAGCTTAAGGAGACTTCATATGACGATTCAATTTAAAGAAACATTAGCGCCAACCAAAGATAATTCTGGAAAACCTATCATTTTAAGTGACGCTACCTTCGCTCAACGCAAGGACAAAGTCCTTCAGTTAATGCGAAAATATGACTTCTCATCATTGATGATTTATGCAGATAAAGAACACGGTAGTAACTTTGAATATTTAACTGGTTTTATTCCACGATTTGAAGAAGCTATCCAAGTAATTAACCAAGACGGAACGTCGACACTGATTTTAGGTAATGAGAACTACAATAAGACCAGTATGGCACGTACACAAAGTGAAGGTATTCTTTGTCCATTCTTCTCTTTACCTAACCAACCTATGGATTTCACGAAAACTTTCGCTGACTATCTTAAAGACGTTAAAGTAGATGATTCCAAACAAATTGGATTAGTAGACTGGAAGCTTTTATCTAATGATATGACTAACTTCCACGACCATCATTCAATACCAGCATTTATTGTAGATGGTATACAAGAAGTTTTCGGTTCTGACAAGGTAGTGAATGCAACCCAGCTATACATGCATCCAAAAGAAGGTGCTCGTGTGACAAACAACGCAGAGGAAATCGCTCGTTATGAATATGGTGCTTCCCTTGCTTCTGATGCAGTCCTTGAAGCAATCAACCAACTAACCATTGGTCAAAGCGAGTTAGAGGCAGGAAATTACTTAAATCGCGATGGTCAATATCCTTCTGTTGTGACTATTGCAGCCTTTGGTGATCGCTTTAAGAGCGCTAACCTTTATCCAACTGATAATACGTTAAATGATGGCGATAAAGTTGCATTAACGGTAGCTTATAAAGGTGGCTTGTCTAGTCGCTCTGGCTATGCAGTAAAAGACGAAAGTCAGCTCGCAGAACGTGATCCAGGGTACTTAGAAGAAGTCGTTTTCCCATATTTCCAAGCTTATAAATGGTGGTTAGATCATTTAACTATCGGGAAAAAGGGTGGGGACTTCTACCAAGCATTTAGTGAGTTCTATCCGCAAGCTACTTATGGCTGGAACTTGTGCCCAGGGCATTTAGTAGCTGACGAAGAATGGCTAAGCTCACCATTTTATCAAGACTCTGATGCAACAATTCAAAGTGGCTACATCTTCCAACTAGACTTTATACCTTCACAAGCAGACCACAACGGTGTTTCAGCTGAATCAACGATTGCGGTTGCGGACGCAGCACTACGCGAAGAGATGAAGATTAAACAACCAGAACTTTGGTCAAGAATCTCTAAGCGGAAGGATTATCTAAAAGACGCATTAGGTTTAACGTTACCGGAACATTTACTTCCATTAGCGAGTACTTTCGCCTACTATAGACCATTCTTATTAGACAAAAAAACTGCTATTTATTTTGGATAAAAAAAATTCCCCTCAAGATTGGTTGCCAAACTTGAGGGGTTTTTATCTATATTTTAAGTGAATAATGACGGACTATCCATACGGTATCGCTATAAAGATGTTAATATATGTATAATATTATAAAGAAATTGGAGGGTTATGCTCTTGGACAAACAGATTGAATTATTATTTACCATAGATGAAGGCTATTTAAATCCCTTAAAAGTGGCTTTAACATCGATTCGCCAGAATAATCCAGGCCAAGCCATCCGTATTTGGTTGATTCACGAGTCCATTGCAATGCAGAATATTCGCGAATTGCAGAGGCTAACGGATTATTTACAGTTTGGTTTTGAAGCGATTAAAATTGATGGTAGTCGATGGAATAGCGCTAAAACTGAAGATAGATACCCAAAAGAGATGTACTTCCGCCTGCTTGCGGGTGAAATATTACCTAAAGAAATGAAACGTGTAATTTATTTAGATCCAGATATTTTAGTGGTTAATCCTTTATTGGACCTGTGGCAAACAGATTTAGAAGGTCATATGCTAGCAGCTGCTACACATGTTGGGTTGACGGACGTTTCTACCCGAGTAAACCAAGTGCGACTTGACGTTGACCATGCTTATTACAATTCTGGTGTGATGGTAATTGATTTAGATAAAGCGAGAGAAATTGTCAAATGGACAGATATTGCGCAAATGATTGAAAAATATAACTTGCTATTAATCTTACCCGACCAGGATATCCTCAACCGATTATATGGTAAATACACTAAGGAAATTCCAGAAGAAATTTGGAATTATGACACGCGTAAGTATATGCGGTATTTCACCAAAAGTCTCGCTCAACATGATATTCACTGGGTGATGGCGAATACTGCTATTCTCCATTTCTGTGGTGGCCCTAAACCATGGGACGATAAACATGACAACCGGTTTACCAGTCTTTATCTTAACTATCAAAACCAATTGAACCGTATTGAAGATTTGATAAAGTAAATTGAAATAATTATTTTTCATTACCCATGGTGGTTAATAGCTTATTTACTGTCGTCAAGTCAGTCATAGACACTTTGGCATCTAATAAAAAATCCCTAGAAGTAAACATATACATGCATACTTCTAGGGATTCTTTTTTTTTATAGAATTATGAGCCAATTAATCGACTGATTTTAATGCTTCTAGCATATCTACGTGTTGTAAACGTTTATAAATAATATAGGCGAGCACGGCTGTAATTGATCCAATAATAACAGCTGGAACAATAAAGCTTGTCGCTGCTAGTCCAGGGTTAAACATTACATCAGCAGGTGGAACGATTCGAATAATATATTGGTGGAGCATTTCACCAATACCGAAGCCTACTAGTATACCTAGTGCAGTTAAAACGATTGTTTCACGGTAAATATATAAGGTAACTTCGTTATCAAAGAAACCAAGTACTTTGATAGTAGATAATTCACGCATCCGTTCAGAAACATTAATATTCGTTAGGTTATATAGGATAACGATACCTAGTAAACCAGCAACAACAATTAGAACAGTCATGATTTTATCCAATGAATGAACAATTGTATCAATTTGATTCATTAGGGTAGTGTTTTGTACTACACCGGCAACACCGTCTAATTCAATGAATTTTGCCGCTTGATTTTCTGTGTTGTTAATTGAATCATCTTTTAAGTTGACTAGATAAGCATTAGATTGGTAATCCTCACCGTAAATTGTTTCATAAACTTGTGGACTAGCGAAGACAAAGTGACCAATATACATTTCTGTAATTCCTGATACTTTCATTTCACGGTCTTTACCGTTCGTATCTTGAAGTGTAATTTTATCACCCACTTCAGCATCTAATAGGCTGGCTAGTCGTTCAGAAATCACTACGCCATCATCTGGTAAGTTTAGCGTTTCATCAGAACCACGTTCAGTTAATTGAATATAGTCTGAAAATTCATCTAAGTTTTCTGGAGAAATTAAAGTGATATCTTGTGTATCATTTTGTTTTCCACCGACAGTTGTTAGCTCTTGATATGCTACTTCACCGAATTGATCAATGTCTTGGGAAGATAAAGTGTCCTTAATCTCATCATTTTGTTGATCAGAGACATAGTCATTTTCCGCTACAATCATATCGTAATGGATTAATTCACCAAATTGACGTTGGTTAATTTCGCCAATAGATGTTTGTACGCTAAGCCCTGAGAATAATAAGGCAGTAGCACCGGCAACACCAAAGATTGTCATTAGCATCCGTTGTTTATAACGGAAGATATTTCTTGCTGTTACTTTGTGGGTGAAGGACATCCGGTTCCAAATTGGTGTAATCCGTTCTAATAAAATCTTAGATCCAGCGCTAGGTGCTTTTGGTAAAAGCAGTTGCGCAGGTTGTTCTTGTAATTCTCTCTTCGCTACTAAGTAGGCTGGTAAAACAGCTGCTAATAAGGCTAAAAGAATGGCAACCAAGGAAATAGCCCAGTGGAAGTGTAATTCAATGGCTGGCAAGGTATAGCTTGCACTATAAGCATTGTAAACAATATAAGGGAGTAGGGTGTGTCCTAAGATAATCCCTAAAATAGTACCAGATAAGCTGGCGGTTAAACCGTAGAAAGTAAATTTCTTAATAACGTCTTGGTCATCATAACCTAGGGCTTTCAAGGTACCTGATTTAGTCCGTTCTTCATCTACAAAGCGTGTCATGGTAGTAAAGGTAACGAGTGCTGCAACAAAGTATAAGAAGATTGGGAAAATATTTGCTAGGGAATCTACAATATTTGAAATGGTACTGTAGATTTTATATCCATCGCTTCCTGGAATCTCCCGACGACTATTTACGGAATAAGTTGGTAAGGATAAATTATCCACCATATCTTGTGCTTCGGCTAGTTCATCTTCTTTGTCTGCGATCTCATCTTCAGCATCCGCTTTAGTTTTAGCGAATTCAGCGGCTTTATCTTCGTATTCTGCCTGACCCTCCGCAAGACTTTCTTTGGCGTCTGCAATTTGGGCTTCAGCATCCGCAGATTCAGTTGCTAATTGGTCTTCTGCTTGGGCTAATTCCGCTTCTTTGTCTGCTAATTCCGCTTTTGCTTGGGCTAACTTATCTACATTCGCTTGGTATTCCGCTGATTTTTCATCTAATGTCTCAACACCAGCAGTCCATTGTGCTAGTCCTTCATAGTAAGTATTTAAACCGTCATTGTAAGATTGGATACCAGCATTGTATTTGGCTAAACCATCTTGGTATGCCGCTTCTTTTTCTTGTAACAGGGCTTCATTCTCACTTAAGCTAGCAGTTGCTGCTTCAATTTGGGCTTTACCCTCATCAATTTTGGCTTGATTGCTAGATAATGCTGCGTTACCATCACTTAATTGTTTATTAGCAGTATCTAGTTGTGCTTTGGCACTGTTTAATTGTTCTTGACCAGCATCTATCTGACTTTTAGCACTTTCTAATGCTGACTTTTGTTGGTCTAGCTCAGTTTGACTAGCCTCAATTTTGGCCATTCCAGGAGTGTATGTTGAATTCATGAAAGATTCATACTCACTTTGGCTAGCATCTAATTTTTTTTGTAGGTCAGCAATTTGTTCTTGAAGATCAGCAGTATCAGCTTCATTTAAATCGCCTGCATCTAATTTATTTTGTAGGCTAGTGATTTGTTCGGTTAAAGCTTGAATACCTTTTTCATAACTTGCTTTTCCATCCGTCAATTCTTGCTTGTTTTGATCAAGTTGATTTTGTGCGTTAGCTACTTGACTGGCTTTTGCTTCATAGTCAGCTTGTTTTTCCTCAAAAGCATTTAAGTTTTCCGTGTATTCACTGTATTTGTTATCGTACTGAGCTTGTTTGCTATCAAGTGTCGCTTTTGCTTGGGCGATTTCTGCCTCGGCGCTATTTATTTGAGCTTTCTTCTCAGTTAATTGGCTATAGCCGTTAGCAATCGCTGTTTGACCTTGATCTAATTGGCTTCTTGCTGTAGTTAACTGACTTTGGCTATCATTTAACTGTTTCTTTACTTGGCTTAATTTAGCTTTACCATCTTGTAGTTGGTTCCACTTTTCGTCCAATGTAGCTTGCCCATTAGCTAATTGCGCTTTAGCAGCATCTAATTGTGCTTGACTATCATCAATTGTCGTTTGGGCATTCGCAATTTGACTGGCACCATCATTAATTTGTGCAGTGGCGTCAGCTACTTTAGTGTCTAATTGATTTTGTGCATCTTCAATCTCAGCTTGCCCATCAATTAATTGTTGTTTGGCATCATCTAGTTGAGCTTGTCCATCTGCCAATTTCTTCTTGGCATCATCAATTTGTTTTTGGCCATCATCAATTTCCGATTGATAATCATTTTTAATTGTTTCAAGACGATTTTCTGGTTGGTTTGCTAAGGCAGTATCTAAATCATCTTTGTGGACTTGAAGTCTTTCAGTGTAAGTGTCTGAGTAAGGATCGACATCAATTAAATCATCGAATCGTAGTCGAGCTAGCATGTAGACATCTGAATCAAACGCAGATTCAGGTACAATCGCGTAACCTTTTAAGGCACCAGTTCCGGCTGTAGAAGCACCTTGGTTTAAATTGGATAAAATTTCACCAGAATAAACAAAACCGACAATTTCATAGGTGTCTTCCTTTAGTACGGTATCACCAGAGGCATCTGCCTGTTCTGATAGGTCAATTTTATCGCCTACTTGATATTGATCATCAAAGCTTGCATCTATCGCTATTTCATTATTTGCTTTTGGTAATTTACCTTCCACTAATTCATAATCTGAGATATCTTCTCCCATTGAGAATACGCGAATAGCTGTATGGCTATCATCAATAGTGACATCCTTTAAATAGCCATATTCAATATCTGCCAAGCCCGAGGTTCTATCCAAGATGTCAACATCATCATCATCAATCCCCATAGAACCAATTACAGTAATATCCGAAACGTTTAACTCGTCAAAATAATGTTCACCAGTTGTTCGCATATCTGGTCCAGTCACTTTTAAACCAATTAAGGCAAAAGAACCTATCAACATTAACCCCATGATAGAGAAAAATCTACCTTTAGATTTAGTGATTGATTTTCGAATATCCTTCCATAACATTTTCTTTTTCATATTTATTTGTCACCTACCATTCGATATCTGAGATATTTTCAGGTGCATCATTTACTTCAATGGATTCCACTGTAGCGTTACGCATGTGAATCACTCTATCTGCAATAGGTGCAATGGCTGCATTATGTGTCACGATAACTACAGTGGCACCATTCTTGCGACTCATATCTTGTAGGATTTGTAAGACTTGTTTACCTGTCTCGAAGTCTAAAGCACCTGTTGGTTCATCACATAATAAGATTTTTGGTTTTTTAGCAACCGCTCTAGCGATAGAAACGCGTTGTTGTTCACCACCGGATAATTGTGCAGGGAAGTTATTGATTCGCTCACCTAAACCTACACCCTCTAATACTTCGATAGGATCACTCGCATCTTTAACAATTTCAGAAGCCAACTCTACATTCTCCTTAGAAGTCAGGTTAGGCACTAAATTATAAAATTGAAATACGAAGCCGACATCCTCTCGGCGGTATTTGGTTAATTGTTTTTTGTTGTAAGTAGAAATGTCATTGCTATCAATGATGACTTGTCCTTCATCATTCGTATCCATGCCACCCAAAATATTTAGCATGGTAGATTTTCCGGCACCGGATGACCCTAAAATAATGGCTAATTCACCTTTTTCAATTGAAAAATTTACATCATTATTCGCAGTGATGACATTCTCACCCATTTTATAATGTTTAGAACTATTAATAACCTCTATGTAACTCATTTTCATTTCCTTCCTTCATAAATATAAAATGGTCGCTCAAGTAAATGAACAACGTGTTGATTTATTTACTTGAAGAGTATATAATGACTGTGCAAGAGATTCAATAAACAAAATACAAAAAAGTGTTCATTTTATAAAAAAATTTGTCAATTAATCTATTCAAAGAAAGTAGGGTAATCAATGAGCCGGAAGATAGAAACAAAAGAAAAAATTAAGGCAGCCTTTATTGATTTAGTACACGAAAAGGGATTTGAAGCGATGACTGTGAGTGATATCGCCAGAAAATGTGATATCAATCGTGGCACCTTTTATCTGCATTATGTAGATAAGTATGACTTAATGAACAAGCTGGAAGAAGAAGTGATGTTTGATTTAGAGGCGATTATTTTAAAGAATTCGGGTCAAAAAGAAGCCGAGGAATCTTTAGAATTGATTCCTTATGATGAAATTTTAGAAGCCTTAGTCTATGTTAAAGGTGAATTTGACTTTGTGAAAGCGATTGCCAGCCCAGGTGGGGATCCCAATTTCATGCAAACCTTAAAGTCTATTATTGGACAACTGATTGATATAAAGGTGAAACAGTCTAATCGAGTTAAGTTTGAGAAACTCGACCTGCCTGAAGACTATGCGATTGAAATCCTACTATCATCAATTGTAGGGATTATGACCTTGTGGATCAAAAAAGATGGAAAAGAGTCACCGGAAGAAATTGCGCACATGATTACCAAAGCGAAACTATTATCGCCATATGAATTGCTACTTTAAAAATTTTATCTATCAATGATACTGAAAAAGGACGCACATTTTTGGGCGTCCTTTTTCAATAGAGGGTGTATATTTAATTTGGGCTAAACCTCATTTTCTAGGTTTAAAAATAGTTGATACAGAGCGCCGAGTAAATTGGCGGAATTTCGGTAGGCGCAAGCTAAAATCTCAATTGGGGCAAAGGTTTCAGCTAGCCATGGAATCTTGCTCCGTAGGTCATGGTAGTGGGCGATAATCCCTTGAATCAAGATATCTTGTTCACTAATCCCGCCACCGATGACAACTTTCTCAAGGTCCAAAGTAGACTGCAAATTGATGATTAGGCGGGCAATGTCTTGGCAATACCGGTAAAAATGGCTAGTCAATTCTTCATCACGACCTCGGATAATCTCTTCAAAAACGCCTTCGAAGTCATTGTCTTCCAGTTGAAGAATTTGCGCTGCTGTATGGATGAAATGGACGGCAGATCCTCTCATACCATAGGATTCTGCTTGATTATTTTCATCAATAGAATGAATCAAGAAACTCAATTCACCAGCTTGAAAATGAGGGCCTTGGTAGAGTTGGTTGTCTAGGATAAACCCGCCACCAACACCAGTGCCAAGGACGATGGCAGCGGCATTTTCTATGCCTTTCAATTCACCAATCCACCATTCAGCAAGGGCTGCTGCCTTCCTGTCGTTAATAATGGCAAAGGGTAAATCGGTAAAAGTCTGGATCCAAGGTCTGATATTGAAGCCGGCAAGATAGGTGAGGGCACCACCTGTTTCAATCATCCCTTGCACTGAATTGATTTTCCCTGGGCATGAGATAGCAAGGCCTTTGATTTGGGATTCATAGGCTTGAATTTGCGCTTTGATTTGGATTTTAAAGTCGTCTAGGTTTTTGGTTGAAGGTAACTGCCAGCGGTCCACAAAATTTCCAGAGTGGTCAATGAGACCATATTTGGTGAAGGTTCCACCCACATCGATACTTAAATAATTCATAGGCACAACCTTCTTTTAACTCAGGTGTTTTCTAAAGAAACCCAGTTGGTCAAGGTTGCATTCTTTAGCGATAGCTGATTTTTGGTCAATATGGAAGACGTGATTTAATTCTGAACCGTCCGCATTGGCATAGATTTTAAAGTAGGTTTCATTGCCTAATGCGATTAAATCCTGACCTAATTGTTGCCCGGTTTCCTTTAGAATGTCATGGCTGGCTGTCATGACGTAGGCTGGCGGAAAATTAGTCGTCATGTATTGTTCTACCGGTAACTGAGCTTTGGTTGCTTTAGCCATTTTGCTATCAAGATAGTAAGGGAAGTCGTCGGCTGTCCCAATATTATTGCCGATATAGTAGACCCCGCAGTTCAGACCAACCGCCTTGAAGTCAATATCAGGCACTTTGAAATCAAAGAGCTTTTGGTAATCTGGATTAGACACGATGGTCGCATACTGCTGGGTTAATTGACCACCTGCAGAGTCACCGACTAAAAACAGATTATCCAAGTCGATAAAGTAATCTTTGTGGTTTTCAGTCGCCCATTGCAGGACTTGGTTGATGTCTTCAAGTGGAGCTGGGTAGGCGTGATCAGGAGCTAGACGGTAATTGAAATTAATGACCGTAAACCCTTGAGTGGCAAGGAACATGGTATAGAACCGGTACAATTCCTTGTCCCCATAAAAGAATCCACCACCGTGAATATGGATTAAAGTTGGTAATTTATGGTCGGTTTCTTTTGGATAATAGACGTCTAAAGTATTGTCAATACCATGTGGACCGTAGGAAATATCACGAAACTTTTCAATAGTCGTTGACCCTACTAAACCAGCATCTCTTTTAGCATCATTTTTTCTCATTTCTATGCGCATTTTTTCGATATCAAATTTCATGACAATAACTCCTTTGGCTTTTATGTTTTTTAGTGTTAAAAAGTTTAAATCTAGGGCATAGTAGGTCGCATGCTGTAGAGATTATTCGTATACCAATACACCTAACATGGATATGTAAAAAAAGTTATTGGTTAAATATTGTTGTTATCAACGATTGTACAATCTTCTAATCAAAGAAGGAAACATTATCTTTCTTTGGCAAGTGTATAAATTATAGTCATATAACAAAATTCCTTTATTATGTTGTAGGGTTATAAACACTTTTCGCATTACTTGACATATTATATGGGTACAATGTATGATTAATCTAAAGTATGAAAGGGCTATCATTTACCGTGATACTAAATACTCGGCGAATTGGTGTTTGTCTACAAAGACAACGATAACACCTTTCATTGTCGAAAATGTTGAAGACTATACTGAAATAAATGTGCACAACGATGCTAAAGATGGTCAAACGTTGACTTAATTAACCAAATAAATTTATAAAGGAGTTTTATCATTATGGCGAAATTACCAAAAGATTTCTTATGGGGTGGCGCGATTGCTGCTCATCAAGCTGAAGGTGGATGGGATGCTGGTGGAAAAGGGCCAAGTGTTGCTGACGTAATGACTGCCGGTGGGGCTAATCAACCGCGTGAAATTACTGATACAGTTGAAGAAGGTCGCTACTATCCAAACCATGTGGCCGTTGACTTATACGGTCACTACAAAGAAGACGTGGCTTTATTTGCAGACATGGGCTTAAAAGCTTTCCGTACGTCAATCAACTGGACACGTATTTTTCCGAATGGGGACGATGCTGAACCAAATGAAGAAGGCTTACAATTCTACGATGACTTCTTTGATGAATTATTGAAATACAACATCCAACCAGTCATTACCCTTTCACATTTTGAAGTGCCTTTAAACTTGGCAAAAAACTATGGTGGTTTCAAAAACCGTCAAGTAGTGGACTTCTTTGTGAAATTTGCGGAAACAGTTTTTGAACGCTACAAAAACAAAGTCAAATACTGGATGACCTTCAACGAAATCAACAATATGATGGACTATTCAAATCCTATCTTCTTGTGGACTAACGCAGGTGTAACGGTTGAAGAGGGCGAAGATGCCAAACAAGTGATGTACCAAGCAGGTCACCATACTTTAATTGCCTCAGCCTTAGCGGTTGCAGCTGGTAAGAAAATTAACCCAGACTTTGAAATTGGTGCCATGGTATCTCACGTGCCAGTTTATCCAAAAACAGGTGAGCCAGCCAACGTATTCTTAGCTGAAGAAACGATGCGTATGCGCTACTTCTTCCCGGACGTACAAGTCCGTGGTTACTATCCAAACTACGCCTTGAAAGAATTTGCCCGCGACGGCATTGAAATTCCTTTCCTAGATGGCGATGAAGAAATCCTTCAAAACGGGAAGGTTGACTACTTAGGTTTCTCTTACTACATGTCGACAATGGTGGATAAAGATGCCCCATTAACGCCAACAAACAAGGTTCACGGTGGCGTACCGCATGAAGTGGATAATCCCTATATTGAACGGTCAGACTGGGGTTGGGCAATCGACCCAATTGGTTTACGTTATACCCTAAACCGCTTCTACGACCGTTACCAAGTGCCATTGTTTATCGTGGAAAATGGCTTGGGACTTGTAGATGAGTTTGACGCTGACGGCCAGATCCATGACCAGGCACGGATTGCTTACTTACGCGACCATATTGAACAAATCAAATTAGCTGTTAACGAAGACGGGGTTGATTTAATGGGTTACACACCGTGGGGCGTGATTGACATCGTATCCTTTACTACAGGGGAAATGAAAAAACGCTACGGTATGATTTATGTTGACCGTGACAATGAAGGAAACGGCACCTTAGCTCGTTCTAAGAAAGAATCATTTACATGGTACCGTAAAGTCATTGATTCAAACGGCGAAGACTTAGCTTAAACTTAACGAAAATTAAAAAGGCGAAATGCACTCTTTTGGAAGCGCATTTCGCCTTTTTTCGCGTATATATAAATTGTAGGGCGGATTACTCACCAACCATACCATCGCCGTCACGGTCATCCATATATGGATACAACCAATGGTCAGCATAAATAGGCATTGAAAAGCCTGCCGCTTTGGCTTCTTTAATGGTTACCTGTCCGTTGCCATTTGCATCAACCGAACTGACATCACCACCAGACGCTGGTGCGGTAGTAGCTGGTGCACTTTCAGCTGCAGGGGCAGTTTCAGAAACGGTCGAAGATTGGTTTAAGTTTGATAGTGATTCATCTTGTGACGGGCCTTCAGGACCTACAGATGAACCGTCTGCGTAGTTAATTTCAACATCTGGTTGAATGTTTGGTACATAGATATTGAATTGAATAGTGGCGCCATTATCTTCAATAGAGAAGCCTTCCATGTAAACACCGGATGCCAGTAGGTTTTCCCCTTCAAATGCTGGTGTAACGCGGTAGCGCACATGGTTTTCTGTTTCTTCAATATAGTTAGCCACAAAGTTTTCAAAGGGCAACATTCCTTCCGTATTAAACCATCTAGTCCCAGTCATCAAGTTGCGGGCATTGGCATCTTCACCAGTTAATTGGTGGCCAATCAAATGAGACCGGTTATATAACCAACCACCAGAAACATTGGCATATTTGGCTTGTTGCCAGCCAGTTGGCTTGATATCTGAAATATCGCCACGTTCTGTAGTAGGCATGAGCTCGACGCCGAGGACAGCGTTTGCGGCGGTTACTCGACCTAAACTATCTAGTTCACCGTATGATTCGTAGGCTTCAGTCGATGTAATATCTGCATCTGTAAAGTAAGGGGTGTTATTGTTAATTTCTATATACGTTTGCCCAGTTGGTACTGTCCGTACTTTTGTCAATTCAGCGCTTGCTTGGCTGGCAATTTCACTTTCAGCTTTAGCTTTAGATTCAGCTGCTGCTTTTTCTTTAGACTCTGCTTCAGCACGTTTCTTAGAAGAAGCTTGGCGTGCACTTGATTCAGCAGCTAATTTTTTGTCATAAGATTCCTTGGAGGATTTGCGTGACGCATCTTCAGCAGACTTAGCTGCCGCGTCTTCGGTCGCTGATTCAGAATCATTAGCGGAATGCTCATCAACATCTTGATCTGAGGATATGACTTGTGCTTGTGATTGTAGAGCGGTTTGATTGGCCTCGGTTTCACGAGTGTCTATTGAAAAGATGACAATCGTACCGATTAATGCAGCTGCAAAGGCAATCAAGCTATTTCTGAACCATCGATTATTTGGTTTAATCTTGTAGAAAAACAAGGCCAGAATAGGCGCAACAAGTAAAATGAATGGTGATAGCATGATAAAGACTATCAATAGAGCAAAGTAAGCCAACAAACGTAACCAGTTAATATTCTTTTTCTTCATTATTTATAATTCTCCCAAAATATCTGTTCTCTCCCATATTGCCTAACATTATATCGGCCGTCATCAGAAACTGCAATGACTATCGTGCTTTTATTTATAAAATATAAAATAGACAAAGTTATTTCTCGGCAAGGGATCACTAAATCGATGTCTGTAGTCTTTTTACAATAATTATCAGGCGAATTTCTGGTATGATACTTGTAATAGAAAGCCGATTGAGGTGAAATTATGTTAGCGAAAGAAGAATTACCGATTTGCCCAGTGGCGACAACGGTCGATCTAATAGGGAATAAATGGAAAGTTTTGATTATTCGAGAATTATTGAAGGGGACTTACCGTTTCAATGAATTGCACCGGTCTATTGAAGGGATTAGTCAGAAAGTCTTGACGGAAAACCTCCGTAAGTTGGAGTCAGACGGGATTATCCAGCGGACTGTTTATGCAGAAGTACCACCAAGAGTGGAGTATTCCTTGAGTGAATTGGGTGATACCTTGAGGCCTATTATTGAAGTGATGCGGGCCTGGGGGAACGATTATTTGAACGGCAACCTACCGGGAATTAAAAATTCAGAAAAAAATTAAATTTTTTTTGCTGGCAAAGCCTTGGTATCTGTCATTACTTACCAATAAGTAAGTAGCTAAGGAAAAAGTGCCTACTTTTAGTAAGTGGATTTTCGTGGTTAAATATACCTATAAACAAGTAACCAAGAAACTTACAAATGAAAGAGGTATATAAACATGGCAAATATTACAGTATTCGGTAAAGGTAACATGGGTTCAGCAATCGGTGGCTTATTCCAAGAAGCAGGAAACGACGTCGCTTACATCGGTTCACAAGACGGTAAACAAGCATTAGGCGATATTGTTGTATTGGCAGTGCCTTACGCAGCAGTAGATGGCATCATCTCTAACTACGCTGACGAATTAGCAGGCAAAATCATTGTTGATATCACAAACCCAGTAAACTTCGACACTTTCGATGGTTTAGTTGTGCCAGCTGACTCATCAGCAGCCCAAGAAATCCAAGCAAAAGTAAGTGGTGCGAAAGTTATCAAAGCCTTCAACACAAACTTTGGCACTACATTAGCTTCTAAACAAGTTGGCGATAACACAACAACAGTTTTAGCAGCTGGTGAAGCAGAAGCTAAAGCAGCCTTCAAAGATGCTTTAGAAGGTAGCGGCTTGAACTTTGTAGACGCAGGTGAATTATCACGTGCTCGTGAATTAGAAGCAATCGGCTTCCTACAAATCACATTAGCAGCCCGCGAAGAAATCGCTTGGACAGCAGGATTTGCACTAGTTAAATAAAGCCCGATATTGAGACTAGAATTAGTTATAAAAATGTAATAGATTTAACACAACCACCAACGACTTAGTGCATACTAGCTTGTTGGTGGTTTTTATTTTGTTCTATCTACAATAAAAATAAGCCGCGATTCCCGGGGTAGTGGGTTTCACGGCTTTTAGGGGTAGGTATTTTAATCTAGTTGATCACTTTATTTGGATCAAAGTCGGTGTGTGTATTGGCTGTTTGCGTAGCTTGTTTTTCGTTGTAATTATCTAATAAGGACATAGCAATCGTCGTCAAGACACCAATTACGGCTGCGTCATCCACAAATCCCAAGGGACCGAAGATATCCGGCAACACATCAGCTGGGAAGACGGTATAAGCGAGTGCTAATCCAGTAATCGCCTTGATATAGGTAGGTGTTTCCTTATTAAATAAGGCTTTGGCGAACTTGCCCAAGGTCATTTTTGATGTTTGTTTCATTGCGTACATCATCCTTTCTCATGTCTATATATTAATGGGAAAAAAGGGTAGATGTATCCGTCCTAAGACCTAATTTAGGCACTTGTCTTCGTTAAATCTAGATACATGATATGCATATCCACATAACGACCGTCTTTCACTTGGAAACCGCCTGGAATTGTCCCCACAATTTCAAAGCCAAATTTCTCGTAAGTATGGATAGCAGCCTTGTTTTCAGCTACAACCGCGTTAAACTGAATCCCTCTAAAACCGCATGTTTTAGCTGTTTCAATGGATTTTGCTACCAAGTCATTGATCAAACCTTGACTCCGGAAGGCTTTATTCACTGCGTAAGTCCCGTTAGCTACGTGACTTGCCCGACCTTCGTTATTTGCTTTAATCAGGTAGTAGCCAGCAATCTGATCATCCACCAATAAGACGTCAACTTGGTCATAAGCATCCAGTTTCTTCTCAAAGGCGGCCCTTGAATAAAGGTCTAAACCAGGGAAGGCGACACCATCCACCAAAATATCGTTCCATATTTCTCTAAGGACTTCCGTGTCGACTTTGCTGTAATGTTTAAAATTTTTCATTCTGTTAGACCTCCTATAAATTTGTATCGAATTTTCCCTTATTATACCCATACCAGCTACACCAGTCCAATAATCATCTGATGGATTTCATGGTTTTACTCATATTGAAAGGGTTGACATTCTTTTAAAAGATTGTTTGAATAGAGTTAATTCATAGAGACATTTGGGGTGCTGTGACAGCTGAGATTATACCCATGGAACCTGATACAGTTAATACTGGCGAAGGAAAATGTAGTAAATATTGTCAAAAATATGATTCGTTTGGCTTTTTTCCTTGCTATCATTCATTTGGACGACTATTTCCCCCTTTTGTCGAATACTGACAGGAAAGGGGGCTTTTTTGTTTGCCAAAAGGTGTCTAGATAATTGAACACCAATAATACTTCATCATAATGATTTAAAAGATGCGATATTGAAAGGATTTAAAAGATGACAATCGATTTATATACATTAAAAGCTTTACCAACTTACGACAACCCCTTCCCATTAGCTAAAAGTCCGCTAATCCAGTGCTTAACCAATACTGTAACGGTGGAATCAGTGGCCAACGCCTTGTTATATGTGGGGGCGGCACCAGTCATGGCAGACCAGGCAGCTGAGATGGAAGATTTCTTCAATCAAAATGACGGGGCCTTGATCAATATTGGGAGTTTATCGCCTGAGAAAATCCGCAACATTTTATTGGCTGCTAGAACAGCTGAAGAAACAGATACGCCTTTCGTTCTGGATTTAGTAGGTGTTTCAGCCAGTCCCTTGCGTAACGACTTAGCCCAAGAAATCAGTGCATCCACACCAGATGTCATCAAGGGAAACTTGTCTGAAATGCGGACCTTCTGTGGTTTAGGATCAACAGGAAGAGGTGTTGACGCAGGGGCCGATGACCAAAGCAAGGCGGCCTTAGTGGAACTGGGTCAAGCCATGCAAGAATGGGTGTCAGACCATGCCGGCACAACGCTATTAGCCACTGGACCAGTAGACATAGTCGCTGACGCATCAGGCATTTACTATTTGAAAAATGGGGTAGACAATCTGGGGCGCTTTACTGGGACAGGAGACATTGTCGGCGCCTTGGTAACAGCCTTATTAGGTGCTGGCCAACCCGTCCTAGATGCTGTGATTTTAGCGGTATCTTACTTTAATTTATGTGGTGAAAAAGCGGATGCCACAACAAGAGGACTAGCCGATTTTAGACAAGCAACATTGAATAACCTGTCCCTATTGTTAGAAGACGATGATTGGTTAACAGGTATTAAGGGAGGTCAGCTATAATGGATTACAGTTTATACCTAGTCACAGCGGGTTTTGATTACCAAGAAGACGCCTTTTTACAAGTGGTTGAAGACGCGGTCAAGGCGGGGGTTACTTTGGTTCAATACCGGGACAAGACAGCAACCAGCCGCGATGCTTACGCCTTAGCCCAAAAATTGAAAGCCATCACCGACCGATATGATGTGCCTTTGATCATCAACGACCGGGTGGACTTAGCGTTAGCGGTGGATGCAGTGGGCGTCCACATTGGTGACGACGAATTGCCAGTTGACGTGGTCAGAAAACTCATCGGACCAGATAAAATTTTAGGGGTTTCAGCCAAAACCCTAGCGCGAGCTGAAGAGGCCTACCAACAAGGGGCGGATTATTTAGGCGTGGGAGCCATCTTCCCAACAACCACCAAGGATTCCAGCCTAGTGACGGTGGATACATTACAGACAATTACCAATCAAGTAGCTATCCCAGTTGTCGCAATTGGCGGCATTCAGCTAGGAAATGTCAAAACATTAGCCGGAAGTGGGATTGCAGGGATTTCAGTTGTTTCTGAAATCATGCTGGCAGATTCAGTGACACAACGCGTAAGGGATTTAAAGGCTGAAGTAGCAGATATGTTGGAGGTGGACTAAATGGTAAATTCAACACCACAAGTAGTGACAATCGCTGGGTCTGACTCAGGTGGGGGTGCAGGAATTCAAGCCGACTTGAAAACTTTCCAAGCCCGAAAAGCCTTTGGTATGTCGATTGTGGTCGCCTTGACTGCCCAAAACACCCTAGGCGTCCAATCGGCCTTACCGGTACCCTTGGACTTTATCGATGCGCAATTTGCCTCTTTGAAAGCGGACTTCAAAATAGGCGCTGTCAAAACAGGCATGTTATTTAACGGAGCATATGTAGAGAATGTGGTTAAAAATCTGAAAGAGGTAGACTTTGGACCTTTAATCGTTGACCCAGTCATGGTGGCTAAGGGTGGTCACCAACTGTTGGATCAAGACGCCATCGACGCCATTCAAAATAAATTACTCCCTCTTGCGACCATAGTCACACCAAATATCCCAGAAGCAGAAATCATCGCTGACATGACTATTGAATCAGAAGCAGATATGTTGGCGGCAGGATTGAAGTTACAAGGATACGGGGCCAAAAATGTGATTGTCAAAGGGGGCCATTCAAAAGCAGAACGGGCCAGAGACCTAGTCCTCTTTGAAAACGGGGAACAATTATGGCTGTCTAGTCCACGGGTCAATACAGAAAACACTCACGGGACAGGGGATACCTTGTCAGCCGCAATCGCAGCCGAATTGGCTAAAGGAACTGACTTGAAGGACGCCATCATTATCGGTAAGCAGTTTATCCAGGGTGCGATCGCAGACGGAATCGATGTCGGCCATGGTCATGGACCAACCAACCACTGGGCAGACTTGTCAGATGATATCGTCGTTGAAAGTGAATAAAAAATAAGAAAAAGGACCTAGACTAGGGGAAAAGTGCAAGCGCACCGCCCCAGAACTAGGTCCTTATTTATTTCTCTGCGGTGACCAATCTCCAGTAATAAAATAGTGATTGATTCGTCATTGATATCAGCGATTAATCGATAATCGCCTACCTTATAGCGCCATTGACCACGTTTATTTCAAATAGCAAAATGATAGTTAAAAGCACTCTTAGAATCAGATTTCATTTAGGTTTACCAAACAAGTTACACCTCCCTTTCTATATTTATAAGAACCAAGTGTTGCTATGTCCTTAACCTACTACACCGAAAAATTACTTTAAAGTTAATGGCTGGTGTTAAAAATTACTATATTACTGTTAACGTGACAGATTAATTGGTCAAATGCACAAAAATATCTGTCACTAGTAATATAGTAAAACGCTTACTTCTCCTCTAATATATCAATGTAAGCGCAATCAAAAAATGCGAAATTATATGAAGAGGAGTGACATAATGGAAATGGTAATTCCATGGTATTCAGCGATAATTGGTTTGGCTTTAGCTATTGTACTAATTTTAATGAAATTAAATCCAACCTATGCCTTAATTTTTGGGGCAGTTGTAGGTTGCTTGGTTGGAGGGGCTGACTTAGTTCTAACCTTAGATGTTCTCATTTCAGGAACCCAAAGTGTTATGGGGACGGTCATTAGAATCTTGTCAGCAGGTGTATTTGCGGGTGTAATGATGGAGTCTGGAGCAGCAGAAACGATTGCAAACTTTATCGTACGGAAGATGCCAGGGACTTTTTCGCTATTTGCTTTGGCCTTAGCAACGATGGTTATCACTGGTGTTGGTGTCTTTATCCCAGTTGCTGTTTTAATTGTTGCACCGATTGCTTTATCAGTCGCAGCAGAAAATGGATATTCTAAAATTGCTATCTTAATTGCACTTTCCGGTGGAGGGAAGGCGGGAAATATTATTTCTCCTAATCCAAATACGATTGCAGCGGCTGAGGGATTCGGTATTTCGACTATTCAAGCTATGGTAGGAGGGGTGATTCCTGCCTTAGCTGGATTATTGGTAACTGTATTAGTTGCTAATGCGATTAAATCGAAATATTCGATAGTTACTACAAGTGAAAAAGAAACTAAAGTAGATGAAAGTAACCAAGCAAATTTACCAAGCGTTGGTAAAGCATTTATAGCACCGATTCTGGCAGTAGTACTACTATTGTTAGGTCCTATTGGACAAGCTTTCGGCGTATCTGGCCTAGACTTTGATTCTTTTTATGTACTACCGATTGCCGGGTTAATTGGCTTATTGATAATGGGTAAAACTGGCAAAATTCTTGAATTTACCAAGTGTGGTTTGGACAGAATGACACCAACGATTTTGATCATCGTCGGGGCAGGTGCTATTGGTGGTTTAATTACGGCATCTGATTTATCCACACAAATTGTGACTATCATGGATAGTTTAAATGTGCCAAGTGTCTTATTGGCACCGATTTCTGGAATTTTGATGGCGGGAGCAACAGCTTCAACCTCAACAGGTGTAATTTTAGCTACAGGTTCCTTTGGTCCAGCTATTTTGCAAACAGGTATTGCGCCCTTTAACGCGGCTATCATGGTCCATACCGGGGCTGTGGTAATTGATCATTTACCACATGGAACTTATTTCCATGTATCTGCAGATGCAGTCGATATGTCATTTGCGGATAGAATGAAATGTATCGGGTATGAATCCATCATAGGGCTATCAATCGCCACAGTTGCCACAATTATTTACGGCATTTTATAATCAAGATAAGAGGAGACAATTCAATGAAAAAGAAAATACTAGTAGCACCAGATTCATATAAAGGGAGCCTAACGGCGCTAGAAGCCTGTGAAGCAATCAGCACGGGAATTAAGCGGGCTCTACCGGATGCAGAAATTGTATCATTACCTATGGCAGATGGTGGAGAAGGGACAGTTCAATCCTTAGTTGACGCAACAGAAGGTAACCTTCATCAATTAGAAGTTGTTGGACCTTTAGGAACACCGGTTACTGCAACCTATGGTATTTTAGGTGATGGCAAAACGGCTGTCATTGAAATGGCTGAAGCGTCTGGTATTGGGTACGTGAATGACCAAACGAAGGATCCTTTAATCACAACAACTTATGGGACGGGACAATTGATTTTAGCTTGTATCGATCAAGGGATTGAAGAAATAATCCTGGGTATTGGCGGGTCAGCTACTAATGATGGTGGTGCAGGTATGGCTCAAGCCCTGGGCTATCAACTATTGGATACTGAAGGTGCAGAAATTCCGTACGGTGGTGGCAGCTTAGATCAATTGGCCAGTATTCAAACAGATCAAGCTAATCCAGCTTTGAAGAAAGTAAAACTAGTGGTTGCCTCTGATGTTAATAATCCACTCTGTGGGCCAGACGGTGCGTCAAATGTTTTCGGTCCTCAAAAGGGGGCAACGGCAGAAATGATTCAAACTTTGGATAAAAATCTTGCTCACTATGCTGAAATCTTGAAGAAAGATCTCGGTATTGATGTGATTAATACTCCTGGTGCAGGAGCTGCAGGTGGTTTAGGTGCTGGACTATTGGCCTTTACTCAGTCAGAAATGCATACGGGAATTGAAATTGTCCTTCAATATGCTAAGTTTAAGGAGTTTGCAATTGGTTGTGACCTTTGCTTTACTGGTGAGGGTGGAATTGACTTCCAAACTAAGTTTGGAAAGACACCTTATGGCGTGGCTCAAGCATTTAAGTCTGTTAACCCTGATAAAAAGGTGATTGCCATTGCTGGTACAGTTGGAGAAGATATCGATGAGTTATATGAAGTAGGTATTGATGCGGTGTTTTCTTCTGCGCCAGGTGCAGCTAAATTAGAAGAATTAATTGAAAATGCAACATTTAATTTAGCCCAAACTGCAGAAAATATCGTAAGAGTGTTAGTATAGACCTAAAGACATCTGTGTAAAGGGGCATTCAAATGCGAGAAGATCAATATATTTTGACTAGAGAACGAGCGCAAAAATATGTGAATCAATTAATGGAAGATGTCCCCTATAACATAAATATTATTGATAAAGATGGTACGATAATTGCTAGTGGTGACCCAGATAGGGTAGGTGATTTCCATTTTTCTGGTAAAAAGGCCTTCGACCGAAAAGCGAAAGTTTTAGTATACACAGATCGTAATGGAGAACGACAAGGTGCTAATGAGCCAGTAACTATTCGGGGCGAAATGATTTGTGTAGTTGGTATTTCGGGTAAACCGGAAGAGGTACAGAACTATACGAAGCTATTATCATCGATGATTAAATTACTGATTGAACAAGAAATAGACGCCTTGTTATCTATGCAGAAGAAGCAAGATGATGAAAAGTTCATGAATGATTTGATTCAAAATACTCAAGGCATATACGGGGAAGATATTAGGGAACTAGCAAGTGATAAATATCATATCGATTTAACAAAAACACTGACGGTTATTTTATCAAGAGAAGCTGAACATTTGATGCGTCTTGCTAAACTCTTAAACGTAACCACATTTAATTACCAAAATTATACATTAGTTCTACTCAACACTCATGCCGTTAGTCGCAAACAAATTGAGGAGCAATTACACGGTTCCGTTTGGGTTGAAAGCGGGCAAAATATTGCTGAAATTCTAACGAATATCCAGCAAACGCTGACCTATTTCTCTTTGCTTCAGCTTGAGAATAACCAACCTATTTTTGTAAAGGATTATCCATTTTATTTATTCAATCCAGAAATATTCAAAAAAGATGAGGTATTGTTTGAACGGGTAGACCAATTAGATGATGAACTAGTTGCAACTTTGGCTATTTTCATCAAACATAACTTAGATACAAGGGCAACTAGTGAAGAATTATTCATTCACCGAAATACCGTAAATTATCGTCTAGAAAAAATTCATCGACATACTCAATTGAACCCTAGAAATATTATTGATTTATTCGTTTTGTTGGTTTATCTAGGATACAAAATTAAACCAAATACCCCTCACTAAATCCCAAAAAAATCCTATTTATTCGTAGGTCCTAATCATTTCTTCTGGTAAAATAATGTAGCAATTAATGGAGTCACCGCTGGTTTCTTGGCTGGTGGCTTTTTTATGGAAATACAAATTTGAGGGGATTTACTTATGCATAAAATGAACATTTGGGTACGGCAGAATATGCTCTTTGTGATTGCCGCAAGCTTGGCCACAATCGCTGTGATTTTCGGCCAATTTGACCCGACCTATATTAAATACGACGTCTTAGTCAGTTTATTTGGCTTGATGATTGTCCTAGCCTTTTTCCAGACGTCAGGCTTATTACGGTGGGCATCGATAAAACTGATTGACTGGTCTGGAAATAGCCGCGTCATCGTCCAATCCATGGTTCTGACCTCATTCTTTGGGTCTTTCCTGTTGTCCAACGACATCGCCGTCCTAACCCTACTGCCGATTTACTTGAATATCCTGCGTCACCTAAAAGCCTTCAAAGGGCGGGTGCTCGGTGCAGCCCTGATCGTCGTGGCCGCAAATCTAGGAGGTGTCTTCTTCCCCTTCTCCAACCCACAAAACCTTATCATCTATTCTACCTATCCAGTCGATTTCGTCCACTTCATGTGGTGGACTCTACCCCTGATGGTAGCTGGGTTTGTTCTAGTGATGGCCGCTACTTTCTTCGTGGAAAAAAGGGCAGCACACACCCAAGTTGAGGACGAGTTGGTGAACCGGTCGATCGTTATCCAAGCAAGTATTGGCATGGTGCTTATGGTCACTGCCATCTTTGGCTTATTCAATGTTTTTTGGACCGTGGCCTTCATTGTGACCTATGTCCTCCTGACTAACTGGCGGTATTTACTGCAAGTGGATTATTTATTGCTACTGACTTTTGCGTCATTTTTTATATTAGTCGGAAATATTACTGAGTTAACAGTGGTCCAGTCTTGGTTGTCAGCCAACATTTCAAGCAAGGCCACGGCTTACCTAACAGGACTCTTGGCTTCGCAAGTCTTTTCAAATGTCCCAACCACTATTCTGGTGTCGCCCTTTACAGACCAGGCTTATAGCTTATTAATGGGGGTTAACATTGGGGGCTTAGGGACCATGGTCGCTTCATTAGCCAATTTAATCGGTTTTACCATTATTCGAAACGCTATGTCTGTGGATTCTAGGGCTTATTTCAAGATTTTCACCATCATAAATGTGGTTTTTGTCCTGATTTTAGGTCTCCTTTTCTTCCCATGGTAGCTTTTTCTCACTTTTTTATCATAATACTTTAATTAAACCTTGCATTCTCGACCCTTTTAGTATAAATTAAAATTATATTAGAAAACGAAAGAGGCATCTCATTATGTTAGGCATAACACAAAATAATAAGCATATTGTCATTATTATTATTGATTCTAGGACTTAGGGAATTTGGCAGCAGCCAATTTCATATGTCCTATTTGTGTTGAAACACTAGATGGGACCTAAGCTTCCCATTTAGGGAGGCTTTTTTTATTGCTATAAGCAAATTTTTAGTCTACTTGATAAAGGTTTGTATTGTTGGTATTTATTGGTTGGGTTTGTTTTAGGAGGAAAATATGAATTTGAAAAAATTTGGTTTAACATTATTATCTGCAGCTACTTTAGCTGCTTGTGGTTCAGTTACACAAACAGCTAACAGCTCTTCTTCTGCGGGATCAGAAGATGCTGATACGATTAACATCGGTGGGGACTTTGGTTTAACTGGGTCAGCATCTGCTTACGGTTCTTATATCAACGATGGTGCAACACTTGCTTTTAAGGAAATTAATGAAGCCGGTGGTATTGACGGTAAAGAAATCAATTATGTAGTGACGGATAATAAGTCAAATGTTCAAGAGTCTGCCAATGAAGCTACTCGTCTGTTAGCAGAAGAAAACTTGTCCGTATTATTAGCGTCAGATATCGCAGCGTCAACAGAAGCAGCGATTCAACCAACTGAAAACGCACAAGTTCCAATGATTATCCCTTCAGCAACCGTTGATGATTTAACATTGGATTCACAAGGAAATGTATTTGACTATGTCTTCCAAATTGCCTTCCAAATCTCTAACCAAACAGAGGCACTTGGTCGTTTTGCGGACGAGAAGGGTTGGAGCACGGCTGCCGTTTTACAAGATAACTCATCTGATTATGGTCAAAACTTGGCCTCTCAATTTGAAGAAGACTACTCAGGTGACGTTGTCATTAAAGAGTCGTTCTTATCAGGAGACACAGACTTCAGCTCAATCTTGAACAACGTAAAAGCCCAAGATCCAGACGTATTATTCATCGCTGGTTACTATCCTGAAGGTGGGGCTATCGTGAAACAAGCCCGTGAAATGGGCATCGACGCTGCAATCTTAGGGCCAAACGGATTAGGTAACGACGAATTCATCAACTTAGCTGGCGCAGAAAACGTTACTGACTTCTACTATGCAACCATCTTTGTAACAGGAGAATACGGTTCAGACGCAGCCAACGAGTTCGCAGAGAGATACCGTGCAGAATTTGACACAGAGCCAGACTTGTTCTCAGCAGGTGGTTATGACGCAGCCCGCTTAGCAGCTGACGCCATTGACCGTGCCGGTTCAACAGACCCACAAGCCATCCGCGATGCTCTAGAAGAGACCCAAGACTTTGAAGGGGTAACAGGAAACATCTCATTCGACGAAGATCACAACCCAGTAATGGATTCATTCGTAGTAGGCTATACAGAAGGTGAAATCTCATCAGTAGAAGCCGTAACAGCTGAATAAGCCCTACTTTTTTGACAAAGGCTAACAAGACCAAGTTGGGTCAATCAATATTAGTAGATGAGTCGCGACTTTCATATCGTGGCTCTTTTTGTCGAATACAGATAATAGTGTAAGCTATTCTACACATAGCAGCTGTTTAAGATATGCTAAAAACGATTGTTTCTCATAGGATGATAGGATCAAGTAGCGTATAATATATAATGGATTAATAAATCAAATTGAAAATGTATATTATAGAAAGAAAGTGTAGAACATCTTGATAGAAGAAAATAAATATTATATCTATGCAGATCGGATTATCTTAGCGGATGAAGTAGTAGAAAAAGCTTATTTAGAGGTTCATGACGGTAAGTTTGGCTATGCAACTTTAGAGAAACCCTTAAAAGGTGAGATTAAAGATTATACGGGCTATACGGTGGCTGCTGGTTTAGTGGATACCCATATTCATGGTTTTCACGGGGCAGATGTCATGGATGATGATTTTGAAGCGGTACAAACGATGTCTAAAGGTCTGCCATCAACAGGTGTGACTGCCTTTTTGCCAACGACCTTAACGTCTTCTGCTGACTTATTGACTTCAGTGGCTGAAAAAATCGGTGACCACTACGAGGAAGCTGAGGGGGCGAAAATCTTAGGCATCTTCTTTGAAGGACCATGGTTCACGGAAGAACATAAAGGCGCGCAAAATCCAGCCTATATGGGCGATCCTGACTTGGGTCAATTTGAGATCTGGCAGTCAGCGGCTAAAGGGTTGATCAATAAAATTGCTATAGCGCCAGAACGGCAAACAGCTCAAGCTTTCACAGAAACCGTCACTAAAGAGGGGGTACGAGTAGCCCTAGCACACTCTTCTGCTACATATGAAGAAGCGACTGCAGTGGTCGATGTGGGTGCCAACATTTTCATCCATACATATAACGGGATGTCTGGTTTACACCACCGCAATCCTGGAATGGTTGGGGCGGCGATGGCAACGGATGATACTTATGCGGAAGTAATTTGTGATGGTAAACATGTCCATCCCGGAGCAACCAGGGCCTTGGTGAAAGCCAAAGGCTGGGATAAAACGGTCTTGATTACAGATGCTATGTCAGCGGCGGGCATGCCGGATGGCCACTACCAATTGGGTGAATTCCCGGTTATTGTCAGAGATGGTGAAGCGCGACTGGAGTCAGGTAATTTAGCCGGGTCAGTTTTGACCTTGATTCAAGCGGTTAAGAATGTGGTTGATTGGGGTGTTGTTGACAGCGAACATGCCCTGCGGATGGCGTCACAAGTGCCAGCAGCCTCTGTTGGTTTAGAAGACCAAGTGGGTGTAATTGCACCAGACCGTGTGGCAGACTTTATCGTCGTTGATCCAGATATGAACCTAAAAGAAACTTACCTAAACGGTGTTTCTGTATTTCAAGCCTAAAAAATAGATTTAAAAATGAGTTTGTGCAGTGGAACGATTTTCTGTGCATCTCTAATTTTAGCACCAAGCTAGTTGACATGAATCAGCTAATTTGGTGCTTTTTTGTTTCCCAAAAAGCAAGATCCTTACAAAATTGTCTTATCTACACCATTGTAATGTTACATTATATAACAATACCTGTCACAATTATGCGCAAATCAAGCGTTTGCCTACATCAATTAGTAAAATATTTTAAGGTGCCAAAAGCTTGAAATGACCATGAAAATGAATGAAAATTAAAATTCAATGATAAAAATGTGCTTGCACATAAATTTTTTTCAATCTATAATCTAGTCATTAGTTAAGAAATCTTACATTTATGACACTAAATGTTAAGTAACGTAACATATAACGTCATAACAGTATAGATAATCAGACAAGAAAATTAGGGGTGGAGAAGATGAACCAAGAATCCAATCATCATACTTTGAATTATCAAGCGTATGCCAGTGAAACATTCGAACATTTACACCGTCATCCAGAAATATCTTTTCATGAATACCAGACCAGAAAGTTTATTCACCAGGAGTTAGAAAATTTTGGCTACACTGACATTGAAACGGATGTTGGTGGAGGTGGGGTGATCGCCAGACTTAAAGGTGACAAGCCAGGTCCGACTATTGCCTTTCGGGCCGACATGGACGCGCTACAAATTCAGGAAGAGACAGACTTAGCTTATAAGTCGGCAGTTGACGGGGTGATGCATGCCTGTGGTCACGATGCGCATACGACGATCTTGCTGACGGCTGCCCAGTACTTGATTCAATTAAAAGAAGAAATCGCTGGGACATTGGTATTCCTTTTCCAACATGCGGAAGAAGTGAAACCAGGTGGTGCCAAGTCCATTATGGCATCCGGCGCCCTAGACGATGTGGATAAAATCTTTGGCCTTCATGTGTCAGGTGAAAAAGCCTTTGACGGCACCATCTCTTACCACGAAGGGTTTGCGACCGCCAATTCAGACACCTTCGCCATCGAAATTCATGGTAAAGGCGGTCACGCAGCCAGTCCCCACCACAATGTAGACGCGACTTTAACAGCTGCGTACTTAATCCAGCAATTACAGTCCATTGTCTCACGCCATAAAGACCCTATGGATCCTGGTGTTGTTACGATTGGAAACTTCCATGCAGGTAACGGGGCAGCTAATGTCATGGCCGACGTTGCTAGCTTAAATGGGACGATTCGGACTTATAATCCTGACTTACGTGCCCTTGCAAAAAAAGATTTATTCTCCCTATCTGAGGATATTGCGGCAGCCCACGGGGCTTCAGTCAAGATAGATTTCATCGATGGCTATCCAGCCCTCTACAACCATCCAACGGAAACGCAAACAGTAGTAGAAATCTTTAAAGACCGGTTTGGCGCGGAAATGGTCAATGAAAAGCCAGCCAGTATGGGTGGGGAAGATTTCGCCTACTACGTCCAAAAAATCCCTGGACTTTTCTATTTTATACCAGCGGGTGCCCATCCCAATGGCGAGAATTACCCCCATCATCATCCCAAATTTGAAATTGACCAAAGATGTCTCATGTTGGGATTAGAAACCATCTTAACCATCGTCAATCATTATGTCATCGAAAGTGAGGTTGAAGCCTATGTTGAAAGCAGATATAGCGAGTACTAGTCGAATCGAAAGTAAAGTCAGCCAAGCCACGGCAGCCCTTTTGGCCAAATGGTTAAAACATGCAGCGTCTATTGAATCAGATGTTGTCCAAGTCCGGCGCGACCTACACAAAAATCCTGAATTGTCTTTTGAAGAGGTGGAAACAGCCAATTTCGTTTATATGGAATTGCTGTCGGCCAAAATCTTTGATATCGACCGGAATGTGGGTGACGGCTACGGAATTGTCGCACGGGTTCATGGGGCTAAACCGGGACCGACTATTGCCTTAAGAGCAGACATGGACGCCTTACCAATCACTGAAGAAACAGATTTATCTTTTAAATCGGACAATCCTGGTGTCATGCATGCTTGCGGGCATGATATCCATACCGCAACACTTTTAGGAGTGGCTCAAGTCATTCAAGCCCACCGCGATGAATTTGCGGGTACGGTTGTTTTCATCTTCCAACACGCTGAAGAGAAGAAACCAGGCGGCGCTAAAGCCATTGTAGACGCTGGTTACTTGGCGGAGGTGGACGCGGTATTTGGCCTGCATGTTGATCCTTCAAAAGAGGCTGGCACTGTCGGCTATTCACTGGGTTATGGGTCAGCTGCTTCAGATGCCTTTGAAATTAAGATTCAAGGTCGGGGCGGTCATGCATCATCTCCTCACACAGCTATCGATTCTGTGGTTATTGCCGCTGAAACGATCGCCAACCTACAAACTTTAGTATCTCGGGTATCCAACCCCATTGAACCCTTGGTCGTGACTGTTGCAGGGGTGGACGCTGGTATGGGTGCGCCAAATATTATTGCCGATACAGCGACTCTTGTCGGCACAGTTCGGTCCTCTTCGCCAGAAGGTCGGGCCACAATCAAGGACCAATTCATTCAAATCGCTGAGATGACAGCAGCCATGCATGGTGGATCAGCCAGTGTGGATTACGACGAGGGTTATCCAGCCATTCAAAACACCGCAAGCATCGTGACTGACTTAGTGGCCGCCATCGACTACTCAGCCGTTTTCACAGAGGTTATCGAAAATACGGCCGCAACAGGCGCTATGATGAACGGTGAAGACTTTGCTTACTACCTTGAAGATACACCAGGCGCCTTCTTCACTGTCGGTTGTGACTTCTTGGAAAAGGACAAGCAAGGTCAAGCTAGCTATCCTTTACATAACAGTAAATTCGTCGCCAACGAAGCTTGTATCCTAAACGCTATGTCGCTATTTCTGGTTACTTTAAGTCAATATTTAAAGGTGGTGCCAAATGATTAAATACTTACGCAAACGACTATTGCTGATTATTCCAGTCTTATTAATTATTTCTATCCTGGCCTTCGCTATGATTCAAATGGCGCCAGGGGACATTGCAGACTTATACCAATCACCCGATGCCACTCCTGAACAAATTGAAATGATTCGGGAAAACTTAGGGTTAAACGATTCAATTGTGGTCCAATATTGGCGGTGGTTAAGTAACCTATTTACAGGCGACTTAGGTTTCTCATTTAGAACGAGAACAGCCGTTACAGGTTTAATCGGCGAAGCGCTCTTACCAACTTTACAGTTGATGTTTGGGACCTTGATTGTTGCCTATATTGTGGCTATTCCACTAGGGATTTATGCAGCTAACCATAAAAATACCTGGATTGATCACTTGCTGACGACTTTTTCTTTTGCCGGTGTGTCTATGCCCAACTTCTTCTTAGGGATGCTTTTGATTTATTTCTTCTCAGTTGAATTGGGCTGGTTACCAATTGGGGGTCGGGAAAACTTGTCGGGCGATATGACTTTCTGGCAGGGCCTTTCTTACTATGTCTTACCAACAATCGTATTAGGGGCGTCGTACTGTGCCAACATGACCCGGTATGTCCGGTCAACTGTTATTGGGATTAACGAACAAAACTATATGCGGACAGCAGTTGCTAAAGGATTAAAAGAAGAGGAAATGATCAAGCGTCATACCTTGCCAAATGCCCTAGTGCCTATTTTAACCGTTATTGGGTCTGATATTCCCCGTTTAATCGGTGGAGCAGTCGTAACGGAACAAGTATTCCGCTGGCCAGGGATTGGGTCATTGATGATGGCGTCTATTAATGCACGGGACTATCCAGTCATTATGACCATCACCTTGATATCAGCCTTTGCCGTATTAGCATGTAACTTATTAGTAGATGTATCCTACGCTTACGTCGATCCACGTATTCGTTACGAATAAAAGTAATTGTGCGAAAAGGTGCCTTTCATGGCATCGGCTGTGTACATTGAAAAAGGGATTAAAATCGGGTTCGAGCCTCCAAAGAGGACTGCGTTTCAGATTAGGTTGTTGCTGACTTTGTCAGCCACTGCCCCAATCTTCCAACGTTCCTCTCTTAGCGTCGGCTCTTACACCTTAACAGGAATTTAGGAGGGGAAAGAGATGGCTGAAGACCACTTATTTAAAGCGACTTATGCGAGTCCAAAAGATTTTATGGATCAACATATGCTTGCTCATGAGACACAAAAAACAGATACAAGCATCAAGCAAACTGGCTACTGGACTATTATTTGGCAACGGTTTGCCCGCAACAAGGCGGCTGTATTTGGCCTAATTTGTTTTACCATTTTATTAGGCGCAACAGTATTTGCAGGGGTAATCGCCCCCTTTAATCCAGATGAAATTGTAGGTGGGTTTCTACAAGCCCCTACAGCGACCCACTGGCTAGGAACAGATGAAATTGGCCGGGATGTATTTTCTCGTTTACTTTATGGTGGCCAAGTCTCTATGTTTGTTGGGATTGTGTCGGTGCTGATTTATGCAGCTATTGGGACTAGCTTAGGTTTATTAGCTGGATTTCTAGGCGGTGTTTGGGACTTTTTAATTATGCGTTTAACTGAAGTGATTATGTCCTTCCCTTATTTCTTAGTAGTCCTAGTTGCAGTTGGAATCCTTGGACCATCTATTTGGAACGTGACGATCGTGATTGGTTTATTTGGTTGGGCACCGCTTTGCCGGCTAGTCCGGGCAGAAGTGATGAAACTAAAAGAGGCTGATTATATTCAAGCAGCCGTTGCTTCTGGTTATTCAACAAGCAATATTGTCTTTAAGCAAATCGTTCCAAATATTTTGTCACCAATTTTAGTCAATATGACTTTTGGGATTTCAACTTCTATTATCACCGAAGCTTCGCTTTCCTTCCTAGGTGTAGGGGTTGTACCACCTACTGCCTCATGGGGGAATTTGTTGACTGCAGCTCAGTCCCTATCGGTATTAACCATGCAATCTTGGCGGTGGATACCAGTTGGATTGGCCGTATTCTTAGCCGTTTTATCCATCAACTTTATTGGTGAAGGCTTACGTAGCGCAGTTGAAGGTGAGATATAAGACTGGGAGGAGGGAAAAACCATGAAAACAAAACGATTATCGCTAGTTATCGCAACAGTGGCCGCCTTTGTACTTGCGGCCTGCGGTACAGCCAATGATAGTTCAGTGGGTCTAACGACTGAAGTCCAAGCCCAAGAAACAAGCACTACTGACAATACCCTTGATATTGGGACAACTAATACCATTTCCGGCTTTAATGTCTTTAACACCACAGACGTTGCTGGACAATGGATTCAACGGTTCATGTACCCATCATTACTAGACCAACCTGAAGCAGGCGTGTTTGAACCCAATGTCGCTTCAATGACAACAGAAGACAACTTAGTTTATACCATCACCATAAAAGATGACGTTGTTTGGTCAGACGGGACACCTTTTACAGCGGATGATGTGGCTTATAATTTCAATGTCATCGCCAATCCAAATGTTGAAACTTCTAACTCAGCCAATCTGAAGGCTATCGAAGGGTTGGATGATGCTGGTAAATTAGCGGAAGGGACTGAAACCATTTCCGGTGTTCAAGTAATTGATGACAAGACTTTAACCATTACCTTGAAAACACCCACTGACCCAGCTTACGTTTATGAAAACATTGGCTTTAAGATTATGATTGCCCCTAAGCATGTTGTAGAAAAAGAAGATATCTATAACCTGGGTTCTTCTGAATTTGCCACAAATCCGACTGTTTTTGCTGGTCCTTATAAATTCGTGAAATATGAATCAGGGTCTTACGTCAAGATGGTTGCCAATGAAAGCTACCATAAAGGCAAGCCAGCGATTGAAAATGCCATCGTTCATATTATGGATTCAACTGGTATGGTGATTGCCCTTCAAGCAGGTGAATTAGACATGACTGCTGGTGGTGGGATTGCTTTGATTCCAATTTCAGACATCAAATTCCTTGAACAAAATGAGGACATCTATGTCGAATCTAGCTACGGAACCTCAGTCCAGTTTATGTATATCAACAATGAAAAATTCGATAATGCCACTTTTAGACAGGCCCTTTTAGCGGCTATTGACCGCGACCGGATGTCAGACGGCTTATTGCAAGGGGAAGGGGAAGTTATTCCAACTACCTATACCTCAATTTCAGCCTATAAAGACCCGGACTTAGACCCAGTGGCCTATGACCCAGATCGTGCCAAAGAATTGCTAGCAGAATCAGGATTCGATACCAGTCAGACCATTAAATTGGCTGTCCCAACCGGAAATATTACCCGGATGAATGCCGCCAACTTGATTGAACAAGACTTAGAAGCCATTGGACTAGATGTTGTCCAAACATCAGCCGACTTTACCACCCACGCGGCCAATGTGACAGCAGGCGACTACGACCTAGCTATGATGGGGTTAGCCTTAAACGTTGACCCAGACCAAGCCTCTTACTGGTCATCATCAGGGTCAAACCAAGTCAACATCAACGACCCAGAGCTTGATCAATTAATCAGCCAAGGTGCATCACAAACCAACTTTGAAGACCGTTACGAAACCTACAAGGCCATCCAAGCCCGTTTCCAAGAACAAGCTTACCTAGTGCCACTGTATTCTGATTACCAATTCACCATTCAAACCACCGACCTGAATGGTGGTATCCAGCCATTCTGGTTTGGATCCCTAACAGATATTCAAGAATGGACCTTCAACTAGGCCACAGAAAGGATTTGATCGACATGTACAAGGACAAGATACTCGAAGTTAAAAACCTCAAAATTTCCTTTAAAACTCTAAACGGCGTCCTACCAGCTATTCGCGACGTATCCTTCTCCTTGAAAAAAGGGGAGACACTGGCGATTGTTGGCGAATCTGGATCAGGGAAGTCTGTATCCACCAAAGCCATTACCGGTTTATTGGCTAAGAACGTGACCAATATTGAAGGTGGCGAAATCCTTTTTAAAGGACAAGACCTTTTAAAAGCCAGTAAGTCCGACTTAACCAAGATTAGAGGGTCTGAAATTGCCATGATTTTCCAAGACCCAATGACCTCACTGAACCCAGTAATGACAGTTGGCATGCAAATCGCTGAAGCTGTGATGGCCCATACTAAAGTCAATAAGGCAACGGCCATGCGCCGAGCCATCGACCTCATGGACAAGGTAGAAATTAAAGACCCAGAAACAAAGGCCTACCATTATCCCCACCAATTTTCGGGCGGGATGCGCCAACGGATCATGATTGCCATGGCCCTTGCTTGTAAACCAAAAATCTTAATCGCGGATGAACCAACGACAGCACTAGATGTGTCTGTTCAAGCCCGCATTATTGAATTGATCAACCAATTAAAAGATGAATTCGACACCTCAGTTATCTTTATTACCCATGATTTGGGCGTCGTGGCCAATGTGGCCGACCGAGTAGCTGTCATGTATGCCGGCCGAGTTGTTGAAACAGGGACTACTAATGAAATCTTCTACCACCCGCAACATCCTTATACCTGGGGCTTACTAGAAGCAACCCCAACCTTGTCGACAGAAGACGACAATTTGTATACCATTCCAGGTAACCCACCCAATATGGCCAAGTTGGCGGCGGGTGACCCTTTTGCCCCACGGAACCCGTACGCACTGGATATAGATTTTGTAAAAGATCCACCCATGTTCAAGGTCTCAGAAACGCATCAGGCTGCAACATGGTTGCTAGATGAGCGGGCGCCTAAAGTGACGCTACCAGTAGATATTCAAGCACGTTATGTGGTCTACCAAAGTATTTTAGACTGGTCTGCTGAAAAAACACAAGCGGACCAAGTGGCTACTAGTTCAGCTTACGGACTTGCAGCCTTTGAAAGTGCCGACCCAACTTACGGGCCATATTTATATGAAGAATTAGCCGAAACTGTACCGGTTTATGAAAGTTAGGAGGGGATTTGATGACAGATATTGTGTCAGTTAACCATGTGAAAAAGGTCTATGCTGAAGGGCGCGCGGAAGAAGTAATCGCCGTAAATGATGTGACCTTTACCATTAAGGCAGGGGAAACCTTTGGATTGGTAGGAGAATCAGGGTCCGGTAAGTCAACAACAGGGAAACTCTTGATGAAATTAGAAGACCTGAGTGATGGTGGAATCAGTTTTTTAGGTCAAGATATTGCCCATATTAAAGGACGCCGTGACCTATTGGCCTTTAGAAAAGACATCCAAATGATCTTCCAAGATCCCTTTGCTTCTTTAAATCCTCGGATGACAGTGGGAGAAATTATTGGGGGGCCGATGCGGGTCCATGGTTTGGTTAAAACAAAACAAGAACAAGAAGCTGCTGTGGCCGAATTAATGGCTCAAGTTGGCTTAGACCCACTTTATGCTAATCGGTACCCACGGGAGTTTTCAGGGGGTCAATGCCAGCGGGTTGGAATTGCTAGAGCGCTTGCCCTAAGACCAAAGTTAATCATTGCGGATGAAGCTATTTCAGCCCTTGATGTGTCCATTCAAGCCCAAATCGTTAACTTGTTGAAAGACTTGAAAATCGCCAATGATTTAACCTATTTATTCATTACACATGATTTGTCTATGGTCAAATATATTTCTGACCGGATTGGTGTCATGTGCCAAGGGCGGCTGGTTGAAATCGGTACAGCTGATGAAATCTACAACAACCCTTTGCATGACTATACCAAGTCCTTGTTATCGGCGATTCCAACAGCTGACCCAGAGTCAGAAAAAGTTCGTCAACGACTTCACTTTGACGGCTTAGCTTATAGTGAGGATCAATGGGCGGACTGTAGCTTAGTTGAAGTGGCTCCTGACCACTTTGTCTATTGTCACCCAAGCGAAGTAGCTGGATACAAAGACCAGGTGAAACCGGCTTTGGCATTGGTATAAATATAGGTACACATGAAAAAGGTGGTCTGGAATTTTTTCCAGGCCACCTTTTAAGATTTTTTACTACATTATTTTCTTATTGGAGGAATTGTTGTTCTTCGACACTTGTGATTTTAGCGAAAGAATAAGGGCTATCTTTTTCTATACTATATTTTTCTACAGTGATTGTTTCCCCAGTGGCAATATCAACTCGTTGTAATTCACCTGTTTTGTCATCTGCAAGGGTTTGGAAGATATAGCCATTGTCAATGTAGTAGTCAGGGTTCTGTTCAAGGTCTGACTGCCATACTTGGTCAAAGTTTTGACTATCCATGTCGTAAGCGTAAATACTTAATTGACTTGGATAGCTACCGTAGTCATTCTCCACATAATTATTGGTTAAGACAAAGATTTTATCTTCAATAATCACCGGCATAATGTCGGTTTCACCAGATAGTTCTTCTAAAGCACTTACTAGTGATGACGTGTCCATGGTTTGTTTGTCTCCATTTGTTGGATTGATAATCTCATAAGTAGTTGGAGAGATATAGTCTTCACTGTCTTCATTATTTATTGCTGCTATTGGCAATAAGTGGTACTTAGGGTTACGGTTTAGCCCGTCAACACTGCCTGAGTACAATTCATAACCTGCACTGTCCATGGTTGCAACTTCCGTGATTTCGCCATTTTCCTTGTTTAATTCAAAGTTTTTTAAATAATCGGCTTGGTCGTAGTCTTTTAGGAAGGCATATACCAGGTAAATGGTCGTGTCATCTTCAGCGATTGACATCAAGGCGTTACCAGTCCGGTCTGCTTGGTCTAACTGGTAAGACGGTGTGGTATAGGTCCAGTTGCCGTCATCATTTTTTTGAATTAAGGTCAAGTCTAATTGGGCTTTGTTATCACCTAAGAGGGTATCTGCCTGCCATAATTGTAGGTCGTCATTTTCCAAAATCAATCGGGCATTGGACAAGTTCGGGCGGTCGAACAAGGAGAAGTTTTTGTAGACAGCGTCTTGGACTTGGCTATTAAACATACCGTAACTAGCGGTGGTCGTTGGAATTAGTGTGTCACCGCGTCTTGATAGGGGGATCCAGTTAATTGAATTCTGATCGGCTTCGGTTGATAGATAAAGGCTCGATGCCGGGATTTCTTGCCTGCTAGCTTCAGGGTTTACACTGGTTACCTTTACAGGTTTAAAGGTGCCAAACCCAAGCCAGACGAATAAGGACACACCAGCAATTACCACAAGGAAAATAAGGGTCAGCCAGTTTTGTTTACGTATTTTCATTATGCTATCTCCTTTCTTAAACACTGACATAATGGTTCATCAACCATGACATCATGTAACCATTAATCATATTTGCGGTATAAATGAATACTAAGACGATAATAGTTCCTTCTGTTGCAGTAAGTGGCATAGTGAATGTTGAAAAGCCCATCAAGTAGACAAGGGCAATGGATACCAACCAGTAAATGACGATGTTTATAATCGTCCGAGCCCATGTATAGCCTTTCGCACTAAGTAAAATGATCGTGCTATTCATTAAGGTGAATAAGAACCATAAACCACCACCATAGGTCAGAAAAGTTTGTCCTGGATAGGGCGGGAACAAGACTAAACTCGTTTGCATCTTAGTCGCAATTTGAATCAAAACTGGTGTCGTCGTATAGTTATCAGCAAACATGATAGAAAAAGCAGTGTTTGCGACATAGAATACAGCCAATTGTAAAATCAAAATCCCAGCCATCATGATTAAGATAGAGATTAGCTTGGCGTAAGCAATCGGTGCCCGGTTTCCTGGTAAACTTAACAATCGGTAAATAAAGTTTCCTTGAAAGTGCCAATCGCGGATCCATGAAAAGACAGCGTAAGCGAGTAAAGCAAAACTTGTGGCCCCAATAATCATGGTAAAGGCCATGCTATCGTCAAAAGCTGACGCTAAGTTGGTAATAGGGAAGCGGTAATCTGTGGTATTTCCGGATGCAATCGCCTGATAGCTTGCCCTGACGTTTCCAAATATCATGATTCCTTCAGTCACTAAGACAAAAGCAATCAGCAGGAAATAAAACCCTTTTGCTCGTTTTAATTCATCCGTGATTAAATTCAGTAATTTCATCATTAGCGATACACCTCCCACATCTTATCGGTAATAGACTTGCCTTCTTCTAAACGTAAATCTTCCGTATAGAAATCTTGAATAATTCGGCAATCTTTTAGCATGACCACCCGGTCCACCAAAGTTTCAATCTCATTAATTTCATGGGTTGAAATTAAAACGCCACGCCCAGCCATCAACTTACTGGTGAAGACATTGGCAATTTCTTCTCTAGTAAAGATATCAATCCCAGAAAAAGGTTCATCCATAATGAGGTAATCCGAGTTTAAAGTTAGACCTAGCAGTAAATTCACCTTAGCCGTATTCCCCTTAGATAAGTGTGAAATCTTTTCATCAAGATTTAAATTGAAGAAAGTTACCAAGTCTTTAGCTAAAACTGAATCATAAGTACTATAGTATGTGTCCATATAATCCAAAGCTTCTTGAATAGTCATCTCTTTCACCACGATGATGGTGTCAGGAATGTAAGAAATCCGGTTAAAATCATTAAAATCGATTAGTTTACCATCAATTAAAAACTGACCAGAAGCGACAGGGGTTAACTTCATCAAACCATTCATCAAACTCGTTTTCCCAGACCCATTCTCCCCTATTAAAGCTGTAATTTCTCCTGGTTTAATAGAGAAAGACACATCTTCGAGAATTTTCTTCGCCCCATAAAATTTATTCACCTTTTCAATCTCAATCATCTTGTTCACCTCGTTTTTGGAAATATTCTGTCATGTAAGTGGCAATCTCATGCGGGTCCATATTCAAGACCTGAGTGGTATCATAGAAGACCGCCATGGCCTGCTCCAAAGCATCACGCTTTAGTTGTTGAATAATCATTTTGTTTTCCGTCACTCGACTTGGCACATTGGCTTCTGACACAATTATCCCTTCTTCCTCTAATGACTTAAATGCCCGCTGAACTGTATTAGGGTTGATCTTGAACGTTTTGGCGATATCACGACGAGAGGGTAACTTATCCCCAGCCATCAAGCGGCTGGCAACAATCTCCCTCTTATAATGGTCGGCTAATTGTATATATATCGGCGCCTGCTTATCAAACACAACCATGAAGACCCTCCTTTCAAAAATACTTTATCAAAAGTGTGTTATCCAATTAATACACTTTTTCTATCTGTATTATATGGTTAATACACTTAAAGTGTCAATAGCAGGATGCTATAAAGATCATTTAATCATTTTTATTGGTAAAAAGGATAGGTTGACAAGCATATGAGTATTGAAGGGGCTATACAAATCAATTCGCTACTTAAGAGCGCAATTGTGTATAAAAACGCAACTAAGGCAGATAGGTCTCGTAGGTTCTATTGCAGTACTTTTTTGATAAAGCATTGACGACGTTTGTCCACGGGTAAAAGCAAACAGACTGAAGGAAATAGGTGAAAAGCATAGTTAATGTTTACTAGCATGATGCTTACGCTTAACCAAAATCAGTAAATTAAAAAGCATGATTTACACAAAAATTAGAATACTATTAAAAATCACTTGACTTTTTAATTTGAAAATTTTATTATGAGTGTAATCAAGTGAGAGACAGTAAAGATTAAGAGATAGGATTAACATTACCAGAAAGTCTGTGGTTGCTGTGAACAGATAATGTCCCCTATGAAGACACGCCTTTGCTTAAATGACACTTAGTCCGGTGGCACCGTTATAGCCAGACTAGCGGATAAAGACTAGTCAATGAGGTTATAAGTGTGAACTTATGACGAATTAAGGTGGGAACACGTTTCGGCGTCCTTGATCCAGTAATGGATTGAGGGCGTTTTTTTATTATTTTACATTTTGAAGGAGGGGCAACATGGCAACATCTTACGTATTACAACGAATTTCATTAGCGAGAGATTATCTTGAAACAGTATCGAATGCGGGTTTCCAATTAATTGATTTGAATATGGTGGAACCATTCGATGGGGACGGCAAAGCCGAATACCCAAGCAACATTGTATTTGAAAAGGAAGGGCAACTATATGCCATTCGTAGTGATTGGACTCGGTCCATTTTAAATTACATGAAGACTTACGATCTTAAACAAGATAACTTCGCTTACTATGGTCCAATGGTGAGAGACCACCAATCAACTTACCAAGCAGGGGTTGAATTAGTGGAACCAAGTGCTAGTCAAATGGCTAATACCATTGAATTACATTTAGATTTCGTTGAACAGATGAGCCAAGTATCTTTCAATATGATTGTTGTAAACAATGAAGAAATTTTAGACAAATACATTGAAAAATTTGCATTTGGCCCTGAAATCAAGGGCTATGTAATTGAGAAGAATCTATCGGCTATAGGCAACACTATTGGTAAAGACCATTATTTCTACCAATTAATGGCTAAACCAGTTTCAGAGCAGTTTGACCTAGTGAAGAAGGACTTCGGTGATAAAGAGGAGATGGCTGTGATTCACTTGTTGAAAGAAACGCTTGAAAAACGCAATACCAAAATGGTGCTTGATTTATCATTCCGGTCGCCGCAAAAATACTACAACGGCTTTTATTTCCAAGCCTTTCTACAAGGGAATTCCAAACCTATCTTCTCAGGTGGACAGTACGCTAACGGCTGGTTTGGTATTGGATTGAATTTATCTAAAGGAGGATTTCTATGATTACTGTGGCTTTAGCTAAGGGACGTGTTTACAAGGCCTTCAATAAATTTTTAGCAGATAAGGATTTAAACGACTACGCAGAGGCCTTAACAGATGGTGGTCGTGATCTCTTCCGTGAAGTTGGTGGGGTTAAATTCATTTTCGCAAAAGGGAAAGATGTCCCTACTTATGTGGAGCAGGGGGTTGCAGACCTGGGTGTTGTAGGGTCTGACACGATTGCTGAAAAGTCATTTAATGTCTTGAATGTGTCTGAATTGCCATTTGGTCAATGTCGACTGGCGATTGCCGGGCCTACCAACTTGGATGAATCAGATATCAAAGTGGTGGCAACGTCATTTCCAAATATTACCCGCAAGTACTTTAACCAACAAAAGCAAGATGTATCCTTAATTTTCTTAAATGGTTCGGTTGAATTGGCACCGATTCTAGGCTTAGCTGATGCGATAGTGGATATTGTCCAAACAGGGACAACGTTAAAAGAAAATGACCTTAAGGAGTATAAAACCATTTTGCCGGTACAAGCACGACTGATTGCCAACAAGCAGTCATTCTATACGAAAGAAAAGGAAATCTATAAGTTTATGCAAGAAATTGAGGTGGTATAAGTGGATGTAGCAGCATTTCAAGCGGCATTTAGCGCGAAAAATCAAGATAAAGTGGACCTAAACCGGTTGGTAGCCGTTCAGGAAATGATTCAAGCGGTTCGGGCAAATGGGGACCAGGCAGTCATTGACTATACCAATCAATTTGATGGGCAGGCTTACGCGGAGGCGGCAGATTTCAAAGTATCAGCTGAACGGTTGAAGGCCTCATGGGACAACTTAGACCCAACCTTACAAACAGCGCTAAGAACGGCTAAAGGCCGTATTGAGACTTACGAACGAGCGGGCTTATATGCAAACCGGCCGGGCGAAGAAATTTCCTATGTTTACAACGCTTTAAATAGTGCGGGATTTTATATTCCTGGTGGGAAGGCCTTGTACCCGTCTACGGTTTTAATGACTGTGGTGCCAGCCCTAGTTGCAGGGGTTGAAAACTTGGTAGTGACAACGCCCGTTTTTACGGAAGAATCAGTGACTTTCGCAGCCTTATACTTGTGCGGCATTCGAGACAATGTGTATGCGATTGGCGGGGCGCAAGCCGTTGCTGCTATGGCTTACGGGACTGAAACCATTCCGCAAGTGGATAAGATTTGTGGTCCGGGGAATGCCTATGTGGCAACTGCCAAACGGTTGGTTAACGGGGATGTATCGATTGATGCCATTGCTGGGCCGAGTGAAATCCTCTTATATGTGGATGAAACGATTCCGGTTGATGCCATCGTTTACGATATTTTTGCCCAGGCGGAACATGACCAAGATGCACGAACTTTTCTCTTATGTGAGTCAGAAGATTTTCTTGGCAAAATTGCCAACCGCATGCAAGCTTTGTTACCTAGCCAAAAACGAGCGGATATTATTGAAGCTTCAGTTAAAAACAACCACTATGCAATCTGTGATACGAGACAACAATTGATCGACATCTTGAATGACATTGCACCAGAGCACGTGTCCATTCAACATGCAGCTCAAGATGAGATTGTTGATCAAATCAAGTATGCGGGTGCTGTTTTCAAAGGTTACTACGCTATGGAAGCCATTGGTGACTATGTGGCAGGGCCATCGCATGTCTTACCAACTGGTCGGACTGCCCGGTTCTCGCACGGTTTAACCGCTAACGACTTCCGGACGTCACACGCTATTATCCATACATCAAAAGCGACTTATCAAGCTATTGGGCCAGCTGGTCAAGCGATTGCTGAGGCTGAAGGACTGGATGGTCACGCTCAGTCAATTGCCATTCGAAAGGAAGGTTAAGCTATGAAAACCGAAGATTATTTAAAAACGGTTGAAGTGAATCAAGACGGGGACACGGTCATCATGAACCGCAACACCTCTCCCATTCGTCCCTTGTCAGATCAAGACATTGTGGACGCAGTCTTGGCAACACCTTTTAACCAGTATCCTGAAGACGAAGAAGCCGATTTTATTGCGGCGTATGCAAATTACGCCGGTCTTGACCCAAAGAATGTGGCTGTTGCTAACGGGTCAGATGAGTGGATTCAAAAATTGATTATCCAGTTTGGCCGTGGAGGTGTCTTGGCGGTTGATCCTGATTTCTTTATGTACCAGGATTATACCAACCAGTTGGGCTTCCCCTTTTTCCAGGTGGAGAGCGAAAAGGACTTTACTTTTGATTTAGACTCAATTATCAGCGCTTTAGATGAATTTAAGCCGTCCTTATTCTTCTTGTCTAATCCGCAAAATCCTACGGCCCAGCAGTTTTCTGAAGAATTTTTACAGAGATTGGCGGATGAAACGGCAGATCGAGATATCACTTTTGTCATCGATGAAGCTTATATTGAATTCGGTCAGGACTATCAGCGACCAAATAATGACAACGTCCTATTTATCCGGACCCTATCTAAGATATATGGGGTAGCGGGTTTACGGGTCGGGATTGCTTTTGGGCAGGGGCCGCGTTTCGACAAGTTGAAGGAGATTAACCACCCTTATCCTATGAATAGTGTGTCGCTAAACCTTGCCAGCAAGCTGTTTGAGGACACCAATCGACTGGATGAGTGGGTGGATTACCAACGCGATATTAAGCAGGAATTGCAGGAAGCTTTCGATCAAGTTGCTGATCTAGTCACCGTGATTCCGTCCGCAACGAATTTTGTGTTTATCTTTGGCGATTTGGTGCCAGATTTAGACCAGTATTTAGCAGACAATGGTTTCGTTGGCCGTAAGTATGCAGATGGGAAAATGGCAAATGCGGCGCGATATTCGGTGATCGATTCAGCTGATTATCCGAAATTAAAGGCGACGATCAAAGCATGGAGGAAACAAATTGAAGATTAAAGAACGTAATACCTTAGAAACGCAAATCAAGCTGGGTCTACCTAAGGCGGATGGGTCAGGACAGACACAAACGTCTATTAATACTGGCGTGGGCTTCCTTGACCACATGTTAACCCTATTTACCTTTCATTCGGGCCTTGATTTATACGTTGAAGCCGAGGGGGACACTTGGGTTGATGACCACCATGTCACTGAAGATATTGGGATTTTACTGGGTGAAGCTATTCGTGACCTATATCAAGCCCAACCTTCATACGAACGGTACGGATCATATTTCTTGCCCATGGACGAAACTTTAGCCCGTGTAGTACTGGACTTATCAGGCCGACCAGTTTTAGTTTATGACGCCAACTTTTCAGCTGAAAAAGTAGGGACCTTTGACACCGAACTTGTCAAAGAATTCTTCTACGCCGTAGCCATGAACGCTCGTATGACCCTACATATTGACCTATTGAAAAATGGCAATACCCACCATGAAATCGAAGGCATTTTTAAAGCATTCGCCCGCGCCCTAAAAATTGCTTTAAAAGAAACAGACGGTGGCGTCCCATCTTCAAAAGGATTGATTCAATAAGTCAGGGGCGTTATGGTCACGAATAAGGGACATATTGTTGGTGACAAGCGCAAGTATCGAAATAAAGTTAAATACCAATGTAAAAGGAGGCAATTATCCATGGAAATTATCCCCGCAATTGACCTGATTGATGGCAAGAGCGTTCGCTTACAACAAGGTGACTATGATAAACAAGTCGTTATGCCAATGTCAGCAGCCGAAGCGGTGACCTACTACAGTCAATTCCCACAGGTGACGAGAATTCACGTGGTGGATTTAATTGGTGCGACAAAACAAGCTGCTGTTGAAGGGGACACTGTTGAAGTTTTAAAATCCTTAACCGATATTCCTTTAGAAATCGGGGGCGGTATCCGCGACTTAGAAACCATCGATTTGTACGATAAATTAGGTATCGACTACTTCATTCTAGGTACAAGGGCCATCATGGATGTGCCTTGGCTAAAAGAAGCTGTCGCTAAATATCCTGGCCGTATCTATGTTGGTCTAGATTGTAAAGATGAAATGATTTATATCAACGGTTGGAAAGAGGCTTCTGGCCGCTACATCAAAGAATACCTTGATGAAATTGCCGACTTAGATATTGCCGGTATTATCTATACTGATATTTATAAAGATGGCATGGAAGCCGGGCCTAATGTAGAGAAGACGGGTCAAATCCAACGTATCACCAAACATCAGGTTGTTGCTTCTGGCGGTGTGAGGAGCCGACATGATTTAGATGCCCTCCAAGCACAAGGCGTAAGCCAAGCAATTGTCGGAAAAGCTGCACAGAATCCAAATTTCTGGGAAGGACTGTAAAAAAATGAAAAAAATTATTCCATGTTTAGATACGCGCGACGGTAAATTGGTCAAAGGTGTTCACTTTGTAGATGTAAAAGAGTTAGGGGACCCCGTTGATTTTGCCAAAAAATATTCAGACGCAGGTGCTGATGAATTAGTCATCCTAGATATTACAAAAACAACTAACGGTCACCAATTACGTACGCAAATGATTGCGGATGTTGCGAATGCTATTGATATTCCATTGACTGTTGGTGGGGGAATTGCCTCTGTTCAAGATATCCAAGATGCGCTTGATGCAGGTGCCAGCAAAGTCGGTATCAACTCAGCAGCTGTCAAAAATCCTGACTTCATTAATGAAGCAGTAGCCAAATTCGGTTCTGATGCGGTAACGATTGCAGTAGATATGGCTTATGATGAAGCGAAGGGTGACTACTTTGTATACACTAACGCTGGTCAAACGCAAATCGACATTAACGCCCTTGAATGGTGTAAAGAGTGTGAAGAACGTGGTGCTGGTGCCTTATTGATCACTTCAATTGATACAGATGGTGCCTACACAGGCTTTGATATTCCATTCTTGAAATTGGCTTCTGAGGCCGTTTCGATTCCAATTATCGCTTCAGGTGGTGCGAGTGGTATTCAAGATTTCATTGACCTGTTCCAACAAACAAACCTAGAGGCAGGACTTGCGGCATCTATTTTCCACAAGGGAGAAGTAGCGATCGAAGATTTAAAAGCAGCACTTATCGCAGAAGGGATTGACTAGTAAATGACAGCAATTGATTTTGGCAAAAACGACGGGCTTGTACCAGCTATCTTACAAGATTACCGGACAAATCAAGTCCTAATGTTGGGTTATATGAACCAAGAAGCTTACGAATTAACGGTAAGTGAAGGCGTAGCTTGGTTTTATTCACGGTCTAAAGGTCGTCTTTGGAAGAAGGGCGAAACTTCTGGCAACGTGCAAGAAGTGGTAAACATTGAATTGGACTGTGACCAAGATACCCTTTTGGTACAAGTGAGTCCAACTGGCCCAACTTGCCATACCGGTAGCCAGTCATGTTTTGGGGATGATTTCTTTAACTTGAATATCCTTGAAAAAACAGTGGCCGACAAAGTGGATAATCCTAAAGAAGGGTCATATACGACATACTTGACGGATCAAGGTTTAGATAAGATTCTTAAAAAATGCGGTGAAGAAATGACTGAAGTTGTGATTGCTGCAAAAAATGCCCAAGCCGGTCAAGGAAATGATGAGTTGGTATCTGAAACTAGTGACCTACTCTACCACTTGTTGGTTTTATTAGCTGAAAGAGGCCTGTCATTAACAGATATAGAGGCGGCCTTAAAAGTCCGTCACGGCCAAGATCATACCTATTCTGTCCGTAAAGAAATCGATAATTATTAGGATACAATGAATTAAATTAGAATTTTATTAAAAATATTGTTGACACTTATCATAAAAATTTATATACTGATGTCAGTAAATAAAACAAGTTGATGCGTTGAGAAGTAGAAGTAAGTTAGACGCTTGTGCACAGAAAGTACCGATTGCTGAGAAGGTATGACAATCCCTAATTGAAAAGTAGACTTTGAGCTGTAGATGCGATTCACCTAAAGGGTGGTTGAGTGTTTACCGGGTGCTGCCGTTAAAATGCCAGTTGATCGGATGTGTGTCCCGTCAACGTGAGTCTAGTAGTCTAACCAATTATTAGAAAAATTAAAGGTGGTACCGTGCAGAAAGCGCCCTTTGACTTAACCAGTCAAAGGGCGCTTTTTTTATTTACTAAAAACTTAAAAATATATGTAAAAACTAGGTGCAATAAAGATAAGACGAATCAAATTGTCACTAGTAAGCCATATAGCAGACTTGTAGTAGTGATTAGGAGGATTTTCAATGACATTATTAGCAGATTTAAAACAAGGCCCCACAGCGATTATTCCCGCTTGTGGCGACGGCCATACTTTTCAAATGTTAGCCAACAGCGAGGCACCAGCCATTTTCCTGTCTGGTCAATTAACCACTGACCATTTAATTGCGGAGGGTGACCAAGGCTTGTTGTCAATCACTGAATATAAAAATTATGCATTCAGTTTGGGATTGAAGAAGGCGCAACCCTTGTTGTTAGATCTACAATCGGGATTTGGGAATCCGCTAAACACCTACTATGCAGCCAAGGAATTAGAACGTTCGGGTGCTGACATCATGATTTTATCTGATCAAAAATACCCGGCGCATAATACTGATCAACCAGCCACAACAACTGCAGAAGACTTTATTGGGAAAATTCGCGCAGGACTTGATGGCATTGAAAACCCAGCCGTTGAAATTTGGGTGCGACTAGAAGGTTTACATGAATACGGGCTAGAAGGCTTTAAAGACCGTGCACGATACGCCTATAACGCGGGTGCCAAAGCCATTATCTTAGACCACTATACAGACGCTGATTTAGAAACCCTAGCCAAGGCGGATTTACCATTGCCATTGTTAGCTACATTAAAAGTAGGGCAAACAGCTAAAGCAATTGACGCCGATAACTTTTACGGCTATCTAGATTTAGGACATTTAGATTTCGCCGCTCACCAAGCAATTGAAACCGCCATTGCAGACTTATTGAAGTAAAGGAAGGTAGCTATGTTAAAAAATGAAAGAATGCGTAAGCAATTTAAAGACCATATTTATTCAGGTAAGGCCATTCAATTACCCGTAGCTCCCGATGCTTTAGCCGCAAAAATTGCCGAAAAATTAGGATTTGACGCTGTTTTCTCAGCCGGTTATGCAACCTCTGCTTCAGCCTTCGCCATGCCAGACCGCGGGGTGACAGATTTTGGTAAGTCCCTAGAACGCACTCGGGATATCATCAATGCCGTTGATATTCCGGTATTCGCCGATTCTGACACTGGCTACGGTGACTTGGAAAACGTACGCCGAACGGTTGAAAACTACGAAGCTATCGGTGCAGCGGGGATCTTCATTGAAGACCAGGTTTGGCCCAAACGTTGCGGTCACATGTCCGGGAAGATGGTTGAACCAACTGAAACCCTAGAAGAAAAAATCAAGGTGGCAGTAGCGGCTCGTAAAAACGATGATTTCTTAATCATGTCAAGAACAGACGCAAGAACCGTTTATGATCTAGAAGAGGCTATTGAACGTAGTCGCCGCTATAAGGCTGCTGGAGCTGATTTAATCTTTATCGAATCACCACGCAGCTTTGAAGAGTTTGAAGAAATTCACGAAGCCTTCCCAGACACCTTTATGATGGCCAACATGATTGAAGGTGGGTTAACACCATTAACCAAGACCGCTGAACTAGAAAAATTAGGTTTCAATATTATCGTATACCCAACGGCTCTAACTTATGCCCAAGCTTATACAGAAAAGGAACTACTACAAACCTTGTTAGATGAAGGCACAACCGAAAATTACCAAGACAAAATGATCACATTTGACGAATTCAACGACTTTATTGGTTTAGATGAAGTTAACCAAAGAGATAGTACATATGCACCAGAAAAGATGTTGAAATTCATGAATTAATTTAGGAATTAAAAAGACAAAACGAAATGAGGGAATCGAATGACTTATATGTTGTTAATCATAGGCGCAATTATACTAGCTATCTTCTTAGGGGAAAAATTTGATGTCAATGCAGGGATAGTTGGGGTCGTCTTTGCTTACATACTAGGTTCTTTCATGATTGGACTGAGCACTGATGAAATTTTTGCTTTGTGGCCAGTTGAATTATTTATGATGATTTTCGGGGTTTCCTTCTTCTTCAACTTTGCCAATGAGAATGGGACTTTGGAAATTATCGGCCACCACTTAATCTATGCCTTTAGAAACCACCTATTTTGGTTACCTTTTGGCTTCTTTTTCGCCGCAGCCCTAATTTCAGGATTGGGTGGGTCCATTTGGGGCTCAGTGCCTATCGTTGGGTTCTTAGCCTTGAACATCGCTAAGGAAAACAATTTAGACACCCGAATCATCGCCATTGCCGTAATCGAAGGGGCACTTGCAGGGGGCGTGTTCCCGTTCGGCCCCCTTGGCGCTATCGTTCAAGGGTTGATAGCTTCCACAGGCTTTGCCGAGATGGCTCAAGAAATCTCATGGCAACTATTTATTGTATCCACCATTTATCCGATTTTATTGCTATTATTCTTAATGTTTAAAGACCGGAAAAATGACGCCTACAAGCAAGTTGAGTTGAAAGCACCAGAAGCCTTCAAACCCAAACAAAAGCAGACTTTAACACTAATGACCATTTTCATTGGAATTATGCTAATCTTCCCTATCATCGACAACTTTACTGGTGGTTCAATCCCATTTATCGCCTCTATTAGTGATTCACTAAACCTAGGTTTGATGGGGATTGTATTCGGGGTAATTGCCTACATGTTTGAATTAGCAGACGGGCAAAAAGTACTCAACCGGACACCTTGGTCAGTAATCTGGATGACTTGTGGGATTTCATTACTAATTGGGGTAGGGGTTCAAGTAGGCATTACGGAATCATTAGCAGCCTTAATTTCTTATGTACCTTGGCCGATCATTCCAGTAACCATCGCCTTACTATGTGGTTGTATGTCAATCTTCTCTTCAACTATCGGGGTCATTGCACCACTATTCTTTACAACATTGCCTGCCTTATACGCAACAACAGGTTGGAGCCCATCCATCATGGCCGTTTGTATTATTATCGGTGGATTTGCAGCAACCGTTACACCATTCTCGGATGGCGGCAGTTTACTACTCGCTTCATCAGGTTATTTAGGAAAAGACCAAAAAGACTTATATAACACTTTATTGTTTAGGGTAACACCGTTCACAGTTGGGTCAGCAGCCATTACGGCCTTAACCCTATCAATCATCCATAGCATTTAAGCGCGAATAAAAGGACACGAGCGAATCGCGTCCTTTTTATTTAGACAAATTTAATTAATAACGGTATTGGGTGCTGGCGCCTTGAATAAAGAATTGTGTTTCTTCAAAGTGGTAAGTGATTTTTGAATAGTCGAACGGTTTCCCGTTATTTAAATGGAAGATCGACTCTGTTTTTAAACAAGGATCGCCTTCACTTAAGTTTAAATGAGCAGCCTGTTCAGCTTTCAATTTCCCAACACGCAAGAAGTGGTCACCATAGCCAATTGGTATTTCCAGATCTTCTGTAATATAGTCGAAGATGGAATTCGATGCAATTTCTTCGCTTAAGTAAGGGATAATATCCTTGTCAAAATAAGACTCTTCCACACAGAAGGGGCGACCTTCGATATAGCGTATGCGCGTAACATGGTAGACCTTTGTTTTTGCTGGGTCGTCAATTTTTAAATTTTCTACCGCTTCATCAGTTGGGGCAATTAACTCAAGGGATAAAACTTTAGAATCGATTTTAAATTGGCTTAAGGTAGAATTAAACCCACCCAGGTTTAATAGGTTGATATAACCCTTACGTTGATTACCACGGACATAAACGCCAGAACCACGCACTTGGTAGATTAACCCTTGTTTCTCTAAGTCATTTAAGGCAGATAATACTGTGTTTTTACTCACTTGGTAATAGTCCACCATCTCTTGGATACTCGGTAACTTATCATCTGCATTTAATTCATTTTCATTAATGTAGCGGACCAACGCGCCAGCCACCTCTTCGTATTTAGCCATATATAAAGAACCTCTCTCTTAGGTATTTGGAACATTATATCATGAAAGCTCTTACATTATCAAATGGTTAGGGTATAAAAATGTATACCACCATATAATCTAAGTTTCTCAATTTCACTTTACCATATAGGTAACAAAAAGATATTAGTAAGGTGGTTATTAGTACAACCAAATATTATTGATGCAAGACTCAAGAACTAGCGAAAGTATATTGATGATAAATAGTCAATCTATGAACGTGATTATTCGCTTTCACAGGTAAAAAGGCGTATCATTTAGCCTAAGATACAGAAGATTTTTGAAGAGTTTCTACTATTATAAAAGGAGGAATATGATGACTATCTATGATTACACGGTTAAAGATGCTAACGGTCAAGATAAAAAACTAGCGGATTATGAAGGAGACTTGTTGTTGATTGTAAATACAGCGACCAAGTGTGGACTAGCGCCTCAATTAGAAGGTCTTGAAGACTTACACCAAAAATATCAACGTGAGGGCTTTAAGGTACTTGGATTCCCTTCAAATTCATTCATGCAAGAACCTAAGGATGGTAAAGGGGCCGCAGAAGCATGCGCACTAAACTTTGGCACCTCATTTCCTATGTTCGATAAGGTATCCGTAAACGGCCCTAAAACAGCACCATTATTTTCCTATCTGAAAAAAGCATCTGGTAATGGTCTAGTAAAATGGAACTACACTAAATTTTTAGTAGACCGCCAAGGCAACTTTATTAAACGGTATGCTCCAACAACAGAACCCGCAGATATTGAAGCGGATATTCAAGACAATCTATAGAGCATAAGCGTCTACAAAATAAAAAGGAAGACCTGTCAAAAGCAGATCTTCCTTTTTATGTATGGGTAAAACAAGTCAATATAATTTAGGAACCACCTCCAATAAAATCAGCTCTAGTTGTGTAAGGTAGAGAATGTCTAGAAAAAACTGATATCGAGTCTATAAGGGCAAAATGTGAATCATTATATTCTAGGTTAGTGAGTCATCATTTCTTGTGCGATTTCTAAGCCTGACATATCAGTTGGGTAGTATGTTGGCCAGTGATCCACTTCTTCAAGAAGGGCTTCTTGTGATTCGCCACCCCAGTAAATATGGTAGTGTCCTGTTTCAACTGGTGCTATGTTGTGGTCTGAGAATTGCACGTATTTGAAGTCGCCGGCTTCTGGGTCGTCTGTTTCAAATAAGAAACGAACACCACGATTTCCTTTTTCATAGGTTAAGATCTCGTAGCCAACATAGTTATACTCGAGTGTCCTGCTTTCTCCATCGACAATATATTCAATGGTGTTGTCAGTGATGTTGATATTGTCGACGTCAGTTTGGTAACCACTTGTGTAGTATTCTTTATACGCTTCAGCGGTCATGCCGTCATTTAATTTAGACTTGTAGTCAAAGACTTGATCTAAAGTACCGTCTTCTAAGAATGGGTAAACAGATTGCCATTCGCCTGCATAGTCAGATAGGGTGCGGTCTAAAACGTCACCATCTTCGAAGTAGCCATTGTAGACGGTTTGTTGAGTTTCTTCTTCAGTAGTTTCTGAGTTTGCGGCTGGCAGTTCTGTTGTTTTTTGTAATGACGTTAAGTTTTCTTTCATAACAGAAATATAGTCAGCACCATCATCCATAGCTTCTTGAGTAAGACTTTCTAGTGGATTTAGGATGGCCATTTCAACGCCTGCTTCATCAGCCAGGGTTTTGGCCATGCTGTCTGAACCGGCTTCTTCGTAGTAGATATATTGAATGTCATTTTCTTTTACGTAGTCAGCTAATTCGGCTAGACGGGCTGCTGATGGTTCTTCTTCAGGTGTTAAACCAGCGATACCAATCTGGTTTAAACCGTAATCAACGGCTAGGTAAGTGAAGGCTGTATGAGCAGTAACGAAGTCTTGGCGACTAGCGTTCTCAAAGGTTTCTGTATATAAGGCGTCTAATTCGTTTAATTCCTCAATATAAGCATCCGAATTGGCTTGGAATTCCTCGGCCATATCTGGATATAATTCGCTTAATTGGGCTGTAATAGATGCCACTTCCATGATGGCACGATATGGTGATACCCAAGTGTGTGGGTCGTAGGCGTGTGAGTGCCCTTCGTGTCCTTCTTCATCAGAGTGCTCGTGGTCATGGTCGTCTTCAGATCCTGGAAGTAGGACCATGTTTTCCGTTCCTTTAATGACGTTTACATCTTCCTTGATGCTGGATTCTGCAGATGGCACCCAGGTTTCCATATTTTCATTGTGGTAAATTAGGGCATCTGACTCATTTAGGGCAGCAATTTGTTTCGCAGAAGGTTCATAGTCATGGGCTTCTGTCCCCGCTGGTACCATTAAACTCACGTCAGCTTTGTCGCCAACGATTTCTTTGGTAAATGCATAAACAGGGTAGATGGTTGTCGCAATTTCTAGTTTATCCCCATCATTTCCTGCATCTGCCTCAATATTTGCTTGTTTACATGCCGCCAAAAGGGCAGCACCCGTTAAGCTCAGTAAAGCTAATTTCAAACTTTTATTCATCAATATATCCTCTCTTCCAAAACAATATTCAATCACATGTATTTGGGTACCCAATGTTTTTTTTCCTTAGCTAGGGGCAAAATTTTTAAATCGTAACCATTACGATTTATTATCGGCTAATTTATCACAGGGTGAATCAATTCGTCAACAAAAATTTACATGAAATATCCTTCATATAGACAGCGATGGTCCTTTTTCCAAGGGAATAAGCCCTTTAAATTACTTTTGGAAGGGACTCGTATATAATAGGGAAAATGAGGAAAAAGGTTATTAGGAGGAATATGATGAAAATTGCGATTGTACAAGCAGCCTTACAACAAAGCCAGGTGGCAGAGAATTTTCAAACGATTCAGGCGTTGATGAAAGAAGCGGCGACTAATCATCCGGATGTGATTGTGCTGCCAGAATTATGGAATACTTCTTTCTTGCCGGAAGACGTGAAAGAGCGAGCGGATGAGGATGGCAAGGTGAGCCGGCAATTTTTAGGTCAGTTTGCTAAAAACTACCAAGTGAATGTGGTTGGGGGGTCGGTAGCCAATAGACGTGGTGACAAGCTATATAATACGGCCTATGTGTATGACAGACAAGGTCAAGAGATTGCAGCTTACGATAAGGCCCATTTATTCTCACCGGCCAAGGAAAATGGTTATTTTGAAGCGGGTGAAGCGAGTGTGACCTTTGAATTGGACGGGGTCAAATGCGGGATTGTTACTTGTTATGACTTGCGTTTCCCTGAGTGGGTGCGGGCCTTAGCCCTGGCAGATGCGCAGATTGTATTTGCACCGGCTGCTTGGCCTGAAGTTCGGAATTTACATTGGGATACTTTGGGACAGGCACGGGCAATCGAAAACCAGTTGTTTGTCGTATCGGCTAATTCAAGAGGACCGGTTAATGGGGACGAAGAGGCTTTATATGGCGGTCATTCAGCTATCATTGATCCTTGGGGCGAGTATGTTGTTTCTCCTGATTTACAAGTAGGCGTAAAATACGGTGAGATAGACCTTTCTGTTATTGAAGGCATTCGTTCATCGATTAACGTCTTTAATGACCGAAGACCTGATATCTATAATATATAAGTAATAGAGTCTTTTAAAGCTGTTTTTCTATATGTTATAATGTATAAAAGGTTAGTGATCACGCTAACTATAGTAGTCGACACTATGCTTAACGAAAGGGAGATTCCATGAAATTAAAAACAGGTGCGCTAACATTATTCGCTTCAGTATTCTTACTTGCGGCATGCGGTAACAGTGGTCAAGAAGATACGACTACAAGCGAAACAGCTGAAACAAGTTCAGAAACGGTACCAAGTTCAGAAGATACGTCAGGTGACGACGCGGATGACAATACCAATGATAGCAAGGAGAGCTCAAGTGAAGCCAACCAAGCGGCTTCAGGAGAATTCATTTCTGAAGATGAGGCATGGCAAATTGCTTTAAACGACGCTGGTCTAACTGAAGATGCCTTAACAGAACGTGAAATTGAATTAGATGATGTGGATGACGATGATGATGATGATTACGATGACGTAGCCCATTATGAAATTGAATTTACTGTAGATGGGGACCGTGAGTTTGCGTATGATATCGACGCAACAACAGGTAATATCTTAAATGCTGAAAAAGATAACTAATTAGCATACAACATTTAGAGAAGGTGGTACGTGAATTGGCCACCTTTTTAGTTTGGGAAAGTTTATGTTGGCTAAAGATAATAGAAGCTTAAATGCTTGATTTCTTTCGGTCAGACCGAGTCCTGTTTGCTAGTATTTTTCGGATTTCTTTTCTATAATAAAAGTATCAAGCAGTTAGTGGACTGGTAATGCAGGGCCTAGCTGGGTGAGGAGTGAATAGATGACCTTACATTTAAATATGGCTGATTTGGGTCCTGAGGCGGTCAACGACAATGGAGACAACTGGCCTTTGAATAAGGAAACTGGTTTTTCGCCTTTGAATACATTTGTCTTGGCGGTTGCGGCCTGTTCAGCGGGTGTATATCGGAATATTTTGAATAATTCAAAAATCGAACATACTTTCTATGACATTGCCATTGATTTTGACCGTTCTGAGGAAAGTGCCAAACCTGTTACTGCAATCACGATTACGATGTATGTGCGTGTGGCTGAAGAAAATCAAGGACGTGCTGAGCGGGCAACGAAGATGATACACAAGTATTGTCCGGTGGTCCAAAGTATTGACCCAAATATTCAAGTGAATGAGATAGTGGTTTTTCAATAAAGAGATTATAAGGAGCGTGTAATGATGGAATTTGTAACATTAAACAATGGGGTAGAAATGCCGATTTTAGGTACTGGTACCAATACTTTCGGTAAGGTTGACGGTGACTACTTGGGTGAAGTGACTGATGATACAACGGAATTAAAATCAGCGATTGCGGCAGGTTACCGTGCCATTGATACGGCGGTTGCATACCGTAATGAGTCGACTGTTGGTAAAGCAATCAAGGAATCTGGTTTACCGCGTGAGGACTTCTTTATCACCTCTAAGATCCCTGGTGATTTAGACCATGCGGGTTCAGCTGAAAAAGTGGAAGCGACTTTAAATGCATCACTTGAAGCATTACAAACAGACTACATTGACTTATACTTGATCCACCATCCTTGGGACAATGAAAATGAAATGTTACAAACTTGGTATGCTTTAGAAAATGCCTATAATGAAGGCAAAATCAGAGCTATCGGTGTATCTAACTTCGACCAAGACCAATTAGATATCATCATCGATAACGCACGTATTCAACCAATGGTCAACCAAATTAAATCAAATGTTGAAGTCTGGAACGATGACATTATTGAATATTCTGCTGAAAACGATGTGGTTGTCACAGCTTGGGCGCCAATGAAGGGAACTGACGAAAGTTCTCGTGCTATCTTAGATGAGATTGGTGCTCAATACGGCAAAACTTGGGGCCAAGTTTTACTTCGCTACCAAATTGAACGTGGTGTGGTCGTGATTCCTAAGTCACATAACGCAGACCACCAAGCAGACAACTTGAATGTATTCGACTTTAACTTGAGCGACGCTGACAAAGAGAAAATCGCTAACTTATAATATGACGATATTTTCTGGCAAAAGGTTATGACGGGAATGTTGTAGCCTTTTTTATATGGGAAAAATTTCTAAGGGGGTATGGGATAATTGTCAATTTTGTTATAATGAATTGATTGAAAAGGAGACACTGAAACGATGAGACAATTAAAGCAATTAACAGAACGTGTATATTATATGCCGGCGGATGGGGATTTGGACCGCCCGGTTTTAGGTTATATTAGAGGAGACAAGTTTTCCTTGCGGATCGATGCGGGGAATTCTGCTAGTCATGTAGCAAATTTTGATCAGGAAGTTGAACGTTTAGGATTGCCTAAAGAAGCTATGACTTTAATTACCCATTGGCATTGGGACCATACTTATGGCATTCATGCGGTGGATACGCCGGTCCTTGCTAATAAGAAAACTAATACCCAATTAGGCGTGATGGCTGAGTGGAAGTGGACTGAGGAAGCGATGCAAGAACGCCTTGAAACAGGCGAAGAGTGTGCTTTTTGTGACCAATATCTACGTGTTGAGTATGAAAATCCAGTAAGCCAAATTAAAGTGAATCAGGCTGATTTAGAATTTGAGGGTGAGCTGAATATTGATTTAGGCAACCTTGAAGTGAAAGTTTTCCCAGTGGTGAATCCGCACTCTGAAGATGGGATGGTTATCTATATTCCGTCTGAAAAAGTTGCTTTTATTGGTGATACCATTACGGAAGACTTCTACAACAATTCTTATTTGGATCCTGAGAAAATGGCTGTTTTACGTCAAACGTTGAGCGAATTGGACGCTGATTTCTACTTGCATGGCCACATTGACCCAATTTCGTTTGACGAATTAGACGCGTTTATGCAAGTTTAGTAGCGTTAAAAAGGATATTATGATAAAGGAGATTATTATATGAAAAATTATTTGAATAAAGATTTACTGATCCGAGCCATTGTGGCCTTTATTGGCTGTGTGGCGATTGCTTTTGGTATCTCATTGTCTGGGACTATCGATATGGGGATGGATCCGTATAGTGCCATGAATATGGGGATTTCTGCCCTAACTGGCATTCGCTTTGGTACGGTAGTTGTTATTTTTAATGTATTTATATTTTTAGCCGTAGTCTTCGTTGACCGTAGTCAATTTGGCCTGGGGACGATTATTAACTGGTTGTTTGTCGGTTATATCGTGGAATTTTTTGATTTCTTTTTTAATCAGGCAGGTTTAGGTGACGGTGATATGAATTTATTGATCCGTGTTATATTGACCGTTATTGCAGGTACGGTATTCTTATTCGGTGCATCTTTATACATTTCAGCCGGAATTGGTACGGCACCCCTTGATGCTATTGCACCAACTGTTGAGGAGAAAAGTAAATTTTCTTATGCGCAAGTCCGTTTTGCCCATGAAATTTTATCTTTACTGATGGCCTTATTATTAGGTGGTCCAGTTGGCTTAATGACTGTTTATTTAGGTTTCTTCGCGGGACCGATGATTTCAACCTTTAGAGCTAAATTGGCTGAACCTATTGTCAATAAATTAACTGGCAGTAAAATCTAGACGGCTAGAAAAGGCGAATACTGAATGATGCTAGCGACTTGAAGGGAAGGGTGAGGGCATGGAATACGCTGAAGTGATGACTGAATTGGAAGCTTTGGGGAAAGACCGGACCAAGAAAATATACCTGTCAAATGGGGCAGTTGAGCCATTATTTGGTGTAACAACGGGGTCAATGAAACCCATGCGGAAAGCTATTAAGATTGACCAAGACCTTGCTGAAGAATTGTATGCATCCGGAAACTATGACGCTATGTACTTTGCGGGTGTGATTGCGGACGCCAACGCCATGACAGTGGCGGATTATGACCGGTGGATCGACCAAGCTTACTGCTTTATGTTGGCTGACTGGGTGGTTGCTGTGACCTTATCTGAAGCGGATATCGCCCAAGAAGTGGCGGACAAGTGGATTGCCTCTGGCGAAGAGTTGAGGATGTCAGCTGGCTGGTCGACTTATTGTTGGTTGTTAGGTCGGTTGAAAGACGACCATTTTGATGTGGATAAATTGTCAGCTATGTTGGATCAAGTTAAAGAAACGATTCATGACCAACCTGAACGGACCAAGCATGCTATGAACAACTTTGTTTATACGGTTGGCTTATCCTATATTCCTTTATCTGAAAAAGCCTTAGCGGTGGCTGAAGAAATTGGTGAATTGGTGATTGAACGTGAGCATAAGAAACCACAAACGTTGAATGCTTATGCGTCGATTCAAAAGGAAGTTGAAAGAGGCCGGATAGGTTTTAAACGTAAATACGTCAGATGTTAATTTAGATAATAAAAGGTGCCTGCGACTTTGTTCGCGGGCACCTTTTTACTTTATACAAGCTTATAGATTTTGAATGGCTGTTGTGACATCTGTGTCGCCGTCTACCACTTCAAATTCTTTACCAATGGTATTATCGTTTTCTAGAACTGCTAGTAAGGTTTGGGCTACGTTTTGACGGGCAACGTCAATAATTTCAGTTTGGGGTTCAGTAGTGATTTTCCCAGAACCTGGTTGATCACGTAGGACACCTGGGTGAACGATAGTCCAATCTAGGTTGGTACGTGATTTCAACCATTCATCTGCGTAAGTTTTCGCTGTGGTATAAACGCGTAAGACACCTTTCTCGATTTGCTCGCGACCGGTTCTAAAGGTAGATACGATCACGAAACGCTTGATACCAACTGCCTCAGCTGCCTGCATAGATTTAATAGCGCCATCAAGGTCAACCATCATAACAATGTCGTCACCTGAACCGCCAGCACCGGCAGAGAAAATCACTGAATCAATATTATTGTCGGTCAGAATTTTTTCAATGTCTGCTTGTGTGTGTTTGGTTAAGTCTAAGTAAACTGATTCAATCCCGCGTTCTTCAAAGAAGGGGGCTTGGTCTAAGTTACGAATGGCTGCAACTTCTTCTACTGTTTCTGAATCTTTTACAAAATCTGCGAAGTGACGGGATACGCCACCATGGGCACCAATAACAAGTACTCTCATGTTTAAAAAGCTCCTTTCAAATGACTCTTTCATTTCTCTATCAAGTTTCTATATTTATTTGTCTACTAGATAGTATAAAGGTCAAAAAAGGGCAATTCAAAGAATCCGCTTATTAGTGGTCGAAATCAATCCGCTTGCTTAATGGATACATGATGAACATACCAAGGGTCATGGCCGCAAATTCAGATAGGGCAAGTGATAAGTAAATTGGTAAGAAGGCAGCGTCTGCACCGACTAATACGATTGTTGTAGTGGTTGTGAACATGGATAGGGCGAAAACAACTGTCAAAGTGATATAGCGAATCCATTGGTCAGACAATAATTCAAAATTTCGTCAACAATTATTATTGCAAATTTTATTTCTCTTATAGTATATATTTTTTATGGAATATGATTGATTTTTCATATTAGTGCGGTATAATAAAGGTAAGGAATATGAATGAATGTTCATATACACTTATATATTGTAAGTAAGCTATTAAAAAGGAGTGGACATGATGACTGAAAAAGAGACCCATCACCATAAAGATACAAGACATCATTCTAATCAACATACACATGAACACGCAGACACTAACGACCATAATCATAAACACGACCACGGCAACGGTCATGACCACTGTGGCCACAACCATAGTGAACATGACACCAAGCTGGCTACCCGCCTTTATATCCTTGGTTTCATTGCCTTCATTTTAGGTCTTATCATTGGTAATTGGCTACCATTTGTAGGGAATACCTTAATGGTAGTGTCAGTGATCTTATCCGGCTACCACGTGTTAGGTGAAGGCTTTGGTGATACTATTCGAGACACCATGTCCGCTGGTAAATTCAAACCCAATATCCACTTATTGATGGGGCTGGCGGCAGTTGGCGCTCTATTAATTGGCTCTTTCTATGAAGCAGCCCTATTAATTTTAATTTTCGCAGGTGCCCATTTCCTAGAAGATTATGCGGAAGGGCGGTCGCGACGAGAAATTACCAACCTGATGAATTTGAACCCAACTGAAGCCTTACTATTACAGGCTGATGGTTCAACCCAAAACGTAGCAGTTGACCAACTGCAAATCGGTGACCAAGTCCAAGTCTTAAATGGGGGTCAAATCCCTACTGATGGCCGGATTGTCAAAGGGGCGACTGTCATCAACGAAGCCTCTATCAACGGTGAATCTATGCCTAAAGAAAAAACAGTAGGTGACGAGGTATTTGGGGCGACCATTAACGGGGACCACGCTATTGTGGTTGAAGTCACGAAGAATCCGGATGAAACCGTCTTTGCGAAAATCCTGCAAATGGTGGAAGCGTCCCAAGCTAATTTGACACCAGCTGCCACTAAAATCAAGAAAATTGAGCCAATCTATGTCACATCCGTCCTGGCCATTTTCCCATTTATAGTCCTTCTAGGCCCTTGGATCTTCGGCTGGGAATGGGCAGAGGCTTGGTACCGTGGACTAATATTCTTAATTTCCGCCTCACCATGTGCCTTGGCCGCTTCAGCTGTACCCGCAACCCTATCAGCCATTTCAAACTTGGCCCGCCACGGTGTTCTATTCAAAGGTGGCGCTTACCTCTCTAATCTGATTGATCTAAAAGCCATTGCCTTCGATAAAACCGGGACCTTGACCAAGGGTGAACCCGAAGTCACCGACTACTATTTCGTTGACGGAATCCAAGACGAAGCAATCTTGCCAGTAGTTGTCGCGATGGAAAGTCAATCCAACCATCCCTTGGCCCGTGCCATTTTACAAGAATTTAAGGCTCACACAAAATCCTTAACCGACCCGATTGAAGTGACGAATGACCTTGGAAAAGGGCTGAGCGGGACCCATGCTGGCCATACTTACCAAATTAGTAAGCCGTCAATATTTGAGGTCGTTCCTGACAAAATCAAGGGGGACACAGACGAATTGTCGGCGGACGGGAAAACGGTGGTTTATATCGCAAAAGATGATGCAGTCATTGGCTACATAGCTATGATGGATACGCCAAATCATGCGGCTAAAGCAGCCATCGACTACTTCCACCAAGCAGATGTCCATACCGTCATGATCACTGGAGACAACCAAATAACGGGGCAGGCAGTCGCTAATCAAGTGGGGATTGACCAAGTTGTGGCCAATGTTTTACCTGAAGAGAAGGCCCAAATTGTTAAAGACTTACAAGCTGAATACGGACAAGTTGGGATGACAGGGGACGGGGTCAATGATGCGCCAGCTCTAGTGCAAGCGGATATTGGTTTCGCTATGGGGGACGGAACGGATGTGGCAATTGACGTTGCCGACGTTGTTGTGATGGCTAATGACCTGGACAAATTGACTTATGCCCACCAAGTATCCAAAGATTTAAACCGAATTACTTGGCAGAATATGGCCTTTTCAATGTTTGTTGTGCTCGTTTTAGTCATCTTGAATTTCATGGGCATTTCAGATATCGCTCTTGGCGTCCTTTTCCATGAAGGCTCAACAATTTTAGTTATCTTGAATGGCTTACGCTTGTTGCGTGGGAAAAAGGAGTAACATTTAAAGCTATGCCAGAAAAAAGTTTTAAATTGCAATACAAGATACATGAACAAGGGCGAGTATTCAACGTTAGGTGTGAATTTGAATAAATATGATACACAAAAAGGGGTGTGATGATTAGTCACGCCCCTTTTGACTTGCTAGCCTAGCTAGTGGTTATTCTTTTTCCAAGTCTGGTTCCATGTAATTGATGGTATTGTCTCCGCCTAGGAGGTCGAAGTCGAATTGTTGGCCGAGACCTTGGACCTTGGCTCTGTGGTAGACGTAGCCTGCGACTGCGACGTCGAGTGCGCCAATACCGATTGGAATAACGATGGTAGTCGTGTTTTCATTATGCTTCGGTGCCACTTGGCCTGTAGCTAACTGACCGAAATCTGCGGTAATATCTTTTTCGGATAGGCGACCTTCGTCTGTTAGGTGCTTCAAAGCGCCACGGTGAAGGGCTTGGGCACGGTGGTCAACGTAGATATTATCAGCGGTTAGGATGATATCGTCTGTGATTTCACCTCTAGAACCCATTGGCATAATGATGGTACCCGGTTTGATCATGTCGCCTGTGATAAAGGGTGCGGTAGCTCCTGTGACCGTAATCAGCACGTCATTATCTGTGGCGTCTTCAGGTTTATCCGCAATGATAACTTCACCATCTATAAGGTGGGCGATGTCCTCCTTAAAGGCTTCTGCTGTTGAACGGCGGTGGTTCCATACGACTAGACGGTTGATTTTGTACCGTTTAGTGATAGCAATCACCTGGGTTCTGGCCTGCGTACCAGCCCCAAACATACCCAGGGAGATGGATTCGCCTAGGTTAAAGTAAGATAGGGCGACAGCGGTTTGCGCACCTGTTCTAAGGTTTGTAATATAAGCCCCGTCCATAGCGGATAAGAACCGACCCACATGTGGATCTAACAAGAGGATCATCCCAGTCATGTAGGGGAATCCGGCTGCTCGACGACCACCATAAAAGCCGCCAATCCACTTCATTCCAGCCAAGTTTAACCAGTCGATATAGGCTGGCATGGCATTCATAAATCCGTCGTAGAAGGGGTAATTACCCGTTTCACCTAGGTCTAAATTCACCTTGCTTGGGTTGATAACCTTGCCTTGACCCATTTCATGATAGGTTCTTTCGACAATGTTGACGGTCTCTGCCATATCGACCAACCCTCGGATGTCTTTAACATTCAGTAATAATGTCATCTAATCACTCCCTTATGCTATTATTTAAGCCCATTATAAGTACACCGGGCGTTTTTTGTATACAGATAAGACAATGATAGCGATTTATTTGCAAAAAGTAAAATTTAATTTCCAGTGATCGGTTTAACCTAGTGCATATCCTTTTAGAGAAACTGTCAAGAAACATATACTAAAATTTATAAAAGTAATCAGCCGAACTACTGGCGTATTTAAGGTGGTAATCGATGCGAAGACCAATGAAATTCTAGGGGTTCGTTTATTTGGTGAAGCTGCCCATGAAATCATCAATATCATCACAGTAGCCATGAATGTCCACTTACCATACACAGCTTTGCGTGACCAAATCTATACCCATCCTACTTTAGCTGAAGGATTGAATGACTTATTCGCTATGGTTGACTGATCAGCATAAAAACAATGAACATTAAAAGGGCTTGCGCCACTCATTTAACTTGAGGGTGTAAGTCCTTTTTGCATGGGAAAATGTGATTTACTTGGTTTTGCTAACTTGTTGGTAGAAGTCAGTGACGGCGATTTGGGTTTGTTTCTTGGCCAAGGCAACGGATGTATTAGGTCCCTGGGTTGAAGCAATCCAGCTACCTAGGAAGTAGACATTGTCTAGGATTTGGTAGTTAGTGTTTAATGGCTTCGCGCTTGGGTAAGCCGCTAAAATATTGTCCCGATTGTCAGGCAATATCAAATTACGGCGGATCAAATTACCCAGCAACGGGTCTGTGTCTTTTGCCTGGCTTAAACGACTATTGAAGCCAGTGGCATTGATTAAGATATCTGCCTTGTGGCGAATCCCGCTAGCGTATAGGTGGAACTGGCCATTTTCCAAGGGTTGGATATCAGACAAGCCAGAAACCAATTTCAGTTTGCCTTGGTTGACTAAGTCTAAGATCATGCTAATGGAAGCGGCAGGGGCTTGTGAATAGAGCATGCGGAAGAAGGGACCTAGGTCCTTGTAGAAATAGTCCTGTCCGTCTGCGTCTAGGGCACCCATCATCTGGTGTAGGACTGGGTAGAAGGATCGGAAAAACCCTTGGAAACGGCGGTAGTCAGGGTCATCTTGGCGGATGGCCTTTGTGACAGTAGCGACTGAACCGGTATTGAAGTTGGCCCAAACCCGGCTGTAGTCAATATTGTTGGCTTTTAGGTCGTCCTTGACTTGGTTGATGACGACTTGAATCGGGATAGCCCCCTTGTTGGCTGTTCTTTGTGTCTCAATCCATTCATCGTCGATAGACTGGATATAATCTTCGTTAGCGTCAGGTTGGATCACTGACCGAAAGGGTTCGTGGCGGAAGTAGACCGTCACTTCATGGTCGGCAAATAAATCGTACTTGTTGCAGTAATTGATCAAGTCGATAGTCGTTAAACCAGAGCCCACAATACCAATTCTGCGCTTGCCTTTAGTCGCCTGCAATTTTTCCCGCAATGGGTAAGGGTCTTGAATATAGTTGGCTTGGCCATCTAATTGGTATGGGTCTTGATAGGGCGGGTGGCCAATGGCAAAAAAGACCGCGTCGTAAACTTGAGACCAGCCATTTTCCGAGCTAAAGACTTGATAAGCTAAGCCGTCTTCAAGCGGTCGCTGGTAGAAGGGTGTCCCGTCTGCATCTACGACTTGAAAGTCGGTGACGCTAGCTTGGATATGGCGGACGTAATCTTTGGCTAAATAGGGTTTTAGATATGCTTCCACATATTCACCGTAAATGGTGCGTGGCGCAAAGACATTGTCGATATCAATTACCGGATAGTTGGCTTTGGTCCAATTGATAAAGTCCTCGTTGTTGTCGTCATCAAGGGATAATGACCGCGGGAAGGAGTTGATGACTGTGGCATCGTCATCCTCTGCATATGGGGCACCTGCACCTAAGCGTGGGCGTGTTTCATAGACGTCCACTTGATCGGTCGCGGCATTTAAATCAAATTGTTTACTTAACTGGATTAGGGTGCTGGCACCCGCAATCCCAAAACCTACTATGGCAATTCGCATCTGACATCCTCATTTCTAGAAATTGGTTGATTTGTTTATGTATCTATTTAAAAAATTCCATAATCATTCAAAGAGAATTGTAACTGAGTAGACGGTTCTAGTGGGAGAATTTGCTCAAGTATTTTTCAATCACTCGTTATCGATAAAAGTGATAACAGCGGAAGGCAATATTTGTATGCAGAACATCAAAATCGGTCAAATGATATTTGTAGGGTAAGGGTCATGTTTAAACTGATTTGATTAGAAAGGCTGATTTAATCACATTGTTAGGATTTTCGATTTGATGATAAGGGGCGTTTTGTACAATGATTGTATTTAAAATTATTATTTTTTGTCAGTGCTTGTCCTACTTCTATATCAATGATGATAGCGGTTAACGATTATGGAAAAATTAAATAACCGTGAAAAGGTTGATTATCAAAGGCTTTCCCTAGATTTTTTGATGTGTCGCCATTTTGCCTAAAAAGAGATCTGGAAATTTTAGAGCTAGGCGGTAAGGTTGATGCTAGCAAGTGGAATTTGTTAGATTGAGTGCAAGCAAATTTATTGCAAGTCCAGATAGCAATAAAAGCAAGTATAAGCAAATATTCAAATAAACCAGTGCGTGGATGAGTAGAGTAATTATGTGGGTAAGGCACAGAAAGTCTGTAGTTGATGAGAGCAGATGCTTACCAGTAATGAAAATGACCTTTGAGCATCTAGCCAGTGAAAGCTGGTTAGACGGGTGGAACCGTTAAATTTTCAGTATAGATTTACTGGATGAGAAATTGCTCGCGAGGGCAGTTTGAACAAGGGTGGCACCGCGAACGTTGACTCTTCGCCCCTTCTTAATAGACAAGACTGTTTATTAAGGAGGGTTTTTTTATTTTTCAATAAAAGCACACACGGTGGTACTTGGAAAGAATTGGAGGTAAGTGATGGCTCTAAGTTTAAGTTTATTAGATCAAAATATTATTTACGAAGGTGAAACCGCTCAGTCGACGCTGAAGCAGACGGTTGCGTTTGCTCAGAAGGCAGAAGCGTTGGGCTATGACAGCTTTTTAGTAGCGGAACACCATTTTACAAAAGAGATTGCTAGTGTAGCACCTGAAATTTTGGTGGGTTACATCTTAGCCAAGACGGACAAGATTCGCGTAGGATCTGGTGGGGTCATGCTGCAACATTATGTCCCTTATAAAGTGGCGGAGTCATTCAGTGTTCTCCACCAACTAGCGCCAGGACGGGTGATTCTGGGATTAGGAAAAGCCCAGGGTGGTAAGGATGAGGCGGTTGAGGTCCTACAACGAGACTTTATCAAACCGGTCCAGTCTTTCGATGACAAATTTATCGAGGTGACTCGTTTTATCCGTAATAATTTCCCGGCCGATCATCCCTATGCGGCTGAAAACTATGACTTGCAACCAGCGATTGATTCGGACTTTACCATCGAGTTGCTTGGGGGTAGTCAAGAAAGTGCCAACTTGGCGACCACTCAAGATACCGGTCTAGTCTATCCCTACTTTGCCAATGCGGACCTTGAAGCGCTTGACAAAACGAGAGCCGCTTATCAAGGATCAGGGGACTTTAAAATTGCCGTCATCGTTTATATCACAGACGATCCGGACGAAGGTAAAGCCTATCTTGCTGAACAAGCTGCCTATACAGTGGTTTTAAATTCTGGCAAAAGGGTCAACTTCAACAAACAAGCGGCCGCTGAAGCATATGCTGACCTGCACCAAGCTGAAGACGCCAAAATCCTTGAAAAACAAGTAGGCGCCTTTGTCGGCACAGCCAGTCAGGTGAAAGTGCAACTAGACGATTTTTCAAAGAGATTTAATACCGACCACTTTGTGATTCACACAATTGGCATTCCTTACGCTAAGAAATTCGAGATTATTGAAGCTTTAGCAGAGGAAATTAAAGGAGGATAAGAATGTCAGACAAACAACAAGCAACAAATATCGTTTTATGGGCCAAGCAAGGCTGTCATTATTGCCAGGAAATCAAAGATTACTTACAAGAAGAAAACCTTTCATATGCATTGATTGATGTGACAGAAAACGATCAATTTAGAGACATTTTGAATGCCAAATACGGAGTATCTTATGTGCCAGTTGTTGAAATTGGCCAAAAGGACAGCAAGCAATACCAAGGCATTATTGATTTAGGTTTGGAACATGTGGTGAGTGGGCTAAAAGCAGCCGGAATAGGAGTGAAGTAATATGACTAAACAAGTACACTTTGGGGCAATTTTACATGGTATCGGTGGCACAACAGATGGTTGGCGCCATCCGCAAGTAGACGAAACAGCCAGCACCAACTTTAAATTTTATAAGAAGCGGGCGCAATTAGCGGAGAAAGGCCTATTTGATTTCGTCTTTATCGCAGATGGCTTATATATTTCTGAGAAGTCAATTCCTCATTTCTTAAATCGTTTTGAACCGATTACCTTATTGTCTAGCTTAGCGGCTGTGACTGAAAATATTGGTTTAGTGGGGACATTCTCAACAACTTATACAGATCCTTTTACTATTTCACGTCAATTGTTATCGCTAGACCACTTGTCTGATGGTCGTGCTGGGTGGAACTTGGTGACGACTCCACAAGCAGGGGTGGCTGAAAACTTCAACAACCGGACGCTTCCGCCTCACGGTGAACGCTATAAAATCGCCCAAGAACATTTAGATGTTGTGCGTAGTTTATGGCGGTCTTGGGAACCGGATGCCTTCCCTAGAAACAAGGAAACAGGCCAATACTTTGATCCTGAGAAACTGCACCGTTTAAACTATGAAGGCGAGTATTTCCAAGTGGCAGGTCCTCTAAACATTGGTCGTTCACCTCAAGGGGAACCACTCGTTTTCCAAGCAGGATCATCAGATTCTGGACGGGCCTTTGCGGCAGGGAACGCGGAAGCTATTTTCACCCATGCCAATTCTTTAGAAGAAGTGAAAGCTTTCTACGATGACATTAAAGCGCGGGCTAAAGCAGCTGGCCGTAACCCTGAAGAGGTCAAAGTTTACCCTGGTATCAACCCACTTGTAGGGGATACTTTAGAAGATGCTGAGGCGGCTTATACTGAATTTGCCAGCTTGATTCCAATTGAAAATGCTGTCAAATACCTAGCTCGCTACTTCGATGACTACGACTTCTCAGGTTATGACCTAGATGCACCGTTCCCAGATTTAGGGGATATTGGGAAAGATGCCTTCCGTTCGACAACAGACTACATCAAGAAACGTGCTAAGGAAGAAAACCAGACCTTACGTCAAGTAGCCTTGGAACAAGCGGTGACTCGTCCAAACTTTATTGGGACAGCTGAAGACATCGCTGACGAAATCCAACGTTGGGTTGAAGCGTATGCCGTTGATGGCTTTATCATTGCTGGTGACATTCCGGGTGCCTTTGAACGGTTCGTCAATGAAGTCGTGCCGATTCTTCAAGATCGTGGGATTTATCGGACAGAGTACCCAGGTACGACCCTACGTGAACAAATTGGGGTGCCTATTGTCCCTTAATGGCAAAAGACGATGATTCTACAGACTGTAAGGATTTGAAAAAATTGCATAATCAAACAGGCGAAACCATGGCTAGCTGATACAGGGCCACGTTTCGTTTTTTTTTTTGCTTCAAGAATAGGGTTTATTCGTCTTTTAAGGGGTTACATGTTAGGGTCTAATACAAACATTGTATTAAAATGCAATTAAATCCCTAGTCATTTGTCTAGTTTTTTTATCATTTATGATAGTTATTTACGAATGTCAGTCTATGTGTAATTGGTTAGAAATCGCCAAATATCAACTTTTAATATGTGCTTTTTTCTAAGGGTAAAAACAAAAAAGGCAAAACGAGGCGTGTTTTCCCTAGGCAGTAATCTTGTCTAAAGGTGTTCGGGTTTGTTAAATTGACTTCAAGCAAAAGACATTTATTTAATCATAAAATGCGATGAAGAGAAGAGTAATTACTCATGTATTGGACAGAAAGTCTGCGTTGATGAGAGCAGATGGATACAGGTAATGAAAGTGCGCTTGGAGCATCCTGCTAGTGAAAGCTGGTTGGACGGGTGGGGCCGTTAAGCCTGTCAGTATTTACTGACTGAGATATTGTCTGCGAGGACAATATGAAAAAGGGTGGAACCATGATTGTTGACCAGTCATCCCTTCTTGATAGGACGAGTGCCTATTGGGAGGGGTTTTTATTTTACCTAAAACAGGATTTTAAACAGTCAATACAAGCAAAGATAATATGCATACAATAAAGAGGACGAGTGACAAATGACGAACAACAATAAAACCATGATTGAAATTGAACACTTACAAAAGAACTTCTCTGGGACCCAGGTCTTAAAAGATATTTCCTTTGAAGTTGCTGCCGGCGAAGTGGTGGCCATTATCGGACCATCAGGGTCAGGGAAATCAACCTTGCTTAGATGCTTAAACTACCTAGAAGAACCGAATGGTGGGGTTATTCGCATTGGGGATGTGGCCGTGGATACTAAGCAGGCAACGAAAAAATCTGTGGCTGAATTGAGAAAGCAAACTTCGATGGTCTTCCAGCACTACAACTTATTTAAAAATAAAACTGTGCTTGAAAACATCACTTATGCACTTGAAGTGGCGCAAGGATTTTCAAAAGCTGACGCTAAGGAAAAAGGAATGGCTTTACTTGAAAAAGTAGGTTTAGCAGACAAGGCAGACAAATATCCAGTCACTTTATCTGGAGGACAGCAACAACGTGTGGGTATTGCCCGAGCGGTTGTGGTCAATCCAAAAGTTATTTTATTCGACGAACCAACTTCATCGCTTGATCCAGAGTGGGTAGCTGAAGTACTACAGGTTATTTCTGACATTGCCAGAGACGAGCAAGCAACGATGATTATCGTGACGCATGAAATGCATTTCGCTAAAGAAGTGGCGGATAAAGTTGTCTTCATGTCAGACGGTTATATCGTTGAATCAGGCGAACCTGAAGCCGTCTTAGAAAATCCGCAACATGAACGGACTGTTCAATTTTTACAACGTAACGCTGTTCGGATAGGAGGCTAATATGACCTTTGATTTTGCTTATATGGTTGAAATACTGCCACAACTACTTGGCTATTTGCCCATTACCTTGTATCTGACCTTGGCTTCTATGGCGATTGCCGTTGTCATTGGGGGACTATTTGCGGTGGTTTTAGTCAATAAAGTGCCCGTACTGACCCAGATTATCCAAGTGATCTTGTCCTTTTTCCGAGGGACGCCACCCATTGTTCAGTTATTATTGATTTACTTTGGGTTACCACAGATTCTACCAATTGCAACCGGGATGTCGGCTGAAGTAGCGTCAATTCTGACTTTCTCCTTGAATACAGCAGCCTACTTAGCTGAAGTATTTCGGGCAGCCTTGGTTTCTGTAGACGAGGGTCAGGTGGAAGCGGCGATGACGGTGGGCTTGACTTACGGGCAAACATTGCGAGGGATTGTCTTACCACAAGCCATTCGTAACGCCATCCCGGGAACGGGGAATACCTTCGTTGGCTTACTGAAAAACTCGTCACTAGCCTTCACCATTGGGGGCGTCGAGTTGCTTGCCCAAGGGAAATTATTCGCTTCGAACTCATTGAAGTTCTTTGAAGCCTATTTCGCAGTGGCCTTGATTTACTGGGCCCTCACCATTCTATATTCACTATTACAAAACTGGTATGAGAAACGCCTAGCCGTACCATACACCAGATAAGAGGAGGAAAAACGATGAAAAATTTTAAGTTATTGGGTATTGGATTAGCTTCTGCCTTGGTCTTAGCGGCATGCGGGGCATCTGCAGGGGAAGAAGTGACGAGTTCAGAAAGTGGGTTTGCAGATAAAACAGTGACAATTGCTGCGTCTCCAGATGGGTATCCACAACACTATCAAGAAGGGGATGAACTGAAAGGTTTCTCTGTGGAGGTTGCTGAAGCAGTCGCAGAGGAAGCGGGCTACGAGATTGAATGGGCCTTGTCTGACTGGTCTGGTGTTGTTGCAGCACTACAAGCTGGAAAGGCAGATACCGCTGTTAACTTCGCCAATACGCCGGAACGTCGGGAGTCCTATGTGTATACAGATAACTACTTCTATGCGTCTACCGGGATTGCAGTAGCTTCTGATAATACGGAAACCAATACCCTTGAAGACTTATACGGAGAAACGGTCAACGGTGTAGTCGGGTCTAACTATGCGGAAGTATTGAAAGAATACGATACTGAAGATCAAATCGGACTTGAATTCGTGGAAAGTATGGCAGTTGCGGTTGCCAATATTCAATCTGGCAAGGTAAAAGGTTATGTCAATGGCTACGAAGAATTGACTGCGCAAATTAAAAACCGCGATCTTGATTTACGTATGATTGATGAAACCTTCGGCGAAAAACCAGTCGGCTTCCCATTCAAAGATACGGAAGAAAACCAACAAATTATTGCGGACTTTAATGTAGCCCTTCAAACTTTAAGTGAAGACGGGACTTTGGCAGAGATTTCAAACGAATACTTCGGGGTAGACATTACCCAATCTAGAGAAGCAGAATAGCATTTCTGATTAATTACGCTACTTTATAAGATATTTAATAGAAAGAAAGGAAGATTTTCATGACTAAAAAACAATTAAAACTAGGTGTATTATTATTCGGTGCTGGTGCTCACATGAACTCTTGGAAAGCTGAAGATGTTGCACCTGATGCATCAATCGACTTCGACCACTATGTCAACTTAACGAAAAAGGCTGAGAAAAACGGGGCGGATTTCGTCTTCATCGCAGATGGTTTATACATCGATGAAAAATCAATTCCCCACTTTGTAAACCGTTTTGAACCAATCGCTTTATTATCAGCTCTAGCGCCAATCACTTCGAAAATTGGTTTAGTTGGAACTTTATCAACCACTTATTCTGAGCCTTATAACGTAGCTCGTCAATTTGCGTCATTAGATATTATTTCTAAGGGTCGTGCTGGTTGGAATGTGGTAACCTCACCTTTACAAGGGTCTGCAGGTAACTATAATAAGGGGAACCACCCAGAGCATGACTTACGTTATGACATGGCCAACGAATACTTAGAAGTCACTAAAGGCTTATGGGATTCATTTGATGATGACGCCTTTGTTCGTGACCGTGAAACAGGTGTCTTCTATGATAAAGACAAAGTCCATGTGTTGAATCATAAAGGCGAATTCTTCAATTCAAAAGGACCTTTAAACATCCAACGTACGCCGCAAGGTCAGCCGGTTATTTTCCAGGCGGGTGCAAGTCCTAAAGGGATCGAGTTTGCGGCTAAGCATGGTGAAGTAATCTTTAATGCAGCTGGCATCTTGGAAAAAGCACAAGAGTACTACAAAGCTGTTAAAGACGCTGTAAAAGCCAACGGCCGTGACCCAGAAAAAGTGGTTATATTGCCATCATTGTCGCCAATCACTGGTGCGACTGAGGAAGAAGTTGCTGCTAACTATGAGAAATTACAACAATTAATCAGCTTGGATGAAGCGCTAGATTACTTAGCACGCTTCTTCGACCACCACGACTTCAAACAATACGATCCGGATGCACCATTCCCAGACTTAGGAGAAGTGGGATCTGACGGATTCCGGTCAACAAGTGACGCAATCAAAGCGCAAGCCAAGGAAGAGAACTTAACTTTACGTGAAGTAGCCCTACAAACGGCTACACCAAAAGGAAACTTCTACGGTACATATGATGAATTAGCGGACAAATTAATCTACTGGTTGGAAAATGACGCAGCTGATGGATTCATGTTAAATGAGCAAGTATTTGGGGATGCTTACGACGAATTCTTCGACAATGTATTATCTAAGATTGCAGAACGTGGCTACTACTCATACGAATATGAAGGGGACACATTACGTGACCACTTGGGCTTAGACTTCAAAGTAAGTCGCTATGCTAAATAGAAAGTAATTAATAAAGGAAGTGAATGTGGTGATTGACCGCAAACGCTTCCTTTTTTGTTTAACAGTTGGAGGGCTGAAAAACCATGTGAAAGATTGTTATATCAGTGATGTTCATTTTTGGGGAGACTGGTATATTTTGCGTACAATATTTTGCTTTTAAAAAATAGAGATCAGAATTATCCATCAAGGATGCTGACCTCTATTTTTGAGTAAGTTATGAATAGTTTGTGTCGTACCTTCTTCTTATACCTCTAGCCAATATACCGTGGTTGGTCGCCCGATTGACCCGTATTTTGTTTCTTCTTTTAATACTTTGTGGTCGACCAAGAATTGGATGTATTTTCTTATGGTGACATGAGAAAGGGTGGTTTTACTGACCAATTCCTCAATGTCAAAGGGCTCATCTGCTGCTCTAATAACAGTCATCAAATGCTGCAAGGTTTTTCTAGATATACCTTTTTGCAGGGGTTCGTTGTCTAGGTCTAGTCCTTGAACGCCTTGACCGTATAATGAGTCTAGGCTGGCTTGGTCTAGATGGTCTTGATCATGCAGGACTTGGTGCTTTTGCTTAAAGTGGTGCAGGCTTTGGTGCAACCGCTCAGCATTAAATGGTTTGAGTAGATAGTCAACCGCCCCGTAAGCGGAGGCAGTTTCGACTGTAGACGATTGGTTGGCTGCCGAAATAATAATGAATTCGACGGGAATTGACTGGTCCCGAATCCATTTAACTAGGTCGAGACCTGACTCATTTTTCAAATTAATGTCTATGAGGACTAAGTCAAAGGGCTGGGTGATCAATAGTTCTTTGGCCTGGTCCAAGCTTTGTGCTGTGGCGGTGACTTTGAAGTCGTCAAGGGATTCAACGAAACGCTGATTGATCATGACAACCATTGGATCGTCTTCGACAAGTAGTGTCTTATAGTTCATGGGCATCTCCTTGTGGGTAATCAATGCGGAATGAAAAGCTTAGTTGCTGGTCGTGCATGGATAATTCGGTCGTGACATGTTCAGTCCGCCATGAATAGTTAGACAGCCATTGGTATAAGTGGTCGATGTCTCCCTGAAGGCGGTAATTGGTGATGAGTTGGCAACGTTCGGTATCGAAATCAAGTGATAGCCATAAGCGTGAATTCTGACCTAATTGACGTAATTCCTTATCAATGACGGCAACTGTTTCCATCCATAATTGGTTGGTAGCCGCTTCATAAGTGTTTGGAATTTCATGGTGTATTTCAAGGCGTAAGTCCTTCAAACTTTGATTTAGAATCCGGTGTTCTCCAATTAAATGCCCAGCAATGGTTGGGTTTTTTACCAACATGGACAGACGAATCGTCAAATCTTCCTCGTCCTTAATCAGTGAAGCTAAGTATTGGTCTAGTGCATCGTATTCTTCTAAATCCGTTAAACCGTAAATGACATGCAGGCGGTTCAAGAATTCATGCGCTTGAACTTGTAGCAATTGGGCATATTCAGCGGTCGAATGCAGTTGGTCGAGTAGGGCATAAATTTCGCTGGTGTCCCTAATGATATAAATTTGGCCCGCCAATTTTTCTTGTACCAGAATGTCCGCTTGTGAAATCAGGTACTCCTTATCTTGATAGTGGAAGACCGCATTGTGGTCACCGTTCATTTCAGGTAGACTGATGACACTTTCTAATAGCGGCTTGCTTTCTCTTTCCGGAATTGGAAAATGGCGTAGCGCTTCTTTGTTGGCTAGGGTAATTTCACCGTATTGATTGGTGACAATAATGGCGTCATGGCTGTAGGCAATCATAGCGGACCTTTCCTCAAAGGCTTTAGCGATTTCTTTTGGTTCCATATTAAAGAGCTCTTTTTTAATGGTATAAGAAACGAAAATCGCGACCGTTACACCGATAGCTATACTCACAATGAGGGCGCGAGTTGTTTGCTGATCATATTTTTCAGAGAAGACATCAATAGCATGGTTGGTTTTACCAACGACAACGGCTCCAATGACTTGGCCGTCTTGGATAACTGGCGCAAAAGACCGCAGTGAATTGCCAAGGGTACCAATCCCTGTTGAGACATAAGATTGACCGGTAAAGACTTTTTCCTCGTCGCCACCCGCAAATGGTTGGTTAATCAGGTCCGGGTCAGGGTGGCTCAAGCGAATAGAATCAGTATTAATGATTACCACGTAGTCTAGGTGATATTGGTCTTCATAGGCATGGGTAAAATCAGCGAGTGTTTGTGATGATTGGTTATTTTCTAGGGCAGTGATGATTTCTTCTTCATCTGCTAGGTCTTCACTCATGTTTAATAGGTAGCTGGATTCCGTTTCAATGATGGCATCTTTATTTAAGTGACGTGTCATTAAATAAAGGCAACCTACTGTAATCGCTACCGTTGAAACAATCATTAACATGAGTTTGGTGAGGAGTCGTAAATTATGCCATTTAATCAACTTGGCTGACCTCCCTTATTTTTTCTCGTATTTTGATGTATATTTTTAGCGCGTTTCCTATCAAATTTCAGTATAGCCCTTTAATTTATAAAGTTCAAATAAGACTTTAAAAACTTAAATAAAAGCAAAAAGTTGAAGATCAGGCATATACTGTAGTCGATCAGAAATATATGAGGAGGAAATACAATGTCAGATCTTGCACGGGATGAAAGATCAACAGTGTCAGCGTGGCAGGGCGTCAAAGTCGGCCCCATGCCATTGCCTTGGTTTCTCTTATTCGCAGCAATTATTTTAATGGCTGCAGTAACTGAAAGCCTACCTGTTGATATGTTAGGAGGGTTTGGTGTAATCCTAACGCTTGGATGGGCCCTTGGAAAAATTGGGGACACCATTCCTGTCTTAAATAAATTTGGGGGTTCAACCATTCTTTCTATGTTGGTACCCGCCATTTTGGTTTTTTACGGATTGTTACCAGATAACGCCATTGAATCAGTGACTATGCTGATGAGTGATGCCAACTTCTTAGACTTATACGTCTTTGCCTTGGTAACTGGCTCTATTCTTGGGATGAACCGCCAGGTACTAGTACAAGGATTCGCACGCATGGTGATCCCAATGTCAGTTGGTTTGGTTTTAGCGATGTTGGTTCCAGCAGCAATTGGCCAACTTGTGGGTATTGGCTTCCAAGAAACCCTATTTAATATCGTAACACCGGCTATGGCTGGTGGTATTGGAGGCGGGGTTTTACCGCTAGCTCAAGGTTATAGTGAAGTTCAAAATATTGATTACGGTGCAATGGTGGCTATTTTGGCACCTGCTTCAATCCTTTCCAACTTCTTCTCGATTGGTGTAGCAGCCATTGTGGGACGGTTTGGGGAAAAACATCCAGAACTTTCAGGGAACGGTACCTTGGTTCGCCAAACACCTTCAAAAGCTGATAAATCACAGAATATAGCGGTCAAAAAAGAAGAAAAGACACCAATCAATTTCCAGAGTATCGGTATCGGTTTATTCTTATTAGTCGCTGTTTATATCTTCGGTAACTTAATGCAAGGTATTATCGGTTTACCAGCAGCGGTCATCGTAATCTTTGCCTCTACTTTAATGAAATACTTCCAAGTATTGCCAGCCAGCATCGAAGAGGGTGCTAAGCAATTAAACGGTTTTATTTCAAGTAACTTTACTGCGCCACTAATGGTTGGTCTAGGAATTATTTATTTAGACTTAAAAGCAGTTTTAGATGTTTTAACTTGGCAATATGTAGTGGTGGTACTTTCAGTAGTAATTGTTCTAGGTTTAACCGGGTTTATCCTAGGTAAATTCTTGAATATGTATCAAATTGAATCAGCTATTTTATCCCTAAACCAATCCGCAATGGGTGGTACCGGGAACGTAGCGATTCTAGCGACTACTGACCGTAATAGTTTGATGCCATTTGCTCAAGTAGCAACTCGTATTGGTGGGGCAATTACCATTTCCATCATGATTACTTTATTAAACTTATTCGCATAAACAGTTTTTAGAAAGGACGTATAAATATGACAGACGTAAAACAAGCAGCATTACAATTAAGTGAAGAAAAAGGCGGAAAAATTGAGGTTATCTCGAAAGTACCAATCACAAACATGGACGAATTAGCTGTTGCTTACACACCGGGTGTAGCAGCTGTAAGTTCAGCAATCGCTGAAAATAAAGAGGATGTTTACCGTTACACTAGTAAACGGAATCTAGTAGCTGTTGTGACAGATGGTTCTGCCGTTTTAGGATTAGGAAACATCGGACCAGAAGCAGCAATTCCAGTTATGGAAGGTAAATCTGCTTTATTCAAAGCTTTCGCAGATGTTGACGCTGTGCCAATTTCATTAGACACACAAGACGTTGAAGAAATTATTTCGCATGTTAAAGCTATCGCACCATCATTTGGTGGGATCAACTTAGAAGATATTGCGGCACCACGTTGTTTCGAAATTGAACGTCGTCTAAAAGAAGAATTGGATATTCCAGTTTTCCATGATGACCAACACGGTACTGCAATCGTTGTTTTAGCAGGTTTAATCAATGCCTTAAAAGTAGCTGAAAAAACCATTGAAGATGTGAAAATTGTGATCAACGGTGGTGGTTCAGCAGGTACTGCTATTGCTAAAAAAATGATCCACGCAGGTGCAACAAATGTAGTTGTATGTGATATTGATGGGGCAATTTCTGAAGATGATCCTGAATTACAAGATCGCCATAAAGCGTTAGCTGCTATTTCTAACCCTGACCACTTGAAAGGTTCACTAGAAGAAGTTGTGAAAGATGCGGATGTATTTATCGGTGTTTCTGCGCCTAACGTCTTCAAAAAAGAATGGATCAAAACAATGAACGAAAAAGCGATTATCTTCGCCATGGCTAACCCAACACCAGAAATTATGCCGGATGAAGCTAAAGAAGGTGGCGCATTTATCGTTGCAACTGGACGTAGTGACTTCCCTAACCAAATCAATAATGTTTTAGCATTCCCTGGTATCTTCCGTGGTGCTTTGGATGCACGGGCAAGTGATATTACTGAAGAAATGCAAATTGCAGCAGCACAAGGTATTGCCAGCATCATCCCAGATGATGAGTTGACAGTTGAAAATATTATTCCAAATGCCTTCAACCCTAACGTATCTAAAATTGTTGCCAAGTCTGTAAATAATGCAGCAGAGTAAATATAAAAAATAGAAGCCTTCGGCTTCTATTTTTTTATATTATTGCCTTAAATCGAGGATGCCAGGCAGGGTGTTCAGACAGGAGACGATGGAAAAATAGTGACGTATCACACCAAGTGAGGTGCTAACTATTTTGAAGGGTTTGTATGCCAACCTGGACTATGATACCAAATAATTTTATTCAATCGATTTACTCAATAATTCACTACCCATTATTCAATTGGGTTACCTCGATTAAATAGACAAATTTAAAAATCCCTAGATCTAATCTTACATAGATCTAGGGATTTTTATGTGTTGTTATGGGGTATTTAAATAGGTTATTCAGTGACGTTGTAAGTAGCTGTGCGGTAGTATTGCGCAACCCCATTTGGTTGGTTGATGACGTTTTCCAAGGCTGGGTCAATTAGGTTTGCGTAGGCTCCTTGGTAGATTGGGCTGACTGCTGCAGCATCTTCTACTAGATATTTTTCAGCGGCTAGGAAGTTGTCCCAACGCGCTGCTGGGTCAAGGGCGTTAGTCGTTTTGGCTTCAGTCATTAATTCATCGTAAGTGGCGTCTGAGAAATCACCTGATGATAATGATGATCCAGTCACGAAGTAGTCAAGGAAGGCAGTTGGATCGGCATAAGACGGGTTATAGGTACCGTATACGATGTCAAATTCGCCTGTTCCTGTGATTGCTTGACGGGATTTTAATGGTACGTTACGTACGGTTACTGTTAAACCTGGTAGGTTGGTTTGAAGTTGGGCTTGTAGGTATTCTGATGTGGCTTTTGATGTATCTGTATCAGAAGTTAACAATTCAATTTCAACTGTATCTGTTCCTAAGTCTTCTAAGGCTAAGGTCCATTCTTCTTGGGCAGCTTCTAGGTCAAATGGCATTAGGTCACCATTCTCTTCACGGAAGTCGATGCCTGATTCTGGGTCAGAACCGAATTCTGATGGAATCCAACCACCTGCTGCCTGTGAACCGTCGTCAAGGATGGCGTCAACAAACGCTTCTTTGTCATAAGCTTGGCTGATGGCGCGACGGAAGTGGACGTTATTTGTTGGACTTGATTGGGAGTTGAATTCCATGTAACCAATCATCCCTTTAGGTTCGATGTGTAAGACTTCAGAGTCTTGGTATTCTTGAACGTAAGGGGTAGTGATTTCAGTGTATTGGAGTTCGCCACCTTCAAATAAGTTCACGTTTGTTGAGTTTTCTTTAGACATTACCCAGTCGATTTGATCTAAATCAACATTTTCAGCGTCCCAGTACTCGTCATTTTTCGTTAATGTCCATTCAATTTCAGTTGAATTCCAGTCGCTCACTTCAAACGGTCCGTTATATACTGCGTTTTCTGCAGAAGTTCCGTAGTCAGAACCCAGTTCAGTGGCCACATTATGGTTGACTGGTAAGTAGTAAGGTGTAGCTAATAAGTCAGTGAAGTAAGTTGTTGGAGAGGCAAGGGTAATCTCCAATGTTTTATCATCGATAGCTTTAACACCCAGCGTATCCGGTTCAGCTTCACCGTTTGCGATAGCTTCCGCATTTTCAATGACATAGAATTTATTGGCGTTTCCACCAATAGTTTCAGGCGTAACTGTTTTTTGGTAGGTATAAACGAAGTCTTGGGCAGTTACCGGGTCACCATTTGACCAGTCTGCATCGTCACGGATGGTGAAGGTATAAGTTAAACCGTCTTCTGAAACGGTTGGTTCCTCAGCCGCAACCCCTAATTCGTTACTGCCGTTATCAGCAGGCCGGTATAAACCTTCCATTACGTTGGCAATGGTATTTTGACTTGGTGAATCTGTCGAAGAGATACTATCAAGCGACGCCAGTTCGCCGTTCACCGTCACTTTGATGTTTTTAGCCGCTTCTTCATTATCCGCCGTTGTGCCACCATTGCCACAAGCCGCAAGCACCAATGACAATGCCGTTAATGAAAGAACACCCAATTTCTTCTTCATAAATCTCAACCTCTTTTCAATTTAATATAATTATCCCAATCATTATAACTTACCTTTTGTGAAAAAAGGAATATAATGCCTACTATCTGACTTAGCAAAAGACGGTCATGGTTGATAAGAAAAATCAAGGTGCGAGAGCCGACGTATTTCCTATCTGTTTTAGATAGAAAAAGAGACGCGAACACATCACGTCTCTAGATAATAAATAATCATTTTAAAAGAGGAAAAGTCGCCTTCGCTCTCAACCTCGTCTTTTCCTTTCATCCATTTCGGATTCTAGTTTTAAGCGATTCGCTGTTGAATGTCTAAACAATTCTTTTAGTTGCTCGCGGTCGTCGGTTCGAATAGCGTCTTTGATCAGGTTTAACTGTGCTTCAAAGTCTTGAATCGATTGTAAGAGGTAATGCTTATTATCGATAAAGAGTTCGCTCCAAAGGTCCTCGTTGATTTTAGCAATACGGGTTAATTCTGGGTATGAGTCACCTGTGAATTTACCGGTTTCGCGTTTTTCGTGGTCTGAATTCATCAACGAAATCGCAATGGCATGTGGCAGTTGCGAGGTGAAGGATATCATTTGGTCATGGAAGCTAGCAGAAACGCGATTGATTTTACCGAAACCAATCTCAGTGGCTAGGGCTTCTATTTTGCCCAAAGTTTCTTCATTATTGGCTTCAGTTGGCGTGATCAAGAAGTTGGCGCCTTGAAATACCGACCCTTGTGCGTAGGCAATCCCTCGGTTTTCCCGACCTGCCATAGGGTGGGTGTAAACAACCTCAATATTGTCCGGTAATACGGTCTCCAACTCAGCCATAAAGTTTTCTTTCGTCCCCGTTGTATCCATTAAGACACTACCATCTTTAAAGAAGTCGCGGTTAGCTGCAATAAATTTCACAGCTGTTTTCGGGTATAAGGCCATAATGGTTAGATCCACTTGGCCTAAGATGTTTTCACCAGTTAAAAAACCTTCCTTAATCATGCCCATCTCAACTGCGGTATCAAGCGTTTCTTGGTTACTATCAATCCCGTAGATGTCATGATAACCTGCAGTTTGTAACGCCTCCGCAAACGAACCACCAATTACACCTAATCCTACTATCCCGATTTTCATCTCGATACTCCTAACTGTTCTCTCATATTTTATTAGTCCATGATAACATGTAGCCCCCTAAAAATGTTAGGTTTTCTCTGAAATTTTCGGGCATACTATTGCATTATTTGAGAATATTTATTGATTTGGCATAATGGGTAACCGCTTTTTAAGTGGGAGTATATCGGATTTTTGATAAAAAAAGCCAATGCAGTTGGATGCATTGGCAGTCGTAAATTAATTGAGATGACTATGTGCGTTATATATCTACTCAGTGTGTATTGTTGCATTTTTTGTTACTATAAGTCAAACTTTTTTGTTATCTTTGAAAATATTTTCCGCTAGGAGATAATCGCCATCCACAATAAGAAGAGCAATAAAGAAAATCTATTTTTTAAAATTTATCAGATTGTTAATATTTTTCTTTTTTCACGCTATGATACAATAGACTTAAATATATAAATGACAAAAGCAATCTGCTGAAAAATTGCATGATCAAAGGAGAATGAAGATGGCTATTCTAGTTACAGGTGGTACTGGTTATATCGGTTCCCACACAACAATTGAATTAATCCAAGCTGGTTATGATGTCGTGATCGTGGATGATTACTCAAATAGTAAACCAGTTGTTTTAGAACGAATTGAAGAAATTTCTGGTGTCCGCCCACGCTTCTATGAAGCAAACGTATTAGACAAAGAAGCGTTAACCCATATTTTTGAAGTAGAAAATATTGAAGCGGTTATTCACTTCGCTGCCTTCAAAGCAGTTGGTGAATCAGTTGCCAAACCAATTAAATACTACGACAACAACTTAGGTGGTTTAGTGTCAGTCCTTGAGGTAATGCAAGAATTTAACGTCAACAAAATTGTCTTCTCTTCATCTGCCACTGTATACGGTATGGACAACGAGTCACCATTAACAGAAGACCTACCAACAAGCGCAACCAATCCATACGGTTATACCAAAGTCATGAACGAACAAATCCTTCGTGACCTAGCAGTAGCTGACGACACATGGTCAGTGATGATCTTACGTTACTTCAACCCAATCGGTGCCCACGAATCAGGCCTAATCGGTGAAGACCCAACAGATATTCCAAACAACCTAATGCCTTACATCACTCAAGTGGCTATCGGTAAACGCGACCACTTATCTGTATTTGGTAGCGACTATCCAACTCACGATGGTACAGGTGTCCGCGACTACATCCACGTTGTTGACCTAGCCAAAGGACACGTAGCCGCAATCAAACACGCACTTGACCACCAAGGTGTTGAAACAGTTAACCTAGGAACAGGAATTGGTTACTCAGTCTTAGACTTGGTCAACACATTTGTGGCGCAAAATGGCGTTGAAGTCCCATACGAGCTAGTAGACCGTCGTCCTGGTGACGTCGCTGCTAACTACGCGGATGCTTCATATGCCAAAACATTATTATCTTGGACAGCAGAGCATGATTTAGCTGACATGTGCCGTGACTCATGGAAATGGCAATCAAACAATCCAAACGGTTACGACCAAGACTAAAAAAATTGAAATATAACGAGGCCCGCAGTGAAAATTGTGGGTCTTTTAAATTGGCCAGGAGGAGTGACCCGCCGCCTTGTAGTCGAGTCAGTGCTTCAGCACCAACTCAGTTAAATGCGGTAGAACTAGTTTGCACCATACTTCATTTGCTACGGCACTAGTCTTCCACTGTTGGTGAGCTGTCCGATCTCGCGTGCACCCTGTTTTTTGTAACATAACTGCAATCTAGGGGTAATCTATAAGTTAAATTATTTTTGTTTTTTATGCTATAATATGAAGTAAATGCCTTAGGATTATGGCGTTTATATTTTGAATAGGATACGCATTATAGTTGGGATAAACTTGTTTTTAAGCGTATACGATATGTGGTAAAAGGTATGTAGAATGTTTAAGTCTTGTACATTTGGCCACATAATTTCTTTTTATAAGGTGGGGGAAATACTATGCCAGCATGGCTAGGTGAATTTATTGAAAAATGGCAGGCACAATCTCGAACGACGCAATTTACGGTTGTAGGTATTGTGATAGCTGCTATCGTGTTGATGATTATTCCGTGGAGAGCGTCCGCTGAAGAGGGTAATCCTTTAGGTGTACAAGTAGATTCACAGCCATTAAGCGGTTTGGACTATTATTCAGCTGAACCATTAACGACTAGTGGAAACGGATCGGGTGTATCTTTAGGTGATTCAAGTGTCGAATCTAGTGAATCGTCACCGGTTGCATCATCTGTGGAATTAACCAAAGATACAGATTACAGTACAGATTTAGCAAGCTTAACAGCAGAATATGAGGCAAACTCAGCATCATTAGCACAGTCAAGATCGAATAATCCATCTTATACAGCGCCAAATGTTTCATCTAGTTCATCGTCAGCGACTTCTTCAAGTGCTAGCTCATCATCATCTTCTTCAACAGCAGATGCTAGCTCGAGTTCAAGTAGTCAAACGTCTTCAGCTGGAACATATACAGTTCAATCAGGTGACAATGCTTATCGAATTGCAACTAACAATGGTTTAACGTTGGATGAGTTCTTAACAATGAACGGTAAAACTGAGGCTTCTGTAACCCCTGGTGAAGTAGTTCGTATACAATAAGTAAATTCTATGTAAATTTGTTTGTTAAAAAACTTAACAATTGAGCGGATTCACTAGCAATTATAGTGAAAAAGTTGTATTCTTATATGGGTAATTTTTTCAAATAATTCAGATTTATAAGCAAGTTATAACTAATATCGAATAATTTGTAGTATAATATATATAAGTAAGGAGGGCTGAACATGGAAGAATTAAAAATTGCGAATGCACAGCCACGCGAAGCGGCTCGACAAAAAGCAACACAAAATGCAGCAGAGATTCTTTTAGAAATTCGTAGCAAACGCGGTATTTCTCAAGCACGTCTAGCTGAAATCTCTGGACGTAAACAAAGTTATATCTCACGTGTAGAATCAAGACAACAAAACATTTCATTAGCAACGTTACAAGAAATCGTTGACGCTGTTGGCGGAAACCTAGTTGTTAAAGTTGAATTATAATCCTGATCGATTAGTAGAATAACATAGAAAAGTCGTATTCGTTTGTGGCCCTGAAGTTCCACGAACGTATGCGACTGTTTTTATATCAAAAAGGGTGGGGCATAAAACGTCTCACCCTTTAAAATACTCAAAATTCATTTGAATGTCACTAGATAGTCTTCAGCTCATGTCTTTAAGATTTAGACCATATAGAATTAAGTCCACGGCTTATGAATAAATAGCATATCAAGGAAAAGGTCCAACAAAAATGGCGTATAAAAAAGAGACTTGGACAAATTGCCCAAGCCTTGTGTTATTGCGGCGTGATTATGCGTCTACTGATTCGGTTGTATAAATATCTTGAACTTGACGGTTAACATAGCGACCTGAAACAGCAGTGTGGAAGATCTTGTGTCCTTCTTCATTCACAAACGCGTCTGAAGCGATAAAAGCATTGAAGGCTGCTTCGACAGTTGCTGCATCTAAGTTTGCTTTAGGGTTTTTAATAGTAACAGTACGTGTTTTGTTGTCAGCAGTTTTAAATTTTAATTCGAATACATTTGTTTCTTCAATCATAAAAATCCTCCTCTAGGACAATAGGGACATGTAAATGGCTTGTTAGTAATTAGGCAACAGTGTAGCGTTCAACTGCTTCGGCACCTGTAAAGGCGTCCTCGATTAAGTTAGAAAGTGCAAGTGCTAAAGCATTCACATTATCTGTATCTGGATTTTCGATTAAACCGTTTAAAGTAATGCGTGTTTCTTTATCCGTTTCCACGTTCAAGTAAGTTAATTCTAATTTGGCAGATTCAAAATTTTTCATAGGTATTCCCTCCAAGTTTTGTTTTGTAAGACCTCCGGATGACTTACATCAATAAGAACGACCTCAGGGAGAAAAGTGACAAGGGAATAGCAGAAATTGTTGCCAAAACTTTTCCTGTGCTAAAATATATAGCGTATACAAGGATTTTTGAGGAGGGAAGCGTGCATGACTGGGAAAAAACGAGGCCCCATGAAGCTGTCTGACATTGGTGATACAAAGCAATCGTCAAAAGTAGCAGTCGACAAAAAAAGTAAGCAAGATTCTTATACAAGAAAAAAACATTCATATAATGACCCTAGTGAAGGGGGACAATCCCCCCGCTACCAGAAAAAAGCAAGGGTTAAACAAGCGCCCCGTCATCAAACATCAGCGAATGTTGAAAATTCTGCTTTAAGTGCCGATAACTTAGCCTCTGATTTACTAGCCAAAGCTAAGGGGTTGCGAGCTCAGAAAGCGGATGCCCTTTTTCAGGAGGCGGAATTACCGGCTGAATCTTCGGAAGCTGAGGTGGTTGCTGGGGAAATTACTTTGATTGAAGTTCAGAAAAAGAATAAGAAGCGGTTCAATGTGTATATCAAGGGCCAATTCGCTTTTGGGATCAGTGAGAATACTTTGGTCAAATTTGCTTTGCATAAGGGGCAGGTGTTGGATAAGGATTTTATTGCGGATATCCAACAAATTGATAAGGAAGATTATGCCTACCAGCTTGCGGTTCGGTTTTTGAGCCACCAGTTGCGGTCTGAAAAGGAAGTTCGGGCTAAGTTAACTGAGGAAGAAATTGAGCCTGAGGTGATGGAGAAGGCGGTTGCTAAGTTGAAAGAGGTCAAGCTGATCGATGACACCATGTTCGGTCAGGCCTATACGCGAACGGCTATGAATATCAATAAAAAAGGACCGAATGTGATTGCTCGGGAGTTGAAAAATAAGGGGCTTGGGGAAGATGAAATTGACCAGTCCTTGAATGAATATGATCGGGATACTGAGGTTGAAAATGCTTATGCGATTGCGGAAAAACATTTCCAAAAGCAGTTGCGAAAAGCGTCACACCGGAATGCTAGCCAAAAGACCAAACAATACTTGGTGCAAAAGGGATTTGACAGTGATTTGATTCAAGAGTTGATGCAGCAACTGGCTGACCATTACCAGGATGAGGACCAGGAATTGGCAGTCTTACAGAAAGACTTGGAAAAATATATGCGCCGGTACAAGAAACTTTCGGGCCGAGAATTGACCTTTAAAGTGAAGGGGATGCTCTACAATAAGGGGTATCCGTCAGAATTAATTAACCAGGCGCTTGAGATTTTCGAGGAAGAAAATGGATAAATGTTAATATAGGTAAATATGAGAAAAATATATAGCAGAGTTAGAGGAGAAAGCAAAGTAGTGACTGAAGTAAATCAAGATATCGACCTGTCTTTATATGTGAATGCGTCGGCTATCCAAGACTTGGGGCCAGTAATTGAAGGTGTCCAAGTTTGGGGGCCAGCTACCAACCAGGACTTTAGAAAGACTTTTCTAGACTGGTATGACAAGGAAAGCCGCCGTCTACCTTGGCGGGAGTCTAAGGACCCATACCGGATTTGGGTGTCAGAAATTATGTTACAGCAAACTCGGGTAGATACCGTGATTGGCTATTATGCCCGCTTTCTGGCTGCTTTTCCGACCATCAAAGATTTAGCGGAAGCAGAAGAGGACCAATTGTTGAAAGTTTGGGAAGGCTTGGGTTACTATTCAAGAGTCCGCAATATGCAGGCAGCGGCCAAACAAATCATGATGGACCACGACGGGATTTTTCCAGATAATTTAGCCGACATCAAAAAGTTGAAGGGCATTGGTCCTTATACAGCAGGTGCCATTGGGTCTATCGCCTTTGGTATCCCCGTGCCAGCCATCGACGGCAACGCCATGCGGGTCATTTCTCGCTTGTTTATGATTAATGCAGACATTCAAAAGCCAGCTAACCGGAAGATTTTTGAAGCGGTAGGTCAATATCTAGTGGATCCCGACCGTCCAGGAGACTTCAACCAGGCCATCATGGATCTCGGTTCATCATTTGAAACGCCGAAGAAAGCCATGCCCGAATTGTCGCCCTTGCGCGATTTTACAATGGCAACCCTGACTGGTACTACCTACAACTACCCGATTAAAAGTAAGAAAGCCAAGGCCAAACCCGTATATTACCAGGCCCTGATCTTACAAAATGCTAAAGGACAAGTATTGATTGAGAAAAGGACGCAACACAAATTGCTGAATAACATGTGGACAGTGCCTTTAATCGATTTGGAAACAAGTGTCAACCAAGACCTACCAACCGAAGAGAAAGCGGCCTTTTTACTAGCTGAAAGTCAGGAAGCTTACGGGATTTCGCCAATATTCATGCGTAAGGAAGTCGGTCAGGTCAAACATGTCTTCACCCATTTGATTTGGCATATCCAATTAATTTACGGGCACTTAAAGCCTACGGACGAAAAGAAAATCAATGATATGATTGCCTCTGGGGAGGCGGATTATGCCTGGGTAGCGCCCCATCAATTTGAAGACTATGCATTTCCAACAGTGCAAATGAAAGTTTGGCAAGCTTATGAAGATTATCAAATAGACAATCACCGCAATATTAAATAATCAAAAAACAAATGGCTACGACTTTGCTGTCGTAGCCATTTGTTTAAATTGTCGTGAATATTCAGGATGGATGAAGTCTTATAGGATGTTGGTCCATGGCCCACACCGCTTGCTTAAAATCACATCTCTTTTATTTCACCACAGTCTTTATCTACATATTGACTATTACTATGATTTATTTTTTGCGTTTGTGACTTAACTGACAATAGCGTTCGTACCAAATATCTACATACTCTTTAGAAAAAGGCCCTTTTTCCTCATTAATCCAGCGTACAAGTTCCTGAACGTTATCTTTTAAAATAGCATCGATATCAGACGAGTACCCCATCAATTGACGGTGGTCTTTATATTCATCTACGTCTAACAACTTCCGCTTACCATCAGGAAAAATCTTGATATCTAAATCATAATCGATATATTTCAAGGCTTCGTCATCCAATACGTAAGGGGATGCTAAATTACAATAATAAGATACGCCGTTCGGACGAATCATTGTAATAATATTGAACCAATAGTGTTTATGGAAATATAGTAGGGCGGGTTCTCTAGTCACCCATCGTCTACCGTCAAAATCAACAACCAAGGTATGATCATTGCAAGCAATGATACTTTGGTCACTTGTTTTTAAAACCATAGAATCTCGCCAAGTGCGATGTAAGGATCCATCGTGCTTGTAGCTTTTGACTGTGATGAATTCACCTTCCTTAGGGTTTCTCATCACCAAACCTACTTTCTACACCTAGCTAGGTTGTAACATAAAATATTATATCATAATGAAAAATGAAAGAGTAGGCTAATTGCCTACTCTCATATTCTTAAAAAACCTAAAAGATTTAATTCAGTTTGGCTTCATTTTGTTATATGATAGAATAAACAATGGGAAAAGTTTGTATAAAGGAGTTCAAGCATGAATAGAAAATCAAGTAGAAACCAAATGATTTTGACAGCAGTCTTTATCGTCATTTCATTGGTATTAGTGGGAGGCAGCTATTTTGTTTATCGCTCACGCCAACAAAATATGTTAGCAGACCAAGCCAGCACATTTTCTTCAATGTCAGTAGATATGAACCAAACAGCACCATCAACGCCAGAAGAATATAATGCAGAAGAAATGGTTCAAGCATTTACAGACAATCGCGGGGAAACTACAGCACTTCATTATTTATACTACCTACAAAGTGTAGAGCAAGTGCCAACCATTTCAATCGCCCGTACCCAAGCAGACCAAGAGGCTTGGACAACAACTATCACTGACCGTTTAAATGAAATCGGCTTTGACGAAGCAAGTGTTCACTCAGTAGACTGGGCAGAAATGACCTCTGCCGATGCAGTTGAACAATACTCTGGCAACTTAACTGAAGCCAACCCGCAGTTAGTGATTATCCCAACTTTCATAGAAGAAGATTATGAAGCTGAAATTTCTGAAGAAGACCATTTAGCGAATATTGAAGAATTGTTCAATACCATTCGTATGGACCTACCTTCAGCCTTAATCGTCTTTGCACAATACCCAGCTTCAAGTCAAGAAATGGCTGAAGATGAGGACTATGTAACCTATAACGACAATGCTTTATCTGCTATGCAAGAAGCAGGCTATAATGTTTATGATGTGAATACTGCTTACAGTGAGGCGCGTGATAACTCAGAAAGCTTAAATCTTGAAAATAGCTTTACAGATGAAGGCTTCTCTCAAGAAGCGAGTCAATTAATGGCTGACACGCTGATGGCGCAAATTGAAGATACGCAAATCAATGCCACTAATGGTTATGACGGCGCAAATGAAGATGTTGCTGAAATGCAAGCGGCATTAGATGCACAAGCAGAATCAGAATCAATCGCAGCGGAAGAGCAAGCATCATTAGATGCAGAAGCTGAATCAATTGCAGCAGAAGAACAAGCATCAATCGACGCTGAAAATGCATCTATTGCCGAATCTGAATCAATCGCAGCGGAAGAATCGGCCGCTGCTGAAGCAGCATACATTTCAGAATCAATTGCAGCGGAAGAAGCGGCGGCTGAAGTAGAGTACTACTCCTCTGAACCAGAACCTGATTACAGTTGGTCTGAGTCGAGTGAAACATCAAATGCATCAAGTGAATCAACTGATACATCTCAAGAGAGCGTTATTGAAGAAGAGTCTACTCCAGATGATACATCTGTTTCTGAATAATCAATTCAGCTTGATTTAAAGTAATAAGACAAGTTAAAACACCTTAAAAGGACACCCATATTCACTGATATAACCAAAACATGGTGATATTGTACAGAATGGATGGGAATTCACCTTTTAGGGTGTTTTTTGTAGTCTTTTAGGGGAAAAGTCGATAAAATAAAGATGATAAACTTAATGTAAATCAGTCATTTTTCGAGCTGAAGAAAAGAGGCATTTATGGCAAATGATATTGCAACTATCCAAGAGATTTTTGATTTAATTGAAACGGCAGATCCTGAATTAATTAGTCTGCGCATGCGCGAAACCATGGAGTCGGATGCTTTTGATAAGGCTTATTATTATGACGGATTTCTCGGCTACTCTTACTCAAAAAAAAGTACGCTCTTACGTATTTGGACCCCAACAGCGATTGATGTTGAATTACTCTTATACAAATCTGACACGTCTGACGAATATGAAGCTATCCAGATGGACGAAGAAGTAGAAACTGGTTGCTACGCCGTTCGTTTAGAAGGTGATTACAAAAATGTTCCTTACATGTACCGGATTTTCTTTCCCAATTCCACCGTTGAAATCACCCAAGATCCATACTCACAAGCCGTTACCGTTAATGGCGCTCGGTCTGTCATTGTCGATTTAGATGAAGGTTACCCGGATGACTGGGAAAATGATAAACGACCACCGTTTGCTAACGCCCGCGATGCCATTATCTATGAAGCTAGTGTCCGTGATTTAACGTCCAATATCAATTCCGGTGTGCCCAAGGAAAAACGCGGTAAATTTGCTGGCCTTGCGCTAAGTGGGACTAAAACAGCCAACGAATTTGCTACCGGCTTAGATTATATTGCCGACTTAGGCATTACCCACCTACAGTTAATGCCAATGGCTGATTTTGTAACGGTCGATGAATTGTCTGATCGACCGGATAATTATAACTGGGGCTATGATCCCATGCATTACAATGTGCCAGAAGGTTCCTACTCAATGTCGCCAAGAGACCCAATAGCCCGATTGAAAGAAATGCGGGAAATGGTCCAGGCCTTGCATGCCAAAGGTCTGCGCGTCGTGATGGATGTTGTCTATAACCACGTTTATGAACACGAACGCCACCCGCTTGGTTTAACTGTTCCTTATTACTTTTTCCGCTACAACAAAAATGGAGACTTATCAAACGGGTCAGGTGTAGGGAATGAGACGGACTCAACTCGTTTGATGTTCCGCCGTTACATGATCGAATCCATTACCTACTGGGCAGAAGAATTCCACATCGATGGGTTCCGCTTTGATTTAATGGGCCTTCATGATATCGAAACTCTGAATTTGATCCGCGAAGCCTTGGATAAGATAGATCCATCTATTTTAATGTACGGTGAAGGTTGGGACTTAGAAACCCTTTTATCTTCTGATAAAAAGGCTATTCTACGTAATGCTTATAAAACCCCTCGCATTTCTTACTTTAATGACCAACTCCGCGACCAAGTTCGTGGATCGGACTACGGCGACGCAACGGATCCGGGTTTTATCACGGGGAAATTTATGACAGAGCAAGCCGTCCTTGCATCCTACTTAGGTGGGGGGAACTTGTCAAAACGTGACGCTAACGTAACCCAAGCCCAACAATTAATCCAATATATTGAAGTGCATGATAACTATACTTTACGGGATAAAATTGCCTTATCACATGGAGAAGAGCCAGTCAGACTGCGTAAAAGACGGCAATTATTAGGGAATTCGATTATTGCCTTGTCAGCTGGTATTCCATTCTTCCATTCTGGCCAAGAATTCTTCCGAACCAAGCATGGGGTAAGGGATTCTTATAACGCAGGAGATGAAATCAACTGTATAGACTGGGACTTAATGGCTTCAAACTATGATGCGGTCACTTATTTTAAGGGGTTATTGGCATTAAGGAAGAAATACCCATTCTTTACAGAGAAAAACCAACAAACATTTTTTGAAAATGTGACTGTGATTAAGTCAGACTACCAAATCATTGGTGTGCATTACCATGGCCCAGGACATGAATTAGTAGTGATTTTTAATGGCCAATTGAATGATGTAAAAGTATGGATACCAGAAGGTGGTTGGCGACCAATTGCCCGCGATAATAAAATGGTTGGCGATGACTTTGCGGATTTAATCAAAGGTAACGGGGATGTTAATGTACCCATTCTTTCTACATTGATTTTAGAAAGAGTGGAATAATAGCTAATTTTAAAAAAAGACTTCGGCTTCCGTGTTTTCTTATCATTGTCTTAAAATGAGGATGTGGTCCAGGGTGTTGAGGTAGGAGACACTGGAATAATAATGCCGTGGCATACAAAGTGTGTCGCAAGTTATTTTGAAATGGACACCTTTCTGCCCTTGGAAACTCGACTAGCAGTGGGGACTAAATCAGCCAGAGTCTAATTTCTAGTCTAAAGATTCAGTCTGAGGGAGTATGTTCCCACTGACTGCTATACTTCAGCGCATCCTTAGTTGGGTTCTTATTGCTCAAAAGGATATTGTGACCACGAAATTAACTGCATATTCAAAAAAAGGAGGGGTTGAGACTGTTGTCTGGACCCCTCCTTTTGAAATGGCGTATATTTTGTTTTGGTGACATGTGATTTATTCGATGCCTTCTAGTGAGTCTGCTTGGTATTCGTCTTCGTCATGGTGGATTCTATATGAACGAATCAGGGTGTTTAGTTTGATTAGTGATTCTTCGTAAGATACCAATTGACCGGTGATTAACATTAAAGCGTTTGAACGCTCGAATTCTTCTTGGGTAGCGGTTTGTTTAATGGCAGCGTATTCGAAGATAGAGTCCATTAAGTCTTGTCGGTACCCTTGGGTTGGTTGGAAGAAATTCACTTCTAATGGTGAGATTCGACCGTCAAATTTCAAGAAGATTTGTTCATGTGCTGAACAGAGGGTTTCGATCCGTTCGCGGATTTGGATCCGTAGTTCTTCTGGTAATTGGAACATGACATTGGTATGGGTATGTAAGACGGATAATAAGGCCAGTGCCTGTTCTAGTGACACGATTAAAGCCCGGAAAACAACGAGTTTTCGTTTTAACATGGGTAGTTTTTGTTTAGACCATACATTCTCATCTTTTAAGAGTGCGTATAGGCTATGACTTTGTGCGATACGGTTTTCTGCCCAGGCGATATCAGAGGTTAAGGTAGAATATTCGCCGTTTTTGCGAAGAATGGCTCTTAAGCGCACTAAGATTTCACTAGAGGTTTTATTGACTTCTTCGTAAAGAATGGCGTCGTATTTAGGTGGTAAAACAAAGACGTTCACTAATAGGGAAACGGTCACTCCAAGTAATGATTCAACCACCCGCGCAATGGCTGAGGTGATAATCATATCTTGGTCGCGCAACATGATTATCACAAGGGTAATGGTCGCTAATGTGATAACGTTGGCCATATTTAAAGCCCTCAAAATCCCAATAAAAATCGTCACGGTCACCCCAATAATAATAGGGGAATTACCGAAAAAGTGTACCATGACTACAGCAACGATTCCCCCAAGTATTGCCGCCATCACACGGTTGAAGAAGGTATCTATCGACCCTCTAACAGTTTGTTGTAAACCGATGATGGCAGTAAAGGCAGGGATGACAGGCTCAACAAAGGGTAACCAGTCAGCAATTAAAATACTGAGCATTACCCCAAGACCTGTCTTAAACATCCTGGCACCAAGTTTCATTTTTATTCAATCCTTTATAATGTTTTTCATCATTTTGTAGTATCTCTTCAACTATTCATATTACTAGGCAATGGTCGTGAAATCTAGCAATAACAGTAAGTTTTCAGCAATTTACACAAATTATAAACTTTCCGACTTTTCAATACCCGCAATCACCGTTTCAATAATCGTGCCACGCAGGTTCATTGACTCAGCTGTGCGGACCTCTTCAATGGTTGTGCCACCCGGTGTACAAACCGCGTCCTTCAAAGCCCCAGGGTGCAATTCCGATTCAATCGCCAATTGTGCTGCCCCCTTAACCGCTTGTTTTGCAAAGGCTAGCGCTTGTGGTCGAGTAAGTCCTTTTGCCACACCAGCATCCGCCATCGCTTCAATAATCATGAAGATAATCGCTGGACTCGAACCCGCAATCCCTGTGAAGGCGTCCAACTGTTTCTCAGTCAACTGTTCTGCTGACCCGAAAGTATGAAGGATTTGCATAATTAATTCCTTATCCGCTGCCGATAAGTTTTCATTATAGACAACACCAGAAATCCCTTCCCCAACTTGCGCTGGAATATTAGGCATCACCCGAGCGAATTTGGCAGAATCCCCTAACTGTCCAGCCGCATCCGTCAAACTGTAGCCCGTCGCAACCGAAATAACAATCGTCTCTGCAGTAAGTGTTGGTTTGATTTCATCCACCACATCCTTGATTAAATAAGGTTTTACCGCAAGGATAACCACGTCCGCTCCCTTAGCCGTCTCCTTATTATCTGTCAAAATGGCGAAACCATACTTAGCTGAGTCCGCTTCAGCTTTTTCAGGGTTAGCGCGTGAACCAGTAATCAGTTGGTTATCAATCTCATCCGATTTTACCAAGCCATTTAAAATTGCTGTTCCCATATTGCCTAAGCCGATGATAGCAATTTTTTTATCGATTTCTTTCATATACTGTGCCTTCCTTCTTTTAATGAATTCCTGAAATGAAATTCCTGTACATTAGAATACTTTCATTTTAGCACAAAACCTGCCACTACACGACAAAGTAAAAGCTTGCCTGATTCAAGCCAAATTCAGTTATAATGGAGTCACCACTAAAAAGGAGCGATTCATTTAAATGTTTCCAGTACACTATGTGAAAGACATGTTCAGCCCAGCTAATATCTTCTACCACCGTCACCTGATGACCTGGTGGAAGTCAATTCTCGTCATGGTTGTCTGGTCGGTTATCATGACCTGGCCCTTTGCCAGCAGTTTTCAACCCGTTGAAGACGGGACAGTTAATAAAGCCTTTGAACAACTACAGACCATCATCCCAGAAGAAACAGTCAGCCAATTATCGAATTTTACCTATGATAACGGGTCTTTTCAGTCAGACCAGTCAGATATCGTTATTAACGGTGACCAATTACAAGTGGTTATTTTCCCTAGTGCCGACAATCTTGACGGCTACTTAAAGGGGACTGACAAGTTACTTCTGATCCTGCCAGACCAATTCGTGTATCAAACAGACCAAGATACACGGTATACTGCTAACCTACCATTAGACTTGAAAGACGATATGACTGATAATGGGACTTTTATCGAAAGTTTACGAGTGAGTTATCAAACGGAAGTGAATACCCAAAGTAAGCAGATCCTCGTCATGACCCGTCAGTTGACCATCTTTATTCTTGGTTTAGGGGGCTTAATGATTATTGTTTCACGGTTAAATATTTTACAAAAACACAAATTCCATGACCTATTCTCCTTCCAATACTGTTTAGGTATGGTCGCAACCGCCATGGGAATACCTGCCATTATCGCCATTATTGTCGGCTTTTATATCACAAGTGTCAGTGTGATGATCCCCATCTTATGGATTGGAACGATTATCATGCTCTACCTTTCTTACCGACAAACAAAATTCATTCGAACCGACACCATTTAAGTCTTTGACCAGATATTTCAATGGACTAGGCGCTTTTGTTTCTATTTGACCAGAAAACAAGTATAATTTTATCAGTAACAAGAAAACGTTTTCTTGAATTGAAACGGAGGCATATACATGAAACATATTTCATTAGGGCAAAACGGTTTAACAGCACCCAATTTAGCAGTAGGTTGTATGCGGATTGAAGGTAAATCAGTAGAAGAAGTCCAAGACTTAATCCAACAATCCTATGGCGCAGGATTAACGTTCTTTGACCATGCAGACATATACGCAAGAGAAAGAGGTGGGGCGGAAAAATTATTCGGCCAAGCCTTTGCTGGCTTAAACATCTCAAGAGAAAATATCATTCTGCAATCTAAAGTAGGGATTTACTTACCAGGCACCTATAATAACAACAAACAAAACTTCTTCGACCTATCAAAAGAACATATCTTACAATCAGTAGATGAATCTTTAGAGAGGCTACAAACAGATTATCTAGATATTCTACTATTACATCGTAACGACGCCTTGTGGGAACCAGAAGAAATCGCAGAAGCCTTCGATATATTAGAAATGAGCGGTAAAGTTCGACACTTCGGTGTAAGTAATCACACGCCAATTCAAGTTGATCTATTGAAGAAATATGTCAGACAAGATTTAGTCGCTAACCAAATTCAATTATCACCGGCGCATACTCTAGCTTTGGATTATGGATTTAGCGTGAATACCAAAGCCGGTGAAGGCGTAAACCGTGGTGGTGAATTAATTGATTATGCACGACTGCATGATATGGCTATCCAAGCGTGGTCACCAATTCAAGGAGAAAACGGGGTACTATTCAGCGATCCTTCTTATAAAGACTTGAATGACAAGTTAAGCGAAATCGGCGGTCGTTATGGTCTAGACAAAGAAGCTGCAGCTATCGCTTGGTTGCTGCGCATTCCAGGAAACACCCAAGTTGTCTTAGGAACTACCAATATCGACCGGATTTTAAATTATGCCAAGGCGAGCGAAATTCAATTTACCCGTCAAGAATGGTATGAAATCTATCAGAGTGCAGGCAATAGCCTGCCGTAAATAGCATAGTGGTTTTGAAGGAACGCAAATATATCAAGGGTTTGCGTTCTTTTATTATTTGAATAAACAATTTTTTGGAATTTTATTTAATTTGCGCTTGTATAGAAATGGAATACTTGCTATAATTCTTGTTACGGAAATAGTTCTTACCGGAACATTTTCAGGAAAATATTTTTGAAAAAAACATGTTGACATCGTGATTTGTATCATGGTATTGTTAAGTAGTTGTCGAGAGCGCTATTTTAGTTCTCAAAACAAGCAAAAATATTTCTTAAATTACTTGTTGACAAGATGTCAACTTGTAAGGTAAGATATTCAAGTCGCTTCATTAAGAAAACAAGTGTTCAACAAAATGTTGAAAAACTTTTTAAAAGTTTTGCTTGACAACTCTTGAATGAAGATGGTATGATATACGAGTTGCTGAAAGGCGACGAGATAGACCTTTGAAAACTGAACAAAGAAGACAAACCAAAAATTGTGTATGGAATCATTTGATTCCAACAATCAAAAGTAGTGAGAACTACTATAAACAAGTCAGCAAACTTTAATGAGCAATCAAGCTCATGAAAATCTTTCATGAGAGTTTGATCCTGGCTCAGGACGAACGCTGGCGGCATGCCTAATAC
>NZ_JBHYKZ010000008.1:0-133988 GCF_042741995.1 Aerococcus sp. NPDC058936 | reverse complement strand
TGAAAATGAATAATGGAAAAGAATATATAAAAAGCCAGGCAATCTAATGATTACCTGGTAGAAATTACTCATCAGTCCTATTTGACGAAGAGCCTATATATTCTAATCAAGGTCGGGGCTATATGTCTCGACTTTTTTGTTATCTAAAAATGGAGAAAGTATTGTAATAGTGCTGTTTACACAAGTAGCTGTCGGTTATCCAAATAAACGTTCGTCTTTAAAATGATCATAATCCTATGATAAAAGTGTTAAGTGAGAAAAGTGAATAAAAATACGAACTATTTTTGTGAAAAAACTTTACTTTTTCAAATTTATAACGTAAAATAACTCTTGTAAGAAACGAACATTAGAAACTTTTAAAAACATAACATTCGTCTATTGGAGGAGAAACATGTCTACAAAATTTAAAAATATCGTTTTATTAGCTGGTTCTGTTTTTGCTTTAGCAGCATGTCAAGGTCAAAATGCTGGAACTGATACTTCAAGTGAATCAGATTCTCAAGCAACATCCGAAGCTACCGGTGATTACGCTATTGGCATGATCACTGATGAAGGTGGGGTAGATGACCGTTCATTTAACCAATCAGCTTGGGAAGGTATGCAAGCTTGGTCAGAAGAAACTGGTAATAAAGTACAATATTACGAATCAACAGATTCATCTGATTTTGTACCAAACTTCAATACTGCGATTGCAGATGGTTATGACATCATCTTCGGTATGGGCTTCATGTTAGAAGATACTTTTAATGAAGTAGCACCTGCTAATCCAGACCAACAATTTGCCTTTATTGATGGACAAGTAGACCAACCAAACGTTGTATCAATGACTTTTAAAGACCAAGAATCTGCATTCCTAGCAGGTATCGCTGCAGCTACAACGTCTGAAACAGGTAAAGTAGGGTTTGTTGGTGGTATGAAAACACCTGGTATCGACCGTTTCGAAACTGGTTTTAGAGCTGGGGTAGCTCATGTAGACGAATCAATCGAAGTAGATGCACAATATGTTGAATCATTTGGTGATGCTGCAACAGGTCAACAAATTGCCAATGCAATGTACACAAGTGGCGCAGATGTCATCTATACAGCTGCTGGTGGTTCAGGTAATGGTGTTTTCACTGAGGCTCGTAACCGTCTTGAAGCAGATAGCGAAGCAAATATCTGGGTAATCGGTGTTGACCGTGACCAAACTGAAGAAGGTGAATGGTCAGGTGGTAACTTTACCTTAACTTCTACAATCAAAGACACTGGTTCTGCTATCGTTGCCATTACTGAGCAAACAATGGATACTGAATTCCCAGGTGGCGAGTTGGTAGAATACGGTTTAGCAGATCACACAGTTGATATCACAAGAGGTAACCTTGATGATGAAACTTGGGCAACAATTGAAGAAGCGAAACAAGCAATCATTGATGGTGAAATTGACGTTCCAGAATTCTCTTATTCAGCAGAGTAAGCGAGTATAGAAAAGTAAATTGCGTCAGTCAAATTGGCTGACGCTTTTAATTTGGATAGGCATCTAGGTTAGAAAAGAGGAAAATAGACATGCAAAATGAAAATGTCATTGAAATGCGTGATATTACAAAAATATTTGGTACATACAAAGCTAATGATCATATCAATTTCAATTTAAAAAAAGGTGAAGTTCATGCCTTACTAGGGGAAAACGGGGCTGGAAAATCGACCTTGATGAATATTTTATCCGGTTTACTAGCACCAACATCTGGTGAGATTTTGGTGAACGGTCAAGCGGCAGTCATCAGTTCACCTGACCATGCCAATAAATTAGGTATCGGTATGGTTCACCAACATTTTATGTTGATTGATAAATTTACAGTAGCCGAAAATATTGTGCTTGGAAAAGAGTCTACAAAATTTGGTTACCTTGACGAGAAAGCAGCTTATACAAAAATCAAAGAGTTATCTAGCCAATACCATTTGGCCGTTGATCCAGATGCTTACGTGCAGGATATTTCTGTTGGTCAACAACAAAGAGTTGAAATCATTAAGGCGCTGTACCGTGGCGCTGATATTTTAATTTTTGATGAACCAACTGCTGTATTGACGCCTCAAGAAATTGAAGAATTGATGCACATTATGAAAGCTATGACACTTGAAGGTAAATCCATTATTTTGATTACCCATAAATTAGATGAAATCACCTCGGTTGCTGATCGTTGTACAGTAATTCGTCGAGGTCAAAGTATTGATACGGTTGATGTCACAAACACCAACAAACAAGAGTTGGCGGATATGATGGTTGGACGTCATGTGAATTTTAAAGTTGAGAAAAAGCCCGCTGAGACAGGCGAAGTTATTTTGCAGGTTAATGATTTAGTGGTCAATGAATCTCGGGGCTTACAGGCAGTGAAATCTGTAGATTTTGAGGTGCGGGCAGGGGAGGTTTTAGGCATTGCTGGAATCGATGGTAACGGACAAACTGAATTAATCCAAGCGATTTCAGGTTTAAGAAAAGTGGTTTCAGGAAAAGTGACTTTAGCTGGTAAAAATGTGACCAACAAGCGTCCACGAAAGATTACGGAAGCGGGATTAGGACATATTCCTGAAGACCGGCAAAAACATGGTCTATTCCTTGAATTATCGATTGCAGAGAATATGGCCATGCAGTCTTATTACCAAAAACCTTTTTCCAAAAATGGGCTCTTAAACCACAATTTCATCAACGACCATGCAAAAATTTTAATCGATGAATTTGATGTGAGAACTGAAAGTGAAGCAACGCTAGCAGGTGCCTTATCTGGTGGTAACCAACAGAAGGTAATTATCGCGCGTGAATTAGACCGAAATCCGGACTTATTAATCGCTGCTCAACCGACTCGTGGGTTGGATGTAGGGGCGATTGAGTTTGTGCACGACCGGTTAGTACAGCATAGAGACGCAGGGAAGAGTGTATTGTTAATGAGTTTTGAACTAGACGAAATTATGGGTGTTGCTGACAGGATTGCAGTGATGCATGACGGGAAAATAAATGCCATCGTCGATGCTGACGATACGAATGAAACGGAATTGGGTCTATTAATGGCGGGTGTAAGCTTAGAAGAAGCACGCGTTCAAAGTGTCCTACATCCAGTCGGTCAAGATACAATAGCGGAAGGGGTTGAACCAGTTGAAAGCATTTAAGACGAATACGCTTGTTGAAAAATTAGCTATACCAGTGATTTCTATTTTAAGCGGATTTATTTTAGGGGCCTTAATCATGTTATTCTTCGGCTACAATCCAATTGCTGCCTACGATGCCATGATCATGACTGTTATATCTAGTCCATACTTCATTGGTGAAGTATTAAGACAAGCGACAGTGTTAACGTTAACTGGTTTAGCCTTTAATGTGGCTTACCAATCTGGCTTCTTTAATATTGGTTTATCAGGTCAATTATTAGCCGGATGGTTATCATCAGTAGCTTTCGCCTTGGCCTTTCCAGATTTACCGCAAATGATTATGGTACCTGCAATCCTCATTATTGGGACCTTATCTGGTGCCTTATACGCCTCAATTGCTGGTGTTTTGCGTGCCTACTTAGGGACAAATGAAGTTGTTGTGACGATTATGTTGAACTATGTCATCTTGTATACGACCAATTACCTTATTCGTGAGGTGCTAGGGTCAGGGAATATGACTGGTAAAGTAGGCGAGAATGCTTCCTTAGCTTTAGGTTTTATCTCAACATTAACAGGTGGGTCTCGTTTAAATATGGGGATTTTCATAGCTATCATCATGGTTATCCTATACGGATTTGTGATGAAACATACAACTATGGGCTTTGAATTAAAGGCTGTTGGATTAAATAAAGATGCAGCGGAATATGCAGGTATTCACGTGGAGAAAAATATCGTCTTAGCTATCTTCCTGTCTGGTGGTTTGGCTGGTTTAGCGGGCGTCATCCATGGTATCGGGACTTTTGGTAACTTGTATACACTAACATCTCTACCATCTGAAGGGTTTAACGGAATTGCTGTTGGCTTGCTTGGAATGGGGACTCCAGTTGGGACTTTTCTAGCTTCTATCTTATTCGGTATCTTGAATATTGGAGCTTCATTTATGCCAAATCGTGCCGGCGTACCGGATGAATTGGCGAGTGTTATTACAGCTGCTATCATCTTCTTTATCGGTTCGTCTTATATCATTTCATATGCAATAGATAAATTCGGTAAGGGTAAAAAATCGACAGTTAAGGGGGACCAATAATGAACTTTTCTACTATTTTACAATTAATTGTGTCTTCAACATTAATGTACGCAGCACCTCTTATGTTTACCGCAATCGGTGGTGCCTTCTCTGAACGGTCAGGTGTGGTGAACATTGGTTTGGAAGGGATTATGGTAATGGGAGCCTTTGCTTCAGCCGTTTTCAATATCGCCATGTCAGGTACTTTCGGGGCCATGACGCCTTGGGTTGGTCTATTAGTAGGTGGACTAGTGGGCTTGATCTATTCAGCAATTCATGCCGTATCATCTATTAACTTCCGCGCCAATCAAACCATTTCCGGTACAGTATTGAACTTAGCAGCTCCTGGATTATCTGTTTTCTTAGTGCGAGCGATCTATGGAGCAGCGCAAACAGGTCCATTAGCGAAACCTTTTGTGACCTATAATATTTTAGGTTTGAATAATATACCAGTTATTGGACCAATTTTCTTCCAAAATACTTCTGGCCCAGCTTATCTAGGTATCCTATTCGCCGTAATCGCTTGGTTTGTCTTATTCAAAACCCGTTTTGGTTTACGCCTACGTTCAGTCGGCGAGCACCCAGAGGCAGCTGAGACACTTGGTATTAACGTAAACGCAATGAAATACGCTGGCGTTTTGATTTCTGGACTCCTTGGTGGTATCGGTGGGGCGGTTCAAGCACAGGCTGTACAGAATGAATTTTCTGTAATCACCGTAGCAGGACAAGGATTCATGGCCATGGCGGCAATGGTTTTTGGTAAATGGCATCCAGTCGGTGCACTACTTGCTGCAATATTCTTTGGATTCGCGCAAAGCTTATCGGTAACAGCAAACTACATCCCCATTATTCAAGATGTACCATCAGTTTACTTAGATATTGCGCCTTACATATTGACGATCATCGTATTAGTTGTATTCATTGGTAAAGCTCAAGCGCCAAAAGCTTTAGGGAAAACCTTTGTTCAATCGAAATAGGAAAAATGATTAAGCATCTATTCAAATTATAGAATAAACAAAAAAAGGGGCTGTGACATCATTGTCACAGCCCCTAATTGCTATTTAACAATAGCTGTTATATCAGTTTCCAAAAGTTAAACTTTCCCGACACTTCCCAAAAGCCGAACAATTACTGCCCAGTAATTGTTCGGCTTTTGGTCTAGCGCGTTGGGTCTTAACGACTTTTGGCAAATCTACTTTATTCTGGTCGTTCTAACACATAAGGTTTTGTGATATCCGTATACAAGTTGCCGGCTAATCTGGCAACAGGGGCTAACCCTTCATACAAGACGTAGCCTTTTTCCTCGTCATATACCGATGCATCTAAATGATAGTCGGTAATTTCAAGTATGAACATATCAGTGATGATACGGTCCTCCCGGTCACGGATTGGGATATACTGGTAGACTTTTACCTCAAGGCGAATTAAAGCATCAGCCACACCTGGCGGGCTCACGGTCTTAGAATTAACTGTTTGAATGTCAGCTAGGGTCAATTCACTGACGTCTGCTGAAACTTTGGCAGCGGTAGCGTTCATTTTATCAATGAAAGACTTGCTGACAATATTCACCACACCTTCAGGATGGTCTAATAAATTGCGGGCGGTATCTTTAATGGAAAAATCTTCTTTTCGAAGAATAGCCATTGAAATTAAGGGCAACTTTTGCCCGGCACCACTAGTAAAAGAAAAGGGTGCCAAATTGATGACACCTGTTTTCTTGTTTTCACTAGTAATCCAACCAATTGGTCGGGGTACAATAGCACCAGATAGCAATTTATATTGTAGCTTTTCGTCCATTTGACTGGCGGCTAAATGATACATGAATGGTTAAACTCCTTTAAACTGGTGTGACACAAACGATTTCATTAATATTTGTATGATCAACGTAGGTTAATAAACCACTTGCTTGGTCACGTGTAAATAATGAAATTTGTGGTTGGAATTGGTGACCAACAATGACAAATGATTCATCTGCATTGAAGTTGAAGTCACGCGGGAAATCACCTTCAGTTGAAATGTTTTGAATTTCAGTTAAACTTTGCCCATCTGCTGAAACTTCAAAAACAGTAATTGAGTTGTGACCACGGTTTGAGACGTATAAGAACTTGTTGTCACTTGATAAGCGAATCGCTGCTGATGAGTTGAATTCAGTCCAATCGCTTGGAATCGTGTCATAACGGTTTCCAGAAACTAAAGAACCATCTTCTTGAATGTTTAACACTTCAACTGTGTAGTCCAATTCCCCTAAAAGGTAAACGATTGGTTCTGAATGGTGGAAGGCAAGGTGACGTGGACCAGTACCAGGCGCTGCTTTGTAGACACTCACTTCAGCTAATTTGTTATCATCGGTAAGAGTATAAGTGTGCACTTCATCAGTGCCTAAATCACAAGAAAGAATGTATTTGTGGTCATTTGTTGGATGGATAAAGTGGGCATGTGCAAAGTCTTGGTTTTCATGCGGGCCAACTGGTGAAGTATGTTGGATGACATCCGTTACAGTCAATGTACCATCTTCGTTGACTTTAATCACTGCCAATTCACCTTTTTTGTAGTTAGCATCATAAAGAACTTTTGCTTCATCATCATATGTTAAGTAACAGCCATTTTCATTAAATACTTTCACACGGTCTTTAAAGGCAAATTGACCATCATTATTTTCGTAATGGGCAACACCAGGCTCATTACCGTCACTTAAAGTGAATAGATGTTTGCCGTCTTTAGATAAAGTAATGTAAGTAGGGTTGTTTTCTTCAATAATCAATTCACTTGCTTCAAAAGCTTTCTTATCAGCATTTAACGTTAAGGTATGAATCCCCTTATTGTCTTCACGTGTATAACCAGATACATAAATCGTTTCCATAATAAAAATCCCTTCTTTCATAAGATAATTTCATTATACAAGAAAACGCTCTTATTAACACCAAAAACGGCTATACTTTAATTGTTTAGGTACATTTATAGGAAGAAATGTTTGCTATAATAGACGTATGCATTATAGGAGGCGACGTCATGAACGATAAAATCAAACCAGAAGAAACATTATCAACGAAAGATTCATCATCAACGAAAGACCAGATAACTTTTTCAAAATCCTGGTTTTTCAAATATATTTTAAATAATCGATATATTAGCGCCTTGATGGTCGGTATTTTAATTGTCATTTTTATGAGCCTATTTACCCGAGTCTCATACCTATTAGACCCAGCCGTTTCCTTCATCCAATATGTTTCACTACCTATTATCGTGGCAGCTATTTTCTACTATTTGACAGTGCCTTTAGTGAATCAAATCGAAAAAAAGGGACTCAACCGAACCTGGGGGTCAGCAATCGTTTTACTATTGATTGCGGTGGTGGTTACCGGCCTTATTGCTTTAATCCCAACAGTAGCGGATGAAGGGCGTAATTTGATCAATAACTGGGATACTATTTGGTCAGACTATCAAAATCGCTTACAAACCTTGATTCGCGGTGATTGGTTTGACCAAGTGAATATGGTATTCCAATCAGCCATGAATAATGTATTAGACCTGTCATCATTTAATTGGGAGAGCATTGCTAATTCAGCAATCACAAGTGTCTCGTCTATCGTTGGGACAGTGACCAGGGTAGCAGTAGCTATTTTTACCGCACCGATTATCTTGTTCTATATGTTACGGGACGGCCACAAATTGCCCACATATGTCGCGCAATTTCTGCCTATTAAAATTCGTAAGGCGACCCTACGCCTATTAAGCGATATGAATTTACAAATTAGCCAATATATCCGTGGACAAATTATTGTCGCGATTGGGGTAGCCATTATGTTTGTAGTGGGTTACTCAATTGTTGGACTACCTTATGGGGTAATTATTGGGGTTGCTGCAGGTTTTTTAAATGTCATTCCTTACATAGGATCATTCTTGGCAATGGTGCCAGCCATTATTGTCGCCATTGTAGTTGGGCCAATGATGATTGTAAAAGTCTTGATTGTATTCGCTATTGAGCAGACGATTGAAAGTCGTGTGATTTCACCACAAGTTTTGGGGTCCAATATGGCCATTCACCCAGTCACCATCATGCTTTTACTAATCTCAGCAGGATCAATTTTCGGGGTTGCGGGGGTTGTATTCGTCATTCCAATTTACGCCGTCATCAAAGTCATGTTTAGCCACTTCTTTGCTTGGTATAAACGCGTTTCCGGCTTATATTCAGAAGATGAAAGCCTATTAGAGGAGACCATTTCAGAGGATACACCCGGCAAGTAATTTATATTTGTGTAATGAGAGAAAAGGGCGTATAATGCCCTCTTGAAGCAATATTCACATTGTTTATATTATAAAACATAAGAGGAGGAATTAGATGTGGCGTTTAATTAAACGAATTCCCTTTTGGGCTATGTTCGGGGCAATTGTCTTTGCCTTAACACAGGCTATTGGGGAATTACTATTGCCAACGCAGACCGCTCGCATTATCGACGAGGGTGTTGCGGCAGGAGACATGCAGGCTATCTACAGCATTGGTGCCCAGATGATCTTGATTACTATCTTAGTCATTATTTCTGCAGGGATTTCAGTATATATTTCTGCCCGCACTAGCCAAGACTTGGGTAGAAAATTGCGTAATGAAATTTATACAAAAGTTTTGCAGTTTTCAAAAGAAGATATGGGGACCTATGGTGAGGCCTCATTGATTACGCGTTCTTCAAACGATATTCAACAGGTTGAAGTGACTGTCATGATGATTATGCGTATGGTATTACTTTCACCAGCCATGCTGCTAGCAGCTGTCGTGATGGCTGTATTAGCTAGTCCAGAATTGAGTTTAGTTTATGCAGTTTCAGGTCCAGTATTAGCCTTATTAATTTTTATTATTTTACGCATTGTGTCACCATATTTTAAATCCATGCAACGTAAGGTTGATGATTTGAACCTTATTTTCCGGGAAGGATTAACAGGTGTACGTGTTGTAAGAGCCTTTAACAAATCAGATTTTGAAGTAGCACGATTTGCTGAAGCCAATAAAGATTATGCGGATACAGCGATTAAAGCAATGTTCCGGATGTCTTTTTTAATGCCTATCATGACAACAATCCTATCACTAACAAACATTACTTTATCATGGCGCGGTGCCCATTTAGTGGCCGCTCAAAACCTAAGTGTTGGGGTCATCCTTTCATTCGTCAACTATTCATTCATTATCATGTTTTCATTCATGATGTTAGGGATGATTTTCGTGATTTTACCGCGTGCTCAAGTGTCTGCTCAACGGATCAACGAAATTTTGGATACTGAAATTACTATTCAGTCACCTGAAAACCCTGTATCTATTGACCGTCAAGCACCTGGTGAAGTAACATTCGAAAACGTTGCCTTTAAATTTGGTAACGCAGAGCATAATGTAGTGGACGACATCAACTTCCAAGTGAAACCAGGGCAAACCTTAGCCATTATTGGGGGTACTGGTTCTGGGAAAACAACGATTGCCAACTTACTCTTACGTTTTTCAGACGTCACTAAAGGTGCAGTTAAAGTCAACGATACAGATGTGCGCGACTTATCATTGAATAATTTGCGTGATCTGGTCAGCTACGTACCGCAAAAAGCCAACTTATTCTCAGGGACCATTCGTGAAAACTTGAAGTATGGAAACAGTGAGGCTACCGATGAAGAACTTTGGTATGCCTTACGCATTGCTCAATCCGAATCATTCGTTCGCGAATTGCCGGATGGTTTAGATGCCCACGTGGCCCAAGGTGGGAATAACTTCTCAGGTGGACAAAAGCAAAGACTTTGTATCGCCCGTGCCATCGTTAAACAAGCAAATATTTATCTTTTCGATGACTCATTCTCAGCCTTAGATTACACCACTGACCGTAATTTACGAGGGGCTTTAAAAGAAGTGACTGAAAATGCAGCAACAATTATTATTGCGCAACGTGTTTCAACTATTCGTGATGCAGATACGATTATAGTCCTTGATAAGGGTGAAATTTCTGGTATCGGTAGCCATGATGAATTAATGGCAAATGATATTTACCGAGAAATTGTCGAATCACAAATTAAGGGGGCGAACTAATGGCGAATAACAGAAAAAAACTAGAAGGCCGCCGTCATAAACCGAAAAACTTTTGGTCAACCCTAGGTCGCTTCATCAAATATATGGCGAGTCGTAAATGGACATTCTTATTGATTATTGTCCTAATTATCCTAGCGACCACATTTCAAATTGTGTCACCACGTATTTTAGGTCAAGCAACTACTCTAATTACCGATGGGGTAAGTAATGGCTTGCAAAACGTGGATGGACAGCAAATGTACGTCATTGATTATGCTGGGTTAGCAAAAATCTTAACTCAAGTAATCACTTTCTACTTAATTAGTGCTTTATTTAACTTTTTACAAGGGGCTTTATTAAGTCGTACTGCCCAACGCGTAATTGAAGACTTAAGAAATGATATGCGGGCGAAATTAAACCGTTTGCCGATTTCATTCTTAGATTCAACGCCAAATGGTGAAATCATGTCACGTGCCATTAATGATGTTGAAGCGATTGCTATGTCACTACAACAAACCTTGCAACAGGTTTTGATGTCTAGTACGCAATTTGTCCTAACTATCACGATGATGACATTAATTAGTTCAAAAATGACCTTAATTGCAGCAGGAACTATTTTGCTCTCTACAATTGTTATGCTGTCTATTACACCGGTATCTCAAAGACTATTCGCTGCCCAACAAAGGGTGCAAGGGAATATGAATGCCTATATCGAAGAAAACTATTCTGGTCAAATTGAAAATAATGCTTTCAACCAAAATGAAGGTAAAATTGCTCAGTTTGAAGAAAAATCAGCAGAATACTACACGGTTTCTTGGAAAGCCCAATTCATTTCGGGTATCTTGATGCCGTTGATGAATTTGGCGAAAAACTTTGGTTACGTAGCTGTAGCTATCGTTGGTGGTTTCTCGGTGGCTAACGGTACTATGGTAATTGGGGACGTTCAAGCCATGCTACAATACGCTGGGATCCTATCAGAGCCACTAAAACAAACGGCCAACATGATCAACCAATTACAACGGATGGTAGCATCTATCGAACGTATTTTTGAATTCCTTGACGTTGAAGAAATGGAAGAAGTAACTTCTGGTCAACCAGCTATTGAAACAGACTATAAGATGATTTTCGACCACGTCCAATTTGGTTATCAACCAGGCGAAGAGAACCTACTAATGACTGATTTCAACCTAACCGTTGAGCCAGGTCAAATGGTGGCGATTGTAGGACCTACAGGAGCCGGTAAATCAACTATTATCAACTTAATTGAACGGTTCTATAATATTTCTGGTGGGTCTATTAAATATGATGGTGTAGATACAAGAGATATTGACCAAGAAGAATTACGTTCACGAATGGGTATGGTATTGCAAGATACTTGGCTATTTAATGGGACTATTGCAGACAATATTGCTTACGGTTCAAACAATCCAAATGTGACACGTGATGAAGTGGTTCGTGCCGCAAAAGCTGCCCATGTAGATGACTTTGTGCGAACCTTACCAGATGGATATGACACCATTATCAACCAAGATGGGTCTAATATTTCTCAAGGTCAACGTCAATTAGTGACGATTGCTCGGGCCTTTATGTCTGATCCAGAGATTTTAATCTTGGATGAAGCGACATCATCAATTGACACCCGTACAGAAAAACTCATTCAAAAAGCCATGAATCAATTACTTGAAGGGCGGACTTCATTTGTTGTTGCCCACCGTTTATCAACCATTCAAGATGCAGATAACATTATTGTATTGAACCATGGTGACGTCATTGAAACAGGTAACCACGAGGAATTATTAGCTCAAGAAGGCTTCTATTATAACCTTTATAATTCACAATTTGTGAAAGGTGAATTTGAATAAGCACATATGTGCATCAAAAAAGCGAGTCGTTTTAATCTAAACGGCTCGCTTTTTGAGTGCATCTTATTCAAATGTCATGATACTTTTGCTGGTAGTAATTGTTGGTGTGTAGGCTTTTGATAATTGAAGGCAAAGTCATCATCTAAAATCCATTTGGCAATATCTACTTGTGGAATCAAAAGTGGCATCCGGTAGTGGATAGGACTAACAACTTCATCGGGTTCCGTAGTGATGATAATCGATTCAGCTTGTTTTTGCCCGGTCTTTTTGTCAGGATAAATCCGGTAAAAGCCACCCACATAAATGACCCGACCAAAATCGGAAAAAGTGTAAGCTTCCTTATCATCAGTAAATTCAAAGAAGGCTGACATAGGGAAGACAATCCGTTGACCTTCAAATGGCGCTTTAAAGGTCTTCTTGTCACGGACTGTTTCAATCCGGGCGTTAATCATCAATTGACTAGGTTTGAAACCTGTAAATCCCCATCGCGTAATGCCAGGGACGATTTCACCGTCAGGATTAGCGCCAAGTGTTACCACTTGATTTGAAGGGTAGACCGTCCCATCCCTTAAGTCGGTCACATCAACACCGCGACTGGCAATTTCTTCGTAATAATCGAAGAGGATTTGCTCATTTTTATCATATAAATAGCGACCACACATAGCATAGCTCCTTTTCTTTTAGGCAAAAGGGCCTTCAAATTTAAGCTGACTGGTTTTCTCTCGCTAATCTGGCTTTCATATTTTTAATGGCTAACCCAACAATTTCATTGGTTAACTGTTCGTTACGAACTAATAAAGGACCGTGGAAGTAAGAACCAAAAGTATTTTTATACATAACACCTTCAGTTTGGTCTTCCCCGTTGTTACCAAAGCCAGTAACCACTTTACCTAAGGGTTGGGTATTTTCTCCTAAAAAGGTCCGGCCGTTGTGATTTTCATAGCCGTAGTAAGTTTGGCCAAAACGGTCATTTTCAATGACGATATCACCAATAAAGCGGTTATTGTCTTGATTTAATGTGTAGTGGTCTAAGGCACCAATGCCCTCTAACCGGTCACCTGCAGCATTGATGTAGTACTTTCCAAGTAATTGGAATCCACCGCAGATACCGATTGTTACACCGTCATTTTCAATATACTCGGTTAAGGCTTCTTTTTTTAATTGGATGTCACGGGCTACAATTTTTTGTTCATAATCTTGGCCACCGCCAAAGAAGACAAGGTCAAATTGACGAGAGTCAAACTCATCACCGATAGAGACTAATTGAGTTTCAACATTAACGTTTTGTGCTTTCGCTGCATGTTGTAACATCAATAAGTTACCGTTATCACCATATGTATTCATTAAGTTCCCATATAAATGGGCAATTTTTAAAGTTTGTTCCATTAACGCATCCGCTCCTTCACGTAACCTAATTCAGCCAGTTCTTTTCTAATCGCAAGCATAGCTGTATAAGTCGCTAGAATATAGACTTTTTCAGTCGGTGCATTTTTCACTGTTTCAATAATGGCTTTAGTATCTTCTAACTGGATTAATTGGTCTTGGTTAAAGCCAGCGACTGCCATACGTTTAGATAAGTCAGCCACACGAATACCTGCCACATAAGAAGCTTCAATATTGTCCATTTCGGCTAATTTTTCGAAGTTGCCATCCCAAATCCATGATACATCTTGGCCATCAGCGGGGCGGTCATTTAACACTGAAATGAGGGTATACGGTGCATTTTCTAAAAGACATAATTCAATGATTTGGTTTAGTCCTACAGGGTTTTTGATAAGATTAATCCGTAAGTCGTGACCTTCCACGTTAATGGCTTCTTGACGCCCGAAAATACGTTTAGCTCCTTGTAATCCTTCAGCGATATCTGTCTGGCTGACACCAAAATACCGGCCTAGTGAGTAGGCTGATAAGGCGTTGTAGACATTGTATAAACCAGCAACTGGAATACTGTATTGGTAGCCATCAATTGTAAAGCTAGCTGATTCCGGTGTTAATTCATTGATTTCTTCTACTTGATAAGTTAATTCTGGACGACTCACGCCACAGTTTGGACAGAAGTAGTCGCCTAGGTTGCTGTAGGTAATGCTGTGGTAGTGTAATACATGCTCACAGTTTGGACAGATAACACCATCCGTATTGTTGTCAGCTAGGAAGTCTTTTGATTGGTCCTCAGTGTTGAAACCGAAAAATACTTGTTTGTTATCTACTTTACGAGATGAGAATATCGGTGCATCCCCATTTTGCATTAGAATAGCGTCTTTCGCTTTTGCTGCACCTTGAAGGATAAAGTCATAAGTGGTGTAGATTTCACCATAGCGGTCCATTTGGTCGCGGAAAATGTTGGTGGTTAAAATCACTTCTGGTTTAATGTGTTCAGTGATATGACGTAAAGAAGCTTCGTCGACTTCAAGAACAGCGACTTTATCTTTAGACTTTGTACCAGAGTCTTCAATAAATGATGAAGTGATTCCTTGCAGCATGTTTGACCCTGAATTGTTAGTCATTACATGGTCAAATTTTTGTTTCAAAATATTGACAGTTAGTGCGGTGGTCACTGTTTTCCCGTTGGTTCCTGTAATAATGACTACACGGTAATTTTCTCCTAAGGCTTTTAGGATCTCGGGATCAATTTTCTGTGCAATTTTACCGGGTAGAGAAGTACCACCGCTTGTAAATCTCTTTAATAATTGTTGGCTCGTTCGGCCAGCTACAGTTGCTAGTTGACTCTTAAATTTCATTTTTGGCACTCCTCTAATCATTTGCTATCCGCTACTTAGGCGAACCCTTAATGAGCTAATTTTACCATAGGTGGGCAGGATTCTAAAAAATTTCCTGTCATTTAAAATTTCTTTAAACTTTTACTGGGGATTAGACCTGCAAGCAGGAAATAAAATTGACTAGTGACGGGAATAAAAGTAAAATGAATAGCTGAGTAAATCGATATTAAAAAGTATGGGAGTGTTTAGATGGCTCAGTTATTTTTCCGTTACGGTGCGATGAATAGTGGCAAGTCTTTTGAAATCATTAAGGTAGCGCATAACTATGAAGAACAAAACAAACATGTATTAGTTTATACCAGTGCTGTTGATAACCGTGCAGGTGTCGGGAATGTGTCTAGTCGTGTGGGTGAAGAAAGATTAGCGCGTGCGATTGCGACGGAAACGAATGTGTACGAGGATTTAGTCACTTATATGCGTGAGAACGACCAGAAAATTTATTGCGTTCTGATTGATGAAGCCCAGTTTTTATCAAAAGACCATATCTACCAATTGGCACGTATTGTTGACGATTTAGATATCCCAGTTATGGCTTTCGGCTTGAAAAATGACTTCTTAAATAACTTGTTTGAAGGGTCTAAATACCTATTGCTATTAGCTGACAAGATTGAAGAAGTGAAAACCATTTGCTGGTTCTGTGCCAAGAAGGCTATTATGAATATGCGTGTAGCTGACGGCAAACCTGTATATGAGGGAGAGCAAGTGCAAATTGGCGGAAATGAAGCCTATTACCCAGTTTGTCGTAAACATTATCACCATCCACCGTTGAAAGATGGTAAAATCTTTATTGAGCGCAACACTATTGAATAACAAGTAGGTAGGTATAAGTCAAATAACCTTTGTCATACCTAGTTTAATATCGAAAATAAACTGTAAGTTTTACATAAAGAAATAGAAAAGAGTTGAAAGCATGTTTACAGACCAATTAGATTCATTTATTGCCCGCTATGCGGAAGTAACTGAGTTAATGAGTGACCCGGACGTGATTAATGATAATCAACGGTTCCGTGCTATCTCTAAAGAAGAAGCTGATTTAAGACCGAAAGTAGAAACGTTTAGTCACTATAAAGAGGTGATTCAAGGTATTGAAGATACTGAGGAATTATTAGCAGAGTCATCAGATGATGAAATGACCGAACTAGCAAAAGAAGAATTGAAAGAATTAAAAGCAGAACGTGATAGTCTCGAAGAAGAGATTAAACGTTTAATGATTCCTTCAGATCCAAACGACGATAAAAATATTATCATGGAAATCCGTGGTGCAGCGGGTGGGGATGAAGCCCAATTGTTCGCTGGTGACTTGTATGAAATGTACAGCCGTTATGCAACTAGCCAAGGTTGGCGCGTTGAGGTCGTTGAATCATCTAGTAATGATATCGGTGGTTTCAAAGAAATCACTCTACAAATTCAAGGGGATAATGTATATTCTAAGTTAAAATTTGAATCGGGCGCTCACCGTGTCCAACGTGTACCAGATACTGAGTCTCAAGGTCGTGTGCATACATCTACTGCTACAGTGGGTGTCATGCCTGAACTTGAAGATATTGACTTTGACTTAGATGATGGTGATATCCGTATTGACATTTACCGTGCCTCTGGTGCCGGTGGTCAGCACGTTAACAAGACCTCTTCTGCCGTTCGTTTAACCCATGAACCAACAGGTATTCAAGTGGCTATGCAAGACCAACGTTCACAACAACAAAATAAAGATAAAGCAATGATGATCTTACGTTCACGCGTATACGAAAAAATTGCTTCAGAGCAACAAAATGAATATGATTCACAACGTAAGAACTTAGTAGGTACTGGTGACCGTTCAGAACGTATCCGTACTTACAACTATCCTCAAAATCGTGTGACTGATCACCGAATTGGTTTAACTATTCAAAAATTAGACCGTATCATGACAGGCGAATTGGATGAAATCGTTGACGCTTTATTATTAGCCGATCAAGCCAATAAGTTAGAGGAGTTAAATGATTAATCAAACGTATTTAGAGGTCCAGGTTTGGGCCTCTTCTTTTTTAGAAGAAAATAACCAAGAAGCTGAAATTGCTTACCATCTCTTGCTTGATCTAGCCAATTTTTCAGTTTCGGATTGGGCTCTTAAACGTAAGCACATCATGCCAGTTGACCTGAAAGAAGCCTATCAAACGGCTATTGAAAAGGTGGCTAAAGAAAACTATCCTTGGCAGTATATTGTCGGGAAAGCATGGTTTTACGGTGAAACTTTCAAGGTTTCACCAGCTACCTTAATTCCAAGACAAGAAACAGAAGATTTGGTGTCTTTTGTGGCTGATTTAATCAAAAAAGGGCATATCCAGGAAGATGCACGGGTTCTTGATATTGGTACCGGTACGGGAATTATTGCCATCACTTTGAAACAGCGTTTTCCCAATCTACAATTTACAGCGACAGATATTTCACCGGATGCTATAGACATTGCCCGTGAAAATGCCGTGGATAAAAAAGCTATTATTGATTTTAAACTGGGTGATTTATTTGAACCAGTTTTTGGCCAAGAATTTGATCTAATCATTTCAAACCCTCCTTACATCGGCTCAGATGAGACGGATGTGATGTCTAAATCAACGGTCCTATATGAACCAGATTTAGCCCTTTTTGCAGAGCAAAACGGCTATCAAATTTATTGGCGTTTATTCGATCAAATCCATGATTATTTGGCTAAGCCGGGTTATTTTATTGGTGAATTTGGTTACAAACAAGGGCAGTCCTTGCTTGCTGGCGCTAAAGATCGCCTGCGAGTGTCGGACGCTGAGGTAAACATCATCCAAGATTATGCGGGCAATGATCGAATACTAGTTATCCAAAATCCATAAAATACAACAATCTAACAAAATGAGAAAGGAGTTCAACCTGTAATGACAAAAATCATTCAAGCAAGTGAAATAGAAGAAGGCGCAGCCTTACTGCAGGACGGTCAACTAGTGGCTTTTCCAACTGAAACAGTCTTTGGATTAGGGGCCATCGCTCATAATGAGCAGGCAGTTAAATCTGTTTATACTGTTAAAGGACGTCCAAGCGATAATCCCTTGATTGTCCATATCGCTGATCCAGCAGATATCTTTGAATATATGATTGATGGTGACCCAAAAAGACACGATTTAATCGACCAATTAACGAAGGCTTTCTGGCCGGGTCCTTTGACCCTAGTAGTGCCAGTTAAACCAGATACCTTCCCAAGTGTAGTGACTGGTGGCATGGATACAGTAGGAATTCGCTTACCTGATCACGAAACGACGCGTGCTTTAATTCGCGCAACTGGCTTTCCAATCGTTGGCCCGTCTGCCAATATTTCTGGTAAACCGAGTCCAACCCAAGTAACCCATGTGATGCATGACTTTGATGGGGTTATTGGTGGTGTTGTGAACGCTGAACCAACTCGTATTGGAGTGGAATCTACGGTCTTGGACCTGACAGATTCAAGAGGCTTAATCATTTTGCGACCTGGTTACATCACCAAGTCTATGCTAGCTGAAGTGGTGACAGACATGCCGATATATATGGGTGGCACCATTGCCAATAATGCGGAAGAAGCGCCGAAAGCACCAGGTATGAAATATATCCACTACAGTCCTAACCAACCCGTGATGGCCGTTTCGTCTGACAAAATGGCGAATGTGCTAGCTGATCTATCTAGTCAATCGATCAAGGTAGCGTTGGCAACTAGTGAAAATAATTTTGAAAAGTACAAAATGTCAGTTGACTCAATTTTATCACTGGGACCGACAATAGAAACCGCTACACAACAACTTTTCGCAGCTTTAAGAACTTTTGATGATCAGGAAAATATTCAACAAATTATCGTAGAATTGTTCCCTGAAACAGAAAAAAATGAGGCATATCGAAATCGATTGATCAAAGCGAGTTCAACCGTGGTAGAATAGACCTAGATAAAAAAATTGGATAAGGTAGACCCCAAGGAATATTATCAAAAAATAAAACTGGAGGCAGATGCATGAGTAACGACATTATTTTTGATTTATTAGATGAGGAAATGGACCGCCAACAACATGGAATTGAGTTAATCGCAAGCGAGAACTGGGTATCGGAGGATGTAAGACGTGCGCAGGGATCAATTGCAACCAACAAATACGCAGAAGGGTATCCGGGTAAACGCTACTACGGTGGCTGTGAAGTCGTGGATAAGATTGAAACATTGGCGATTGACCGCGCTAAAGAATTATTTGGTGCAGCATACGCAAATGTTCAACCACATTCAGGTTCACAAGCCAATATGGCCGTATATGACGCTTTCTTAGAGCCAGGCGATTTAGTTTTAGGGATGAACTTAACTGATGGTGGTCATTTGACTCATGGGTCAAATGTAAATTTCTCTGGTAAGAAATACAATTTTATTGCTTACAATGTCACAAATGATGAAGAATATATTGATTATGCTGAAATCGACCGCTTAGCCAAAGCGCACCAACCTAAATTAATCGTTGCCGGTGCTTCAGCTTATGCGCGCACGATTGATTTTGAAAAAATAGCTGAAACTGCTAAAGCAGTTGGTGCATACTTTATGGTTGATATGGCTCACATTGCTGGTTTAGTTGCAGCGGGTCTACACCCAAATCCAATTCCTTATGCAGACGTTGTTACGTCTACAACGCATAAAACTTTACGTGGCCCTCGCGGTGGTTTGATTTTAACTGCTAACGCAGATTATGGTAAGAAATTAAACTCTGCTATTTTCCCAGGCATTCAAGGTGGACCTTTAGAGCACGTGATTGCTGCCAAAGCTGTTGCCTTCGGTGAAGCCTTACAAGACGACTTTAAAGACTACCAAGCACAAATCATCAAAAATGCCAAAGCCTTTGAAAAAGTCTTCAATGAAGAAGGTATTCCAATGGTATCTGGTGGAACGGACAACCACTTGTTATTACTAAAAGTCATCGGTTTTGACGTGACAGGTGCTGAAATTGAAACTATCTTAGATGAAGTTGGGATTACTGTAAATAAAAATACAATTCCAAACGAGACTTTAAGCCCGTTTAAGACAAGCGGTATCCGTATTGGGACGCCTGCTATTACCACTCGTGGCTTTAAAGAAGCGGAGTCTGAACAAGTAGCTCGATTGATTGCTAAAATCATCAAAAATCCTCAAGATGAGGCTGTTCGAGCTGATGTTCGTGCATCTGTTAAAGCCTTAACTGAAGCAATTCCATTAAAATAATCTCATTTAAAGGACTTGAAGGCCTAGCTAACTTGCGCTAGACTTTCAAGTCCTATATAATATCTAGAGTTTGAGCAAAATTAATTGGCTGCATAAAATTTAAAAGTGAGGTAAATATTCATGAGTAAATTAGTTGTAATTGATCACCCCCTAGTGCAACACAAGATGGCTATGTTACGTGATAAAGATTTAGGGACTAAAGATTTCCGTGAATTGGTAAATGAAATTACGATGTTTCTTGGTTACGAGGTAACGCGTGATTTACCAATGGAAGAAATTGAAATTGAAACACCTTTAGTTAAAACAACTCAAAATGTTATTGCTGGTAAAAAATTAGCGATTGCACCAATTTTACGTGCTGGATTAGGAATGGTTGATGGGATGCTGTTATTGATGCCGGCAGCAAAAGTAGGTCACATTGGTATGTTCCGTGACGAAGAAACTTTACAACCACAAGAGTACTTCTTCAAAATGCCTCAAGACATTGAAGAACGTGAAGTAATCGTAGTAGATCCAATGTTAGCGACTGGTGGATCTGCCATCATGGCCATTGATTCACTAGTGAAACGTAATGTTAAACCAGAAAGCATCAAATTTGTATGTTTAGTTGCAGCGCCAGAAGGTGTGAAAGCTTTACAAGATGCTTACCCAGAAGTTGATATTTTTGCGGGTGCATTAGATGAGAAGTTAAATGAAGATGGCTACATCTTACCAGGTCTTGGTGACGCTGGTGACCGTCTGTTTGGTACCTTATAATTGTCATCAATTACATGTATATGCTACTCTTGATATACAAAACGAAGCATAAACATTTAAAACAAATAAATTAATATTAGATAGGTGATAATAAAAATGACGGAAAACATGATTGTTAAGGGTGGCCGTAAATTAAAAGGGCATGTAAGGGTTGACGGGGCAAAAAACGCTGTCTTACCTTTATTAGCAGCCACTTTATTAGCAGACCAAGGGAAGAGTCGCATTACCAACGCATCATTACTATCAGATGTATATGTAATGAACGATGTATTGCGTAACTTAAATGCACAAGTTGATTTCGATGAAGAAAACAACGAAATTATCGTGGACGCTTCTGGTGATTTAACCACTGAAGCACCATTTGAACTTGTTAGCAAGATGCGTGCTTCGATTGTTGTAATGGGGCCATTATTGTCTCGTTATGGTCACGCTAAATTTGCTATGCCAGGTGGTTGCGCTATTGGTTCGCGTCCAATTGACTTACATGTTAAAGGATTTGAAGCTTTAGGTGCCAAAGTAACGACTACAGCAGGTTATGTTGAAGCAAGCGCTGATAAATTAGTGGGTGCTAACATTTATTTAGACTTCCCAAGTGTTGGGGCAACACAAAATATTATGATGGCTGCTGCATTAGCTGAAGGGACAACAATCATTGAGAACGTTGCCCGTGAACCTGAGATCGTCGACTTAGCCAACTTTATCAATAAAATGGGTGGTCGCGTTCAAGGTGCCGGTACAGATACCATTAAAATCCGCGGGGTTGAAAGCCTAGAAGGAACTGAACATTCTGTCATCCCTGACCGTATTGAAGCAGGAACATTTATGGTAGCTGCAGCCATTACTGAAGGTGACGTCTACATTGAAGATGCGATTTCAGAACACAACCAACCGTTGATTTCTAAGTTAAAAGAATTAGGGGCGACAATTACTGAAGACGTGTCCGGTGTCCGTGTGCAAGGTTCAACTGTTTTGCATCAAACAAAAGCTAGAACCTTACCATATCCAGGGTTCCCAACTGATATTCAATCACCATTTACAGTTGCCCAAGTTTTAGCAGAGGGTACTTCAGAAATGGAAGAAACCGTTTTTGAAAATCGGTTTATGCACTTAGAAGAATTGCGTAGAATGAACGCTAACTTTAATATTAACGGCAATACAGCTGTTATGAACGGTCCTGCTAGGTTACAAGGAGCAGCAGTAGCCGCTTCAGATTTACGTTCAGCAGCAGCCTTAATTCTAGCTGGTTTGAAGGCTGAAGGGATGACCAAAGTATCTGAACTAAAATATTTAGACCGTGGTTACCATTCATTCGAAAAGAAATTACAAGCCTTAGGCGCAAACGTGCTTCGCGTGGATGTGGATGGGAAATCAGACGCAGAACTTGCTAGTTTACTAGATTAGATTGGTCGTGACCCTATGAAATATTATCATCAATATATCAACCAACCATGGAAGAAAATTGTATTTTGGGGATTACTGCTATTGATTGTGGGCTTCCTACTATTCACTATCGGTGGCTTGATTGGATACAGCATGTCGTCTGACCAATCAGCCTTCAATTTCTTAAACCCAGCTAGCTGGAACCATGTCCTCTCATTTATTCGTTAAATTCAATATGACCAATTAGGGCCAAGGACTAGACCATTTTAGTTCTTGGTTTTTTTGATATAAGATGGAAAAGTGGATGGTCAAGCTGACCAGCAACATGCCATTAGTTTCGTAGCCAAATGATGATTGTCGAGGTTTGTTTTCAAGATTGTCATATTTTTGGACAAGGATTTTTCCGGTTCAAATAATGATTAACCTCAATTCGAATCAGTTTTTTAATGGTTCATATGTTACAATAAGCTAGATATGAGGTGAGTTTATGGATGGCATTTTGCCTTTGTGGAAAGAACGTGGCATGACGAGTCACGACTGTGTATTTAAAGTAAGAAAGATTTTAAAAATGAAAAAAGTTGGTCACACAGGGACCTTAGACCCTAATGTTGACGGAGTTTTACCTATCTGTTTGGGTAAGGGGACTAAACTGGTCGAATTGTTGATGGACAAAACCAAAGTCTATACTGGCGAAATTACTTTAGGCTTTGCAACGACAACTGAAGACTCAGAGGGTGAAGTGATTGCTGAGGAATCTTTAGCCAATCCTTTCGAAGACGATCAGATTCAAGCATTGATGGATGAATTAACAGGTCATATCATCCAAATTCCGCCCATGTATTCGGCAATAAAAGTCAAAGGGAAACGCCTGTATGAGTATGCCCGTGAAGGCCTTGAGGTTGAACGACCTGAACATCCTGTATTTGTCCACGACTTCAAGTTAGTGGGTTCGTCCCGGTTTGAGGACGGCAAGCAAGTTTTTGCTTTTGAAGTGGTTTGTGGCAAGGGGACCTATGTCCGCACTTTAGCCAGCGACTTAGGGCGAAAACTAGGGGTGCCAGCGACGATGACTAGCCTCACTCGGGACGGGTCAACCCCTTTTTCAAGGGCAGATTGTCTGACACTATCACAATTAGCAGAGGCGGTTGAAGCAAATGATTATACTTGGTTGGTACCAATTGAATCGGCCTTATCTGCCTATCCCGTGTGGCAGGTTCCAACTGAGGATAGGCACTTAGTGAAATTGGTGGAAAATGGGTCAGTCCTAGAATTAGCGACGTTACCAGCTGATTTAAGAAACCAATTACCGGTGACGGCTTATATCGACAGCAAATTAAAGGCGCTTTATGATGTCCATCCAAGTAAAGATGGTAAAATAAAACCTAGTAAAATGTTTTAAAGATTGGACGATACTGAATGAAAACGATAAATTTACACCATCCTTTTGAACAGTCAACGGTCTATGCGGGCGATGTTGTCTTGGCTTTGGGATTTTTTGATGGGGTCCACAGGGGTCACCAGGCGGTTATTCAAGCAGCCCGTGATGAGGCTGACCGTTTGCAATTACCACTGGCTGTAATGACTTTCAATATGGCCCCAAGGATCATGTACCAACAAATCCGTCCTGAAGGGGTGACTTATTTAACAACTTTAGCCGAGAAAGAACGATTAATGACACAACTTGGGGTGGATTACCTTTATGTCGCGCAATTAACGTCATCATTCGCAGCCTTGAAACCGCAAGAGTTTGTCGATCAATATATGGTTGGTTTGCATGCCAAATCGGTGGTAGCGGGTTTTGACTATACCTACGGCAAAAAGGATATCGCCAACATGCAGACCTTAGCGTCCCATGCGGCTGGTCGTTTTAACATTATTGAAGTGAATAAGTTATCGGAAGATACCAGCAAGGTGGGGTCAACTGAAATTCGACATGACTTGAATACCGGTCAAATTGACAAAGCTAACCGACAATTGGGCTATATCTATTCAATTGATGGTATCGTTGTTCACGGAGAGAAACGCGGACGTGAGCTTGGCTATCCAACAGCTAATTTGATGGTGCCTAGTGAATCGCTGATCCCAGTGGAAGGGGTCTATGTGGTTGAAATGTTGTTGAATGGCCAAGTATATCCTGGTGTGGCATCAATCGGGACTAATATTACCTTCGGAGAAAACCGTAAGCGAACAGTAGAAATTCATCTTTTAGATTTTAAAGAGGAAATTTACGGTGAATACGTAACGGTTTATTGGCATAAATACTTGAGACCTGAACTTAAATTCGATGGCATTGAAGCCTTGATCAAACAAATGGACCAAGATGCCATTGATGCTGAAGCATATTTGGAAAGTTTACGAAAATAGATTTAATGTAAAAAAGGTCAAATATACGCTTTGATATGAACGCTGAAGAAAGATTTTCGGCGTTTTTTTTTTCAAGAAGTAAGCAAATATAATCAATGAAAATGTAAATGTTGATATTAAAGCCTTTTTAGTCATATTTTTTATAGATATGATTAGAATAATGCTAAATTAATAGTAGAATGAAATTGGAAAATAAAAAATATTGGAGGAATATCACAATGGCATATTTAGATCGTGCTAAAGAATTTTTTGATGATGCAGTAAAAGTTCGTCGCCAATTACACGAAAACCCTGAAGTTGGTTTTGAATTACCAGAAACAACTAAACTTGTGAAATCAAAACTTGATGAGTTTGGAATTCCATACGAAAACGTAGGAAATTCATACGGCATTACAGGGACATTGGGTGATTCTGCCAAGGGTAAAACTTTATTGTTACGTGCAGACATGGATGCATTAGCCATTACTGAAAAAGCTCAATCGTCATGTACATCTAAAAATGAAAATGGACACTTATGTGGCCATGACATGCACACCACTATTTTATTAATGGTCCTAAAAATGTTGAAAGAAAACGAAGACCAATTAGAAGGTCAAATCAAATTCTTATTCCAACCAGCAGAAGAAACTTTAAACGGTGGACGTGTAATGGTTGAAGAAGGTATTTTAGAAAATCCAACACCAGACGCCGGTATGGCATTACATATGTGGCCAAATGGGGACAAAGTGGATGTTGAGATCCACCAAAAAGAAGCTTTAGCATCTGCTTTAAACTTCCGTATCACTATTAAAGGTGTGGGTGCCCACGGTGCAATGCCAAACAACGGTATCGACCCAGTCTTTGTGGCTAGCCAAATCATTAATGGTGCAAACGGCATCTTAGCTCGCGAATTACCGTCTAACAAGGGTGCGTCATTATCTATGGGTTACATCAATGCGCCAGGTGGTGCCATCAACGTAATCCCAGACACAGTTGTCTTAGAAGGTACTTCTCGTTCATTGTTCCCAGAATCAGCAGAACACGTTTCAAAACGTTTGCCAGAAATCGTTGAACATATTGGTAAAGCATTCCGTGCTGAAACTGAATATGAAGTTATGGCAGACTGTCCGTCATTAATCAACTCTGAAAAAATGGCTGAACAAGTGATGGCTTATGCTAATGAAGCTTTGGCTGGTCATTATGACGTGTTGAACGTACCACCATACTTAGCTTCAGAAGACTACGCACACATTGCTAGCAGATTGCCAGAATCAACATACTTCTTCATTGGTTGTCCATTACCAGATGCCAACGGCGAAGTATACCCTGTTCACCACCCATTGGTACAATTCAACGAAGAAGCATTAATTGTTGGATCTGCTACCTTAGCAACAGCAGCAACTAACTGGTTACGTGACAACAAATAGGCGTATCGAAAAAATATGAAAGACGAAAGGACACTTGACTATTACAAATAGTTTGGTGTCCTTTTTCTATAGAATTAATGGATACCATAGCCAGTCTTACTTGATCCAAAAGCTTGAATTATTAAAAGGAAATTCAAAAGTCAAAAAAAGTCAAAAAAAAGTTTGACTATTATTGACAAAAGAAATGATAGGTGATATATTATAGACATGTTAGCAGTCAGAGTTGTTAAGTGCTAATGAGGTGATAAGATGTTAACAAAACGACAAAGTTTAATATTACAGGCGGTAATTGATCATTATTCGAAACATCAATTACCAGTCGGTTCGAAAACTTTATCTCAACATCAAGAAATAAACGCAAGTTCTGCTACAATACGTAATGAATTAGCCAGACTTGAAGATTTATCATTGATTTCCAAAACCCATTCATCATCTGGACGAGTGCCAGCTGAAGCGGGTTATCGTTACTATATTAATCACATCATGCCATATTATGGCGGATTGATTGATTTAGAGCTTGAGGAAGAGGAAGATGCTTTACTTAGAGAGATATTCCACGATCCTTATAACGATTTGAGTCAAGTGATTCGAAAAACGGCTGCGACTTTAGCCTCGCTTTCAGAAAGCGTCGTTATTTCGATGGGGCCAGATATTGCAAAGCAACGATTGGCCAATTTTCAAGTATTGTCTTTAACCGCTGACCAAGCAATAGTCATATTGGTGACAGATAAAGGTGTCATTCGCAATCAAATTGTGTCATTCAACGAGGTGGTTACACCGCAATTGATTGAGGGTATTGCAGAGATTATGAATCAAGAACTTGTGGGCCTCGAGCTAGCAACAGTGATTGAAAGGCTGCAAACATACTATTTAAAAGATATTGAGCAAATGAACCGGTCTGATGAAGACAGTAATCTTTTGATTCACCGGTTTATGAATCAGTTCAATAGTGATGGCATGATGGTAAATGGTCAAAATTATTTATTTTCTTCATTAGCTGATTCAGCTAATGCGACTAGTATTGCACAATTAAGTCAATTACTAGAAGATCGATCAGTGATCACTTCACTGATTAATACCACAGACCAAGGTATCCAAGTGAGGGTGGGTAAGGAACTTAAAGATCCGACATTGGAGAATATGAGTTTAATGTCTACTAGCATGGGTACTGTAAAATCAGGTAAGTTAATTACTTTTGCGGTACTTGGGCCGGAAAGTATGTCCTACATTCGTATGGCGCAGCTTTTCCAAAGTATTTCAAAAGAAATGGTTAGATACCTGGACAATTATTATAAATCTTAGGAGGTCTATCAATTGACAAAAATGGACGATAATCAACAAGATTTAAATGTTGATGAAGAAATCAATGAAACTGACGTTCAAGACGAGCAAGTTGAAACAGTAGCTGAAGAAGATAGCGAATTAGCTTCTCTTCAAGCTGAATTAGCAGCTAAAGATGACCAAATTATGCGTCTATCTGCTGAAATTCAAAATATGCACCGTCGTAACCAAACTGAACGTGAATCTGCTTCAAAGTATCGGTCACAGAATCTAGCTAAAGGTATCTTACCAGCTATCGATAACTTGGAACGCGCTTTAGAACTAGCTAAGGATGATGAGTCATCTCAGCAATTAGTGAAGGGTATCGAAATGGTACACGCAAGCTTATTGCAAGCTTTATCAGAGGAAGGTGTTGAAGTCGTTGACCCTAAAGGTGAACTCTTCGATCCAAACTTCCATCAATCTGTAAGTGCGGTACCGGCTGAAGAAGGACAGCAAGCTGAAGAAGTAGTGGCTGTTTTCCAAAAAGGTTATGTATTAAAAGATCGTGTCCTACGACCTGCGATGGTTTCTATTGCACAATAATTCATTTAACATAGATTTTAACCACAGATAAATTCATTTAAATTGATAGATTAATTAAAAAAGGAGACGTGTTTTATTATGGCAAAAATTATCGGAATTGACTTAGGTACTACTAACTCTGCAGTCGCTGTATTAGAAGGTGGCGAACCTAAAATTATCGCTAACCCAGAAGGTAACCGTACAACACCTTCAGTTGTTTCATTCAAAAATGGTGAGCGCCAAGTTGGTGAAGTAGCAAAACGTTCAATGGTAACAAACCCTAACGCGATTGCTTCAATCAAACGTCACATTGGTGAAGACAACTACACTGTAGAAGTTGAAGGTAAAAAATATACACCACAAGAAGTTTCAGCAATGATCTTACAATACTTAAAAGGTTACGCTGAAGACTACTTAGGAGAAAAAGTAACAAACGCAGTTATTACTGTTCCAGCTTACTTCAACGATGCACAACGTCAAGCAACTAAAGATGCTGGTAAAATCGCTGGTTTAGAAGTTGACCGTATCGTTAACGAACCAACAGCAGCCGCATTAGCTTACGGTTTAGACAAAGTTGACGCAGACGAAAAAGTTCTAGTATTTGACCTTGGTGGTGGTACTTTCGACGTTTCTATCCTTGAATTAGGTGACGGTGTCTTTGAAGTATTATCTACTTCTGGTGACAACAACTTAGGTGGGGACGACTTTGATAACGCTATCGTGAACTACTTAATCGCCGAATTTAAATCAGAAAACGGTATTGACCTTTCTTCTGACAAAATGGCTATGCAACGTCTAAAAGATGCTGCTGAAAAAGCGAAAAAAGACTTATCTGGTGTAACCTCAACACAAATTTCATTACCATTCATTACGGCTGGTGCTGAAGGTCCACTTCACTTGGAAGTTACTTTATCTCGTGCGAAATTTGACGAATTAACTTACGACTTAGTACAACGTACAAAACAACCAGTTAAAAATGCCTTATCTGATGCTGGTTTATCTAAATCAGATATTGATCAAGTTATCTTAGTTGGTGGTTCTACTCGTATCCCAGCTGTTATCGACATGGTTAAAGCTGAAACTGGTAAAGATCCTAACCGTTCAGTAAACCCTGACGAAGTAGTAGCTATGGGTGCTGCAATTCAAGGTGGGGTTATCTCAGGTGACGTTAAAGATGTCGTTTTACTTGATGTAACACCATTATCATTAGGTATCGAAACAATGGGTGGCGTGTTCACTAAATTAATCGACCGTAACACAACGATCCCAACATCTAAATCTCAAGTATTCTCAACAGCTGCTGATAACCAACCTGCTGTAGATGTACACGTACTACAAGGTGAACGTCCAATGGCTGCAGACAACAAGACATTAGGTCGTTTCCAATTAACAGATATTCCTGCAGCACCTCGTGGTGTGCCTCAAATCGAAGTAACATTTGATATTGATAAAAATGGTATCGTAAATGTTAAAGCGACTGACAAAGGTACTGGTAAAGAGCAACAAATTACCATCCAATCTAACTCAGGTTTATCAGACGACGAAATCGATCGTATGATGAAAGATGCTGAAGCGAATGCTGAAGAAGATAAAAAACGTAAAGAAGCAGCAGATCTTAAAAACGAAGTTGACCAATTAATCTTCCAAGTTGAAAAAACAACTGGTGAATTAGAAGGTAAAGTTGATCAAGCTGAACTTGACGAAGCTAACGCGCTTAAAGATGAATTGAAAGCTGCGCAAGAAGCTGACGATGTTGAAGCAATGACAGCTAAAAAAGATGAATTAAACGAAAAAATTCAAGCTTTAACTGTTAAATTGTATGAACAAGCAGCGCAAGAAGCTGAAGGTCAAGAAGGTGCAGCCGACTCTTCAGACAATGATGGCGATGTAGACGCTGACTTCGAGGAAGTTAACGACGATAAATAATCCATAAGTTTCAAACCCTGTCTTCTATGAGGGCGGGGTTTCTTATGTTATGATGGACTGCATAACGCATGATTCAAGGGGGAGTACAGCGTGGCTGAAAAAAGAGACTACTATGAAGTCCTTGGCGTGTCAAAGACCGCAAGTAAGGATGAAATAAAGAAAGCCTATCGAAAATTATCAAAAAAATATCATCCAGATATCAATAAAGAAGCGGATGCAGAAGACAAATTTAAAGAAATTTCTGACGCATACGAAGTCTTAAGTGATGAGCAGAAACGTGCAGCCTATGACCAATACGGACACGCAGCTACTGACGGCGGCTTCGGTGGAGGCGGCGGATTTGGTGGCGGTAGTTACCAATCTTATGGTGGCTCTGGCTTTGAAGACATCTTTGAGCAATTCTTTGGTGGCGGAGGCGGCGGCTTCAGCGGTTTTGGTGGTGGCTTCGGTGGAGGCGGCCGTACGGCTAACCCAAATGCACCGCAACAAGGTGATGACTTACAATACAATATGGACCTAGAATTTGAAGAAGCTATTTTCGGGACGGAAGAAACGATTTCTTACCGTCGTGAAGTAGACTGTACAGTATGTGAAGGATCTGGTGCTGAACCAGGTACAGCAGTTCATACCTGTCCAACATGTTCTGGTTCTGGTGTTGAAAAAGTTTACCAACAAACACCATTAGGTCGTGTGGTATCTCAATCTGTATGTCATGAATGTTCAGGTAAAGGGAAAGTATTCGACCAAGCTTGCCACCACTGCCACGGTGCTGGACGTGAAACTGTAACACATAAAGTGAAAGTAAACGTACCAGCCGGTGTTGAAGATGGCCAAAGCATGCGTCTTAACGGCCAAGGGAATGCTGGTAAAAACAATGGACCAGCAGGAAGCTTGTATGTCGTTTTCCGTGTGAAACGTTCTGAAACCTTTGAGCGTGAAGGGGCAGAAATCCGCTATGTATTACCAATTAACTTCGCCCAAGCGGCTTTAGGTGATGAAATTGAAGTCCCAACTGTTCACGGTAAAGTATCGATGAAAGTGCCAGCTGGTACCCAAACAGGTACGAAATTCCGTCTACGCGGTAAGGGTGCACCTAAATTGAATGGTAATTCAAACGGTGATCAAACAGTAACTGTTAAAGTGGTTACACCTACGAATCTGAATGAAGAACAAAAAGCTTCATTGAGAGCCTTCGCTAAAGCTTCAAATGACGAAGTAAGTGAAGAAGACAGAGGCTTCTTTGATAAATTGAAAGACGCATTTTCTTAATAAATGAAAAAAAGTAGCACTAGGCGATCTGACTGGTGCTACTTTTTTTTGCGTTATTCGTTTAGGAGGTCTTAATTTTGGGGCTTAAAATCTGAAAGAGGCCCCCATTGCCTGGTGCATAGAAACTATCGCCACCAATAGTAAGGGATTTCATGGCTACTTTCAATTGATCATCGGAAATTCATCAATATCATTTAATAGGGTATAAAAATGTTTCAGGGCTGTTTTATAGTAAGAAAGAGCTGAAAAATTCAATCTAGCATTTACTTATTACTACAGATGGACTTGTTGATCTTAAAGCGGGCAAAATGTTGTGGTAGTGGGGTAATTTTGCTATAATGATAATTGCTGAAAATAAGAGGGGGATGGAAAATGAATATCCAAGAAATGAAAGACAGACAAGAAAAAATCAGAAATTTTTCCATCATCGCGCACATTGATCATGGTAAATCTACTTTAGCGGACCGCATCCTACAAAATACAGGGACGGTTTCTGATCGCGAGATGCATGACCAAATGTTAGATTCTATGGATCTTGAACAAGAACGTGGTATCACGATTAAGTTGAATGCCATCGAGTTAGAATATAAAGCGAACGATGGGGAAACTTATATTTTCCATTTAATTGATACTCCAGGACACGTAGACTTTTCATACGAAGTTTCACGTTCTTTGGCAGCCTGTGAAGGGGCCGTATTAGTTGTGGATGCAGCACAAGGGATTGAAGCCCAAACACTTGCTAACGTATACCTAGCTGTTGAAAATGACTTAGAAATTGTACCAGTAATCAATAAGATTGACTTACCAGCAGCTGATCCAGAAAAAGTGAAACAAGAAATCGAAGACGTGATTGGTTTAGACGCTTCTGATGCAGTATTAGCTTCAGCTAAAGCTAATATCGGTATTGATGAGTTACTGGAACAAATTGTTGAGAAAGTACCTGCACCAACTGGTGAAATTGAAGCACCTGTACAAGCTTTGATTTTTGACTCTGTATACGATGCATACCGTGGGGTTGTTTTAAGTGTCCGTGTGGAAAATGGTGTTATCCGTAATGGTGACCGAATTCAAATCATGTCAAATGGGAAAACGTTTGATGTCACCGAAGTGGGGATTATGTCACCAAAACCAATTCCGCGTGACTACTTGATGGCCGGGGACGTTGGTTATATTACTGCCTCTATTAAGACTATCCAAGATACACGAGTTGGGGATACGGTCACTTTAGCGACAAATCCTGCAACCCAACCACTAGCTGAATACAAACAAATGAACCCAATGGTCTATTGTGGTTTATATCCAGTGGATTCTTCAGACTATGTTGACTTGCGTGAAGCATTGGAAAAATTACAATTAAACGATGCTTCTTTAGAATTCGAAGCAGAATCTTCTCAAGCTTTAGGGTTTGGTTACCGCTGTGGTTTCTTAGGTATGTTACATATGGATGTTATCCAAGAGCGTATTGAACGTGAATTCAATATTGACTTGATTGCGACAACACCATCGGTAATTTACCATGTGTATAAAACAGACGGTACAATGGTTGAGGTGGCTAACCCATCTGAAATGCCAGATCCAACTTATGTTGAATCTATTGAAGAACCTATTGTAAAAGCTAATATCATGGTTCCGCAAGAATATGTTGGTGCCGTAATGGAATTAGCTCAACGTAAACGTGGAAACTTTATCACTATGGACTACTTAGATGACATTCGTGTTGATGTTAAATACGAATTGCCATTATCTGAGATTGTATTTGACTTCTTTGACCAATTGAAATCAAATACTAAAGGTTACGCTTCCTTAGATTATGAATTGGGTGGCTACCAAAAATCTAACTTAGTTAAATTAGATGTCTTATTAAACGGTGACGTTGTCGATGCCTTGTCAATTATTGTACATAGAGACTTCGCTGAAAGCCGCGGGCGTACTTTAGTTAGCAAGTTGAAAGACGTTATCCCAAGACAACAATTTGAGGTACCAATTCAAGCAGCAATTGGCCATAAAATTATCGCCCGTACTAATATTAAAGCCTTACGTAAAGACGTTACGGCTAAGTTGTACGGTGGTGACGTTACCCGTCGTCAAAAACTATTGAAGAAACAAAAAGAAGGTAAGAAACGTATGAAGGCTATTGGTTCAGTCGAAGTACCGCAAGAAGCCTTCTTAGCCATCTTAGATATGGGTGAAGAGTAAAATTTAAAACTGTATATTTATCGATACCAATTACTTTGGGACTAATGACTATAAATGTCAATAGTCTCTTTTTTTATCATTTTTGATTTTTAAAGTATAATTTGTTGAAGGGGTGTTGGTTAGCTAGCATGCTTTTTTATTTTCAAATCACTTTAATAACCTCTTGCCTTAGAGTGCACTCTAAGGTGTATAGTTGTCCTAGACATGAGGAAAGCATCAAAGTTCCTCATCTCGTGTTGTAATGATCACGGTTTTGCTAGGGGGGTTAAAATGAAAGATGTACTATTGTTAGTAGGTGCTGGTCAGATAGGGATGGCCATTGCCCGTCGTATCGGTGTTAACCATAAGATTCTAATTGGTGACAAAAACTTTGACAATGCCATCGTGATTGCGGATAATTTGGAGGGGGCCGGATTTGATACTGTAGCCACTGAAATTGATATTGCTGATAAGAATTCAATCGCCACTTTTATTGAAAAAGGGCAATCCTACGGTGAGATTGACCTGTTGATTAATGCAGCAGGGGTGTCCCCGAGTCAAGCATCCATTGAAACTATCCTCAAGGTAGATTTGTATGGGACGGCCGTGTTGTTAGAAGAAGTAGGTAAAGTCATCAAAACAGGTGGTAGTGGCGTCACTATTTCTAGTCAGTCAGGCTACAGGATGCCAGCCTTAACCGCCGAAGAGGACCGGTTACTAGCGACAACACCATTAGACCAATTGTTGGCTTTAGACTTTCTACAAACTGACAATGTCAAAGACTCGCTCCACGACTACCAATTGGCTAAACGAGGAAATGGGAAACGGGTCATGGCTGAAGCAGTTAAATGGGGCAAAAAGGGTGCCCGTATCAATGCAATTTCACCTGGTATTATTGTCACACCCTTAGCACTAGACGAATTTAACGGCTCACGTGGCGATTTCTACAAGGATATGTTCGCGAAGAGTCCAGCGGGTCGTCCAGGAACGGCGGATTAAGTAGCTAACCTAGCGTCAATATTAATGAGCAGTGAAGGCGCCTTTATTACCGGATCAGATTACTTGATTGACGGCGGGGCAACAGCAACTTTTTATTATGGCGATTGATATAGCGAATTATCAAACCAAATCATTTTGATAAAGAACATTTTAAAATCAGAAAGGGCGTAATAATATGAAAGCAGCAATTTTTAAGGAACCAGGAAATATGACCCTCACTAACTTGGACCGTCCGCAAATTCAAGCACCACACGATGCCATTATCCGCGTTGTTCGTGCATGTGTTTGTGGGTCTGACTTATGGTGGTTCCGCGGTATTAATGATAAGGCTTCAGGCTCGCAAGCAGGTCATGAAGCGATTGGCATTGTCGAAGAAGTTGGGTCAGCAGTTAAAAATGTACAAGTAGGTGACTTTGTCATCGTGCCATTTACCCATGGTTGTGGCCACTGTGCTGCATGTAAGGCAGGTTTTGACGGGGATTGCACGACTTTCACAGGTGGCGTATTGGGTTTCCAAGCTGAGTACTTACGTTATGTATCAGGAGATTGGGGTCTTGTGAAAATTCCTGGCCAACCTAGTGACTATTCTGCAGATATGTTGAAGTCATTTACCACCTTGGCAGACGTTATGGCTACCGGTTACCATGCCGCAGTCAGTGCTGAAGTGAAAGCTGGCGATACAGTAGTGGTTGTGGGCGACGGGGCAGTTGGTTTATGTGGTGTTATCGGGGCTAAACTATTAGGCGCTGAACGCATTATTATCATGAGTCGTCACAAAGACCGCCAAGATTTAGCCCTTGAATTTGGGGCAACTGACATTGTTGCTGAGCGTGGAGACGAAGGGATCAACCGTATCATGGAATTGACTGGCGAAGGTGCTGACGCCGTTTTAGAGTGTGTCGGTTCACAATTAGCCGTTGAAACTGCTGTCCAATTGGCGCGTCCAGGTGCCGTCGTTGGCCGGGTTGGTGTGCCCCATATCGATGAATTGGATACCAACAAATTATTCTGGAAAAACATCGGCCTTCGTGGCGGCCTTGCAGCTGTGACAACCCATGACCGTGCCGTCTTACTAGATGCCGTTCTAGATGGGCGCATCAATCCAGGTAAGGTCTTCAACATGTCCTTTGACTTGGATGATGTGCAAGAAGCTTATACAGCAATGGACGAACGCCGTGCCATTAAATCATTACTAGTTATTTCTGACTAACTAAATGACCATTCCCCCAATGATTCACCAGTAACAGATGCGGAAGCTTTCGCAAGTATGGAAAAGGCTTTGATCTTGTTATATTTGGGCCAGGTGAAGAAAAATTACCACATTAATAAAACGAGTATGTATCTGCTGAAGATTACTCAAGTAAAATTGATTTGGTCAAAAACGTGATTAAAGCCTATTTAACATAATAAATGTTATTAGCCGGAAGTGAATAGCTTCCGGTTTTTGCTTACATGGTCTTAATTCCAGAAATGACCAACTAGAAACCATCTTTCTTTTTGCCAAATTAAAGGTATAATGAAATAAAATAGCGAACAAAGGGTGAGTGTATGATTTTATCAGGTAAGAAAATTGCTGAAGAGCAAGGAACTGGCATTAAAATAACGCCATTTAATGAAAGTCAGGTTAATCCTAATTCTTATAACTTGAGACTTTCAGATGAATTGGCTTATTACGAAGATGATGTGTTGGATATGAAGAAAAAACCAACCTTGAAATCGATTCAGATTCCTGAAGAAGGTTATTTATTAGAACCAGGCAAATTGTATTTAGGCCGGACAGTGGAATATACTGAAACGGATAAATATGTCCCTATGTTAGAAGGACGTTCTTCAATCGGTCGTTTAGGTTTATATATCCATGTAACGGCTGGTTTCGGGGATGTTGGTTTCTCAGGTTACTGGACCTTAGAAATGCACTGTTTACAGCCAATCCGCATCTATCCAAATGTTGAAATTTGTCAGATCTATTATCATACAATTAACGGTGAATATGATTTATATTCTTCTGGAAAATATGCCAACAACCAAGGGATTCAAGAATCCCGTTTATACCAAGACTTTATCAAATAAAGTGCCAGTCCAATTATGAATATTTTGTGAAGAAAAGCCATGAATATGGCTTTTTTTGTGAAAGCATGTGTGCTTTGACCAAATCTGACTTTGTATGCGTTATAATATATTTGTAGTTAAGAAGTGTAGACTATGACAAGGATGTCAGGTCTAAATAACTTATATATTTTTGACAAAATGAGCAGGAGTGAATATATGAGCAAAAATAAAAAACAGAAGAAAAACCGGAAGAAAGGGTTTAAATTTGGTAACTCTCCTAACGGTGGTGGTTATTTTAACTTTATGAATGCATTCTGGTGGATTATATTGGTGATTCTTGGGTTGAATTTACTATTCCCAGCCATTACTGGGATGCAGGTAGAAAAAGTTCCGTATTCTTCATTTGTTAGCCAAGTAGATGCTGGCCAGGTGGAAAGTGTTGAAATCAATCAATATGATTTAACTTGGACCGCTGAAAAAGATGGCGAAACGCAAGTTTATACCACTGGTAAGGTGGATGATCCTGATTTAGTCAACCGTTTGGAATCGAATAATGTAACTTACCAAACGGAAATCCATCAACCAACTTCACCGATTATCTCATTCTTACTGACCTTTATTTTACCATTTGCCGTGATCTACTGGTTAATGCGTAAATTAATGCAGAAGATGACAGGTGGTTCCGATTCTAAAATCGACCTTTCTGGTGGCGGATTTGGTGGTATGAACTTTGGTAAATCAGATGCCAAAATGTATGTAAAATCAGATAATTCACGAAACTTTAAAGATGTGGCTGGTCAAGATGAAGCCAAAGAGTCTTTAGTTGAAGTGGTAGATTACTTGAAGGAACCAAAGAAATACCAAGAAATTGGTGCCCAAGCCCCGCGTGGTGTCTTACTAGTAGGTCCTCCAGGGACAGGTAAAACTTTGATGGCCAAAGCCGTTGCTGGTGAAGCTGGTGTTCCATTCTTCTCTATCGCAGGTTCTGAATTCGTTGAGATGTTTGTTGGCCGAGGGGCTGCTAAAGTGCGTGACCTCTTTAAACAAGCCAACGATAAAGCACCATGTATCGTCTTCATTGATGAGATTGATACGATTGGTAAATCTCGTGACAATTCCTATTCGACCAATGACGAACGTGAGCAAACTTTAAACCAATTGCTTACTGAAATGGATGGGTTTGAAGGCGACAAGGGTGTAATCATTCTAGCTGCAACTAACCGTCCAGAATCTTTAGATAAAGCCTTGTTACGTCCTGGCCGTTTTGACCGTCAAGTGTCTATGGAATTACCTGATTTAAAAGGACGTGAAGAAATTCTTCGTGTCCACGCTAAAGAATATAAGATGGGTCAAAATATCGACTACCGTTACATTGCCCGTGCAACGGCTGGGGCATCCGGTGCTGATCTTGCCAACATCATTAACGAAGCTGGGCTACGTGCCGTTCGTAACAAGCACAAGGAAATTAGCCAAATTGACTTGGATGAATCAGTAGATGTTGTCTTAGCTGGTCAAATCAAGAAGAACGATATCTTATCGCCAGAAGAACGTCGCGTCGTTTCTTACCACGAAATTGGTCACGCCCTTGTTGCGGCCCAGCAATCTGGTTCAGCGCCAGTTGAGAAAATTACGATTATACCGCGTACGTCAGGTGCCCTTGGGTATACTATGCAGGTTGAAACTGGTGAGAAATCACTTTACACCAAACAAGAGTTGTACAATCAATTGATGACCCTTGCTGGTGGACGCGCCGCTGAAGAAGTGGTCTTTGGTGAAATCACTACCGGAGCTTCAAATGATATTGAAAAAATGACGAAAATTGCCCGTTCTATGGTCACACAATACGGAATGTCGGATACTTTCGGCATGATGCAATTGGAAAGTCGTACTAATCGATACCTGTCTGACAATACACAGAGTCAGATATCTGGTGGTACCGCTGAAAAAGCAGATCAAGAAGTCATTGAATTGATTAAACGTGCCCACCAAGAAGCCGGCGAAATCTTGATGAATAACCGCGAAAAATTGGATGAGCTGTCTGAATACCTAATTCAGGAAGAAACCATTACCGGTCAACAATTCATGCAAATTTTAAATAAATAACAAGTAATATAAAAAACGTTCGTGAAATTCTCACGAACGTTTTTTATGTGGTTCTGCATACTCAAATCAGCATAGCCGGTAGCCAGCGAATAAAACAAAGGCTAGAAGGGCAATGAACACATCAGTAATCTTTCGGATGGTTTCTAAAAATTGACCGCTTGTATTTGGAACTAATTTTCTTCAGTGTCAGTGGTTATAGCTTTGTGATGCATTCTAATGCCTTCATACTATAGGTATTTCATCAGTAATAAGGCCAGAATAATGCCGACAATTGATGTGAAAATTCTTTGTGTATGGTAGTCTTTTGCTTGATTGTCTGGCGCTTCAATCGGTTCGATGACGCCATCAACTTCGATAAAGCCGCCAGCTTGGGCGTGCTTGTCCTTTTTCCACCATTGCCATAAGTTATAAATACTGCGGACTAATAAGATGATTGACAAGATCAATAATAAGGCCGGGAATATTTGGATAAACAATTTTGTGAAGAATATGAATAGGAAAATGACTAGGGCTAAGACCATAATCAGACTGAGACAGCCTAAACCTGACGATCCGTTGTATACATAGACACGACGTTTGTTATTCATGAATGGTTACCTCCAATGGGAACTTGTTAGTTTATTATACCGAATTATTGCAATTTTAGAAAATGAAAGTCACTGTTTGTCAGGGTTAAAGATAAGAATTGCTAAAGCGTTCTGAATAGACCCTGTTCTATGGTAAAATAAAAGAGAATGAACGGAGAGGACTAGGTTATATATGAAAGATTATAAAGCGTTAAATTGGTCGAAAACATATGGTATGAAACAACTATTGAATGATGTTTCCTTTTTAATTAGAGAAGGGCAGCACGTTGGGTTGGTTGGGGCCAATGGTTCAGGTAAGACCACCTTATTAAATATTATTGCGGGGAAATCTAGCCTCGATCAAGGGCAAATCGAACATCCAAAAGATTTTACAGTGGGCATTGTCACTCAAGATCCAGAGCTAGATGAAAGCCAAACGATTTTTGAGGCCGTTTATCACTCTGAAAGTCCCATCGTCCAATTAGTTGGTCGGTATGAAGAAATTACTTTGGACTTGCAATTAGATCCAGAAAATAGCCAATTACAAAAGAAATTTCAGCAAATTGAGCAAGAAATGAATGCGCAAAACGCTTGGACTTTGGATACGACAATCCAAACGATCTTATCTAAATTAGGTATTCATGACCTAACCCAAGAAGTTAAAGTCTTGTCTGGGGGCCAACGGAAACGTGTCGGTTTAGCTAAAGTTTTGATTGAAGAACCTGATTTGTTACTGATGGACGAGCCTACTAACCACTTGGATTTTGAAATGGTAGAATGGTTAGAAAACTACATTGCTAACTACAAGAAATCAGTCTTAGTGGTAACCCATGATCGGTACTTCTTAGATCAAATCACAACCCATATCTTTGCCTTGGACCGGGGCGACTTGAAGCAATATGAAGGTAATTACCAAATTTATTTGGAAAAATTGCAGTCTGAGCATGAGATTGAAGCAGCAACCATGGCGAAACAGAAGAAATTGTATAAGAGTGAATTGGCTTGGATGCGTAAAGGGGCAAAAGCTAGAACCACGAAACAACAAGCCCGTATTCACCGCTTTGAAAATTTGAAAGAAAAAGTTAGTCAAACAACAGACGATAGCGAATTAACAGTGGATTTAGATACTCAACGTTTGGGGAATAAGGTCCTTGAATTCGATAACTTAACGGTAGGTTACCCAAATAAGCCTTTAATTACCAATATCAATCTATTATTACAGAATAAAGAGCGTATTGGGATAATTGGAGATAATGGGGCTGGTAAAACAACCTTCCTAAATACCATTGCTGGCATTCAAGCGCCACTTTCAGGTGAAGTAAAAACGGGTGAAACGGTCCGTATCGCCTACTTCCAACAAATCCCTACCGATCTACCAGAAGACAAACGAGTGATCAACTACGTGCAGGAAATCGCTTCTGAGTACGTTTATGATGATGGAACACAAGCATCTGCAGCACAAATGCTAGAGCAATTCTTGTTTCCCCGTGAATCGCATGGCATGTTAATTGGCACGCTATCAGGAGGGGAAAGAAAACGACTATACCTATTGAAGATATTGATGACTAGACCCAATGTCTTACTTTTAGACGAGCCGACAAATGATTTAGATATTGATACTCTATCTGTCTTAGAAGACTACCTAGAGACCTTCCAGGGGACTGTAATTACCGTTTCCCATGATCGGTATTTCCTAGACAAGGTGGTTGAAAAGCTTATTATTGTGGATAGTTTGGACAATACAGTACAATTATTCTATGGTAACTACCATGACTATAGAGACGCAATGAAAGAAGCAAAAACTCAAGCCAGTCAATCGCAGAAAGTGGCCAGTCAAAGTGAGCAAAACAAACAAGCTGCTGAGCCAGTGACAGAAGAAACGCCAAAAGCGAAGCGGATGTCTTGGCAAGAAAAGAAGGATTGGACCGTTATTGAGAGTGAAATTGAGCAATTGGAAATGGATATTAAAGCCATTGACCAAGCGATGAACGAAAACGGAAATGATTACGGCAAACTATCTGAATTGCAATTAGAGAAGGATAGCAAAGAAAATGATTTGCTTGAAAAAATGACTTACTGGGAATACCTGTCTACATTAGAGAATTAGTTCTGGAAATTTTATGATGCCATAAAAAGCAAGAAGTCGATGCAAATTAAATTAGGGGGCAATGATTTTGGCAAAGCAATACTTAGATTTTTTACAACACATTTTAGATAACGGACAAGATAAAAGCGACCGTACGGGTGTAGGTACCAGATCAGTTTTTGGTTACCAAATGCGTTTTGATTTAAGCGAAGGATTTCCCTTATTAACGACTAAAAAAGTCCCTTTTGGTTTAATCAAGAGTGAACTGTTATGGTTTTTAAAAGGTGATACCAATATCCGCTATTTATTAGAAAATAACAACCACATCTGGGATGAATGGGCCTTTAAACGCTGGGTTGAATCAGATGCTTATCAAGGACCAGATATGACGGACTTTGGTTTACGAGCTGACGCTGACCCAGAATTTAAAAAGGTCTACCAAGAAGTGAAACAAGCATTTTGCCAACGCATCTTAGAAGATGATGATTTCGCTAAAGAGTTTGGTGAATTAGGGAATGTTTATGGTAAACAATGGCGTCATTGGGAGACACGTGAGGGTGACTCCATTGATCAAATCGCTAATATTATCGACCAATTGAAACATAACCCAGATTCACGGCGGATAATGCTTTCAGCTTGGAACCCAGAAGACGTGCCAGATATGGCTTTACCACCTTGTCATACAATGAGTCAATTCTACGTTCAAGATGGTAAGTTATCTTGCCAACTCTACCAACGTTCTGGCGATGCCTTTTTAGGTGTACCATTTAATATCGCCTCTTATGCTTTATTGACGCATTTATTGGCCCGTGAGGCAGGTTTAGAGGTTGGTGACTATGTTCATACCTTTGGAGATGCGCATATATACAACAACCATTTTGACCAAGTATATGAGCAATTAAGCCGTCAACCACTTGACCTACCGACTTTAGAAATTGGTGGCGAAGGCAAATCTATCTTTGATCTAGAAAAAGATGATATTAAAGTTAAAGGTTATAAAGCTCATAATGCAATTAAGGCACCAGTAGCGGTATAATAATAGATAACAATCAAGACCTATTTCTGTCACAAGCTGATAAGGAGGAATTACTATGTTAATTGCAATCTGGGCACAAGATATCAACCATTTGATCGGAAAAGGTGGCAAACTACCTTGGTACTTACCCAATGACTTGAAGTTTTTTAAAGACCAAACAGTTGGTAAGACTGTTGTGATGGGCCGTAAGACATTCGCAGGTTTGGATTATAAGCCATTACCAAACCGTCACAATATTATCATTACCCGCCAGAAATCCCCTTTTGAATCAGACTATGACCAAACGGATGTTGAATTAACCGATTCTATCGATAACATTTTGGCGCTATCTGAAAAAGAAGATGTGATTATTATGGGAGGACACTCTATTTACCGTCTATTTTGGCCTTATATTTCTGAATTACGCGTGACAACAATTAACCATGAATTTGATGGGGATGTCCATTTTGACCCAAACCTAGATGACTTTGAAGCTTACGAGGTGATTGAAGGGATGGTAGATGAGAAAAATGCCTACCCACACAAATTCGTATTCTACCGAAAAGTGGATGAGGATTAGAAGAAGGAGTAAGTTAATTGGCTAAGCAAACGAATACGAATACTAAAAAACCATTCAATCCTTGGAAGTGGGCCTTTTGGCTATTACTTTTGGCTATTTTAGTGCCTGTCATTGGCTTTTATCTTTTTATCCAAACAGCGAGTCAGGAAACTGCCAGCTTGAGTGAGCCAGTAACGATAGAAGAAGCAAGTGACGAAACGATTACAGCTGAAGCCAGCCTGTCGACTATTTCCTTTAACCGACTGGTATCAGCAGTAATCGGTGGGGAGGATGTACCTTATCAGTTAACGGTGGATGACCAGGTATCATTTGCTGGTCTAATAGACGCATTGGGGACTCAAGTGGCTTATACCATGCAAGGGCAGCCGTCAGTCATGGAAGATGGGAATATTGCCATTGACGTGACTAATATTGAATTGGCGGGCTTACAATTGCCAACTTCAACAGTACTGGCTATTTTTCAATTGACCCTACCTACAGATTTACCACTACAAGTTTTATCCGGTGAAGAGCAGATTATTATCCGATTGGACCAAGTGTCTGAAGACATGGATTTTGCGATTCGGGCCAGTGATATTGACTTGGCTAACGATGAAATCAACATCTTACTGGATGTGCCATTGACCTATATCGAGGAACAAATCGCGACAGAGGCGGAAGGTAACCAGTAATATAGTCAACTATTAGAAAGAGTGATGATTACGCAGTCCTTTTATCATTATGTACAAATATTTAGAAATGCCGATTTACTAGAGAGTGACCAGCAGGCGCAGTTTGCTGAGCTGGTCTTTTTAGATGGCGATTTTCCGAAATCAGCTAGCGATTTTGAAACAATTAGCAATTATATTGAATTAAACCAACGCTATTCTAATTACGTATCGACATTTGATGAAGTTTGGCAATCCTACGCCGATAAATATCTGGTGTAGGAGGAAATATTGGGTAAATATTTGAGACCAACATGTCTATCAGAAAGTAGTGAATCATATGTCAGAAAATGAAGATTTAAAAAACAAAGTAAATAACAATGAACAATTAGATAAAAAAGCAGTTACTGAGCAAGAAGTTTATTCAAGTGGTCAAAGCCACACAGATGCAAGTGGTCTAGAAGGACATGAGCCTGATAATGACCAAAAACCTAAAAAACGCGGTATTTCTTGGCTAGTTTATATCCTGACCATCCTTATCGTTGGTGGGGGAACTTTTGTTGGGACATCTTACGTCTTAACTGGTCGTTTGCCTGGTCAAAGTGTTATTACAGGGTCTTCAAGTACGGCGCTAACCACCAGTGAAATCCAGAAAATTCAAGCTGCCTTCTCTACCATTGTGGGAGACTACGTGGAAGATGTGGACCGAGATGCGGTGGTTGACGGGGCTATATCTGGGATGACAGAAGTCCTAGAAGACCCATATTCTCAGTATTTAACCGATCAATCAGCCCAACAATTAGATGAGACCATCGAAGGGTCATTTGAAGGTATCGGGGCTGAGATTATGGAAAAAGACGACTACATTCAAATTGTCAGCCCAATTAAAGGGTCCCCTGCTGAAGAAGCCGGCTTAATGGCCAATGATATCATCACAGCCGTTGACGGAGAGTCTATTCAAGGCTATACCGCAACCGAAGCAGTCGCTTTAATCCGCGGTGAAGCAGGCAGTGATGTTGTTTTAACGATTCAACGTGGTGAAGATACTTTTGACGTGACTGTCACAAGAGATACTGTGCCAATTCAAACCGTTTATTACGAAATGTTAGAAGGGCAAGTAAGCACTGGTTATGTTCAAATTACGAGTTTTTCGACTCCAACATACGATGAATTGGTTACAGCTATTGAAGACTTAAGATCACAAGGAGCGGAGAAATTTATCTTAGACGTTCGCGGCAACCCAGGTGGTTTATTAACATCTGCCTTACAAATCGCCAATATGTTCTTAAATGATGGAGATACCATTATGCAAGTCCAGGAAAAAGATGCGGATCCTTATGTATATGAAGCATCAGACGCTGATTACGGCGATTTCCAGGTTGATGAAGATGTGGTCTTATTAGTAGACGAAGGGTCTGCTTCAGCTTCAGAAATCCTAGCTGCAGCCCTACAAGAATCTGCAGGCATATCAGTTGTTGGTAGCCAAACCTTTGGTAAGGGGACTGTGCAAAATGTCTTCTCCCTTCAATCTGATTCTGAACTGAAAATTACTATTGCCAAATGGTTAACACCAAATGGTACTTGGATCAATGAAGCAGGGGTCACGCCGGATATTGAAGCTAGCTTACCGGATTACGCTTCTTTAACTTTAATCGATACGAGTCAAACTTATCAAGAGGGCGATGCTTCAGAAGCGATTTCAAATATTGAAGCGATTCTAGTGGCCTTAGGCTACCAAGATAGCGAAGCAGATGCTGTTTTTGCAGAGGATACAACAAGTGCTGTTCTAGCTTTCCAAGCGGACCAAGGACTTGCAGAAACAGGTGTGATTGATACAGAAACAGCGAATGCCATGATTTCGGCTATCCAAGCATTAATTGCTTCTAATGACACCCAACTAGACAAAGCAGTAGAAGTTCTGGAATAATAAGGACAGAAGCGCTAAAATAGTAGGGTGCTATAGGTACAAATGAATATGCTAAAAGAATGGGTAATAGAACCCAATGAAAAGGATTGACCTTATGAAAAAGTTTTTTGATGAAGTATTTTCAGTTGTGATTTCTGTTGTGGTCGCGCTTGTTATCTTCTGGGTGGTAAGAACATATTTCTTCTATCCATTTAGAGTTGACGGCGATTCGATGGCTAACACAATGATAGATGGGGACCGGTTTGTCCTAAGTTTAACGGATGAAATTGACCAATCAGATATTGTCGTTTTCCCAGCGCCAGACGGGTCTGGCGACGAGTATGTGAAGCGAATTATCGGGGTACCAGGTGACACAATTGAATACAAAGATGATGTTTTATATATCAACGGCGAAGCGATTGATGAACCTTATTTAGATTCTATTAAGGAACACTACTTTGAACGATTCCCAAATGATACAACTTTTACCAACGACTTCACCCTTGAAGAAATTACCGGCGAAACAACTGTGCCAGAAGGCATGTACTTCGTATTAGGAGACAACCGGGAAGTATCTCATGACTCTCGTTACTTCGGTTTTATTGATGCTGACAGCGTGGAAGGAACAACTCACTTTAGATATTGGCCATTTTCCGACTTCGGTAGTGTACAATAGTAATAGATAGGTATAAACACAGTAACAAATATGCATTAAAAAGTTGGCTAAGTACGCCAACTTTTTTAAATGAAAGGAGCTTAACCATGGCACATATTCAATGGTATCCTGGCCATATGGCTAAGGCAAAAAAAGAGGTTCAAAGTCAACTTAGTGCAGTGGATATCGTCCTTGAAATTAGGGACGCCCGTATTCCAACAGCCAGTATGAACCCCATGTTAGATGAAATCATTAAAAATAAACGCCACATGATTGTTTTAAATAAACAAGATTTGGCCGACCCGCAACAAACCAAAGAATGGGTCAAAGCCCTTAGTGGCGAAAACAAATTAGCAATCGCTTTAGATTCTAAAAAACTAGGTGATATGAAAATTTTCCGCCAAGCTCTAAAAGACTTTACCCAGGATATCCAAGACAAGTGGCGCAACAAAGGGATTCTACACAAATCGATCCGGGTAATGGTTATTGGGATTCCAAACGTTGGTAAATCAACCTTTATCAACCAGTTTACCAAGCAAAAGAAAGCCCAAGTAGGGAATAAACCAGGCGTTACAAAAGGCCAACAATGGATTAAAATCGATAAAGATTTTGAACTATTGGACACACCAGGTATCTTATGGCCGAAATTTGAAGACCAGGAAGTAGCCGACAAATTGGCCCTAACTGGTGGGATTAAAGACACCCATTTCTATAAGGATGACGTCGCTTTATTCGCCCTAGAATTCTTCCTACATTATTACCCGGATGCTATCAGCAGCCACTACCCAATCGAGGCTGAAGACGTCCACCCGCCGTATCCAGACCTATTGATGGCCTTAACCAAGCGTATGGGCATGTTAGAAGACTACGACCGGGCTTCAGACAAGATTATCCGTGACTATCGAGACGGTAAATTGGGTCGCATGACCCTAGACCGGATTGAAGAATACCAAATTTCAGAAAATATTGAGGTAAGTGATTAAATGACTGACGAGAAAAAGACAGCTTTTGACTTAGCTGACTTAGGCAATTTAAAAATCGGCCAAATTCAAACCTACTTGGCCTCAAATGAGGTTGATCCAGTCTACGTACAAGCTTTACGAGAAGATAGCCGTAAAGGGGTGCAAAATGCCTTATTACGCTATGACAAGGCCTTACTTAAGCAACAAGCCATCTTAGACCAGATTGAACAGCTAAAAACGCGAGAAAACGAATTACGTCAGCAAGGCTATCAATTGATTGCTGGGGTGGATGAAGTTGGACGTGGTCCCTTAGCAGGTCCGGTTGTCACTAGTGCTGTTATTTTGCCTAGTGACATGCCACCTGTCTACTTTAATGATTCTAAACAGTTATCCCACGCAAAACGCCAAGCCTTGGTGGCAGATATTGAAAAATATGCCATCGCAAAAACGATCGGGATCCAAACGGCTGAAGACATTGACCAAACAAATATTTTAATTGCCACAAAGCAAGCCATGATGTCTGCTTTAGACCAATTGCATCCGGCACCTGATTATGTCTTAATCGACGCGGTCCATTTGAATGACTACAAGAAGGCGCCTCAAGAAGCTATTATTAAGGGCGATGCGACGGTTTATGCCATTGCAGCAGCGTCCATTTATGCCAAAGAATACCGGGATAAATTGATGGCAGAATATGCAGACCTATATCCAGGATACGGTTTTGAAGCCAATGCTGGGTACGGAACTAAACAACATTTAGATGGCTTAGACAAATATGGTCCAAGTCCCATTCACCGCAAGACCTTTGCGCCGGTGAAAAATTATTTGTAAAAATAAATCATTCTAATTAGTCAAATTCAACTACCTCCTACGTATATACATGTAAAGGGGTGGTTTTTTGTTATTTGAAATTGAAAATCCATATATTGATATGATGCTTAAAAATGAGGAAGATGTCTTAGCTATGACGGAATCAATGTTAGTCTATGCCTTTGAATCTGGTATATTTACCTACCGGGAATTGGCCGATATGATTCAAGCCCAAGTGACTAGTGTCGAAGACTTAGACAGGCATATACAAGGTCTTCAAGATACACAGAAATTAAAGGCTTGGGGACGGTTTAAGCAAAAGTATTCACTTGCTTATTTTAGAAAATTGTATAAACGTTATCATATTCAACCGGTGACCATCCTCAATACGCAAACATATCCAAAGGCCTTACTGCAAACCTACCAACCTAATTTAGTTTTATTTTGTCAGGGTGATGTAGCGATTTTTCAAAAACCAGCAATGGCTGTTGTGGGGTCTAGACAAATGACTACTTACGGTAAGTCAGCTATTGACCAATTGATTCCTGAATTAAGTGAAGCAGTGGTCATTGTCTCTGGCTTAGCTAAAGGGGTGGACGCCTATACCCACAAACGTGCAATGGCACATGGTGATACTATTGCCGTTATTGGCACAGGCTTGTTGACTACATACCCAAGTGACCACTTAAAGTTGCAGGCAGCCATTGCCCAAAATCATTTGCTCGTTTCACCACTACCCAACCACGCTAAAATTCAACGCTGGCATTTCCCTTACCGAAATCTAGCTATAGCCGGACTTAGTCAAGCGACTATGGTTATTGAAGCGGCAGAAAAATCTGGCTCTTTAATTACAGCTAATTATGCCTTACAAGAAAATAGACAGGTTTTTGCAGTACCAGGGCCTATTTCGAACCCTTTATCTGCAGGGACCAATCAATTAATTTACTACGGCGCAACGCCGGCATTACAGGGTTCAGAAATCTTGCGCGATTTATTTTTCAATGTATAGGAAAACTTAATCTTTGCCTGTCAATTTGCCAACAAACAACTTTCTTCTATATAAATTGTGCATATTTTGCTTGCTAATTTTAACTTTAGGTTATATATTCATTTGTAGCAATTAATTTTCATATTTGACAAATGCTATTCTTCTAGCATAATATGTAAAGCGATTTAGAAATGGATATCAGAAAGGAGCTTGTCGTTGGCATATAAATATTTAGTAATCGTAGAATCTCCGACGAAAGCCAAAACTATAGATAAGTACTTAGGTAGAAATTATAGAGTTGTAGCCAGCAAAGGTCATTTACGTGATTTACCAAAATCGCGTATGGGTATTGATATTGAGAATGACTATGAACCGGACTATATTAACATCCGTGGTAAAGGGCCTTTAATTAAAGAGTTACGTAAAGATGCAAAGAAAGCTGAAAAAGTCTTTCTTGCGAGTGACCCGGACCGTGAAGGGGAAGCAATTGCCTTCCATTTAGCCCACATCTTAGGCTTAAACCCTGAAGACCCAATCCGTGTAACCTATAATGAGGTAACCAAAGAAGCTGTTAAAGAGGCAATCGCAAACCCACGTCCAATTAATATGGACCTTGTAGACGCACAACAAGCACGCCGTGTGTTAGACCGTTTAGTAGGTTATAATTTATCCCCGATGTTATGGAAGAAAGTAAAGAAAGGATTATCCGCTGGTCGGGTACAATCCGTTGCTTTACATATGATTATCAACCGGGAAAATGAAATCCGTGCTTTCAAACCTGAGGAGTACTGGACAGTTGAAGGGTCATTTATTAAAGACCGTAAGACCTTTAAAGCTAATGCTTCAAAATTCAAGGGTAAAAAACTTGATTTGAAAAACGAAGCGGACGTTAAAGCGTTCATGGCGGAAATTAAAACGCAAGACTTCACAGTTGAAAACGTGACGGAAAAGGAACGTAAGCGTAACCCGCAAAAACCTTTTACCACCTCATCAATGCAGCAAGAAGCGGCAAAAAAATTAAACTTCCGGACCCGTAAAACTATGATGGTAGCCCAACAACTATATGAAGGGATCAAACTAGGCAGCGGAGCGCCAGTAGGTTTGATTACTTATATGCGTACCGATTCAACTCGTATCTCTGATTCAGCCAAAGCCGGTGCAAAATCATATATTACCAATACTTATGGTAAGGAATATTTAGGTTACCAAGCAGCAAGTAAGCAAGCCCAAGGGTCACAAGATGCCCATGAAGCGATTCGTCCTTCATCAGCTGACCGGACACCGGATGCTATTAAAGATTACTTGTCTCGTGATCAATTCCGTTTGTACTCATTGATTTGGTCTCGTTTTATGGCTAGTCTAATGGCACCAGCCATCTATGACACTGTATCTGCTGATTTGGTACAAAACCAAGCGACTTTTAGAGCAAATGGTTCTAAAATTAAGTTTGAAGGTTACCAAAAAGTTTATACAGAAGCCAACAACAAAGACAATATCTTACCAGAATTAGTTAACGGTGAAACAGTGAAGTCTAAAGACTTAGAACCAAGTCAACACTTCACCCAACCACCAGCTCGCTATACAGAGGCTTCTTTAATCAAGAAACTAGAAGAAGATGGCGTTGGTCGTCCATCAACATACTCACCAACCATCGAAACACTGATTAAGCGCTACTACGTAAAATTAGAAGCCAAACGATTTGAACCAACTGAACTAGGTGAAATTGTCGATAAGATGATCACTGAATTCTTCCCAGAAATCGTGGATACATCATTTACAGCTGATCTTGAAAAAGAATTAGATGAAATTGAAACAGACCAAAAAGAATGGGTTGAAGTCATTGATGCCTTCTTTAAACCATTCCATAAAGAGCTTGAAAAAGCGGAAGTGGAAATGGAAAAAATTGAAATCAAAGATGAACCAGCTGGCTTTAAATGTCCAGTTGATGGCGGTGAAATGGTCATTAAAATGGGTCGTTTTGGGAAATTCTATGCTTGTGCCAACTTCCCAGACTGTCGCCACACCGAAGCTATTGTAAAAGAGATAGGTGTAACTTGTCCGAAATGTCATGAAGGTCAAGTAGTTGAACGTAAATCGAAGAAAAATCGTATCTTTTACGGTTGCTCTAGATACCCAGACTGTGACTTCACTGACTGGAACAAACCAATCGGTCGTGCATGTCCAAAATGTGACCATTACTTGGTTGAGAAGAAAATCCGTGGTGGTAAACAAATCGTTTGTCCAAACGGTGACTACGAAGAAGACGTGCAAAAAGGTGAAGCAGTAGAAGCGTAAGCCTTCTAATAATGATGTCAAAATTTGAAAACATCCTTTTTGTTGTGGTATATTTTAGCCACTAATAGAGAGGGTGTTTTTTAATGCCAAAAGATGACATTAAAAGTTTATTCAGCGACTATTTAACCCATGAAAGACAATATTCACCAGAAACCATTAAGGCTTACATGGCTGATTTAGACAACTTTCAAGCATTTATGAAGGATGCGGGTATAGCCCAATTAGACCAAGTGGCTTACAGGGATATCCGGATCTACCTAGGTAATTTGCAGCGGGGTGGTCTGTCAAGGAAATCTATTTCCCGCCACCTATCCAGTTTGCGTTCTGCCTACAATTTGCTGCTTGATCGTGAATTGGTCAGTGAAAACCCATTTAATTATGTGAAAACTGCTAAAACAGGCCTTAAATTGCCTGATTTTTTCTACGAATCAGAAATTCAGTCATTATTTGATTCTGTCCAAGGAAACGATCCAATTGCCCTTAGAAACCGTGCCTTGTTAGAATTCTTGTATGGGACAGGAGCCCGGGTTTCTGAAGTAAGAGACTTAGCCATCAATCAAGTAGACTTAACAGCCGATATGGTCCTCTTGCGTGGGAAAGGCAACAAAGACCGATATGTACCAATTGGGTCATTTTGCCACGACGCCTTAGTAGATTACCTGGAAAATGGCAGAAGCCAGCTCATGGCTAAGGGACATTACGAGGATAACGAACACATGTTCTTGTTCGTCAATTACAAGGGCGAACAGTTGACTAGCCAGGGAATTGCCTACATTTTAGACCAAATGGTCAAAAAGTCAGCCACCACCTTGTCCATCCACCCCCATAAATTGCGACATTCATTTGCCACTCATTTACTCAACAATGGGGCGGATATAAGAACTGTTCAGGAACTACTAGGCCATGCTTCCTTATCCACTACACAAATTTACACCCATTTATCAAAAGAAAAATTACGGGACAACTACCTACAGTTTCATCCCCATGCCAAAAAGAAAAAAGAGCATCCCAAAGATTAGCTTGTTGAAGTACAAATCTGGGATCGCTCTTTATTTTATTGATTTTGATTGATTTATTTTTTCTTGCCTTTGTTTAAACCAAAGGGTACTTTTGACTCTGTCCCTTGACGAATCCGTTTAATGTTATCTTTATGACGGACAACAACTAGAATTAAAACTAAAACAGTCGCAATTGTTAAGCCCAAGTCTTGGTAGAATAAGCTTAAAATCGTTGCAAAAATCACTGCAAAGATTGAAGAGAAGCTTACCATACTCGTGATGAATAAGGATACAAAAAATGATGCGATTGAAATCAAGGCAAATACCGGCTGATAGGCTAAAACTACACCGAACGAGGTTGCTACTGCTTTACCACCATTAAATTTCAGGAATAGTGGGAATGAGTGACCAACGATGGCCATGCCACCAAATAGTAAAGGGTGTAAGCCAGGATTCAACCAGATAGCTAGTAAGACGGGGATTGCCCCTTTTACCATATCACAGATGAAAACAAGGACGCCTCCGGTGGTGCCAAAAGCTCGGAAGGCATTTGTTGTACCAATATTTCCTGAGCCGAATTGGCGAATATCTTTTTTATAGATGAGTTTGCCGACAACTAAACCAAAGGGAATAGACCCCAATAGATAAGCGACGACTAGTAATAGAATCGTTAACATGATTTAATTCCTTTCAATAAATCTGTGGACTCCTTTTATTATATCATTAATTGGAAAGAATACAGTTATATGAGATAAATTTAAATATTACAGGTCTAATTAGCTAGTGATGAAAAATCAAAATTTTTCTAAGAATTTTTTTCCTTTCGAATATTTTAGGCTATAATGGATGAGTTGCCCGCAAATAAATGGGCCTATTGATATTGATTCTATTTGGCAAATCAGCGGTTTTAATATATGATGAAAAAGATTGAAAGTGGGGTAAACGATTTGGCCAAACCAACAAACCAAAATAATAAATCAACTTATGATGAAAGTTCGATACAGGTATTAGAGGGCCTGGAAGCAGTTAGAAAACGTCCTGGTATGTATATCGGGTCAACAGATGCACGTGGTTTACACCATTTAGTGTATGAGATTGTCGATAACTCAATTGACGAGGCCTTGAGTGGGTACGCTGACCATATTACAGTAACCCTTGCTAAAGATGGTTCAGCAATTGTTACTGATAATGGACGTGGGATGCCGATTGGTAAACATACTAGCGGTAAACCGACTGTTGAGGTCATCTTGACGGTCCTTCATGCCGGTGGTAAATTCGGTGGTTCAGGTTATAAAACTTCAGGGGGGCTACACGGTGTAGGTTCATCTGTAGTAAATGCCTTGTCCAGCAAATTTATTGCCACAGTTCACCGGGATGGCAAGGAATACTACCAAGAATTTACCAATGGTGGTAAACCAAGCAAACCCAAAACAAAAGTCTTTAAAAGCAAAAACACCGGCACTAAAATTCAATTTTATCCGGATGCTGAAATCTTTGGCAATATTAAATTTGACCCCTCAACTATTCGGGAACACTTACGGGAATCAGCCTTTTTATTAAAAGACTTACGTATCGACTTTATTGATGAAATCAACGAAACTGAGGAAACCTTCCATTATGCAGAAGGGATCAAGGCGTTTGTCGATTACTTAAATGAAGACAAGGACGTTTTACATGATGTCGTCTTTTTCCAAGGGGTTGAAAACGGGATTGAGATCGAATTGGCCTTCCAATATAACGATGGCTATTCGGAAACCGTCTTATCCTTCGTCAATAATGTAAGAACTGCAGATGGCGGGACCCATGAATCGGGGATGCGAACAGGTTTAACTAAGTCTTTCAATGAATACGCCCGTAAGGTGGACTTGTTGAAGACTAAAGAAAAGAACCTTGAAGGATCTGACGTACGAGAAGGGTATACAGCTGTCTTATCGCTACGGGTTCCTGAAGAAATCTTGCAGTTTGAAGGGCAAACCAAGTCTAAATTAGGAACACCACAAGCGCGTTCAGCTTCTGATAAAATCGTATCTGAAAACTTAGCAGTTTATCTAATTGAAAACGGAGAAACAGCACAAATGCTGGTCCGTAAAGCTTTAAAAGCACGTGAAGCAAGAGATGCTGCCCGTAAAGCCCGTGAAGCGTCACGTGGCGCTAAGGGGAAACGTAAGGAAGTCCTATTATCTGGTAAATTAACCCCTGCACAGGGACGTAACGCCAAGAAGAATGAACTTTTCCTAGTGGAGGGGGATTCTGCCGGCGGTTCGGCTAAACAAGGGCGGGACCGTAAATTCCAGGCGATCTTGCCATTACGTGGTAAGGTATTAAACACTGAAAAAGCCAGCATACAAGATATTTTAAAAAATGAAGAGTTGAACACCATTATCTATACCATTGGTGCAGGTGTTGGGGCTGAATTTGAGGTTGAGGATGCCAACTACGATAAAGTCATCATCATGACCGATGCCGATACCGATGGGGCCCATATCCAGGTGCTACTGTTAACCTTCTTCTTCCGCTATATGAAACCTTTAGTAGAGGCGGGTAAAGTCTATCTTGCTATGCCACCATTGTATAAGGTGTCTAAGGGTAAAGGGAAAAACGAGATCACTGAATATGCTTGGACGGATGACGAGTTAAAAACTGTGACTGATAAAGTCGGCAAAGGCTATATCTTACAACGGTACAAAGGTTTGGGTGAGATGAATGCGGACCAATTATGGGAAACGACTATGGATCCTGAAACACGTACCCTAGTCCGGGTAACAATTGACGATTTATCCCTAGCTGAAAAACGGGTATCTGTTTTAATGGGGAATAAGGTTGAACCCAGACGGAAATGGATTGAAGACAATGTGGCCTTCACCATGGATGAAGAAGATACCCTACTTGAAAATGCCTCAGATAATGATGCTGGCGACAAGGAGGAAGTTGTCGAGATTTTAGAAAACCAAAATCAAACCAGTGTCACTGCTAACGAAGATGTGGATGACTTAGCTGGTGGGCAAATTAATTTATTCGATGAAGATGGTGATTATTAATGGTTGAAATTCAAAAATTAACATTAGAAGAGGTAATGGGTGACCGTTTTGGACGGTATTCTAAATACATCATCCAAGACCGGGCGCTACCTGATATTCGGGATGGATTAAAACCAGTACAACGCCGGATTTTATTCGCGATGTTTCAAGAGGGGAATACTTCTTCTTCAAACTTCCGTAAATCGGCCAAAACAGTCGGTAATGTAATTGGTAACTACCACCCACACGGTGATTCATCAGTTTATGAAGCCATGGTCCGAATGTCTCAAGACTGGAAGAACCGTGAAGTTTTAGTAGAAATGCACGGGAATAACGGGTCTATGGACGGTGACTCTGCAGCTGCCATGCGGTATACAGAAGCCCGTTTATCAAAGATTGCCGATGAATTATTGCGTGATCTTGATAAAGACACGGTCGAAATGATCCTAAACTTTGATGACACGGCTGAAGAACCAACTGTTTTACCGGCAGGTTTCCCAAACCTTTTGGTTAACGGGGCAACTGGAATTTCAGCGGGTTACGCCACTGAAATTCCGCCGCATAATCTAGGTGAAATTATTGATGCAACAACTTATTTAATCGACCATCCAAATGCCACAATCAACAAGTTGATGGACTTTGTTCCTGGTCCAGATTTCCCAACAGGGGCTATTATCCAAGGGAAAGAAGAGTTGAAGAAAGCTTATACTTCTGGACGCGGGAAAGTCGTTGTTCGGTCTAAACACGATATTGAAACAGATCGCGGTGGTAAAGAGAAAATCGTGATCACGGAAATTCCATATGAAGTGAATAAGGCTAACCTAGTGCGCCGGATGGATGAGTTACGGTTGAACCGGTCAATTGACGGGATTCAAGAAGTTCGCGATGAAACAGATCGTAACGGCCTACAAATCGTGATTGAATTGAAAAAGGATGCGAGTTCTGAGGCGATCCTAAACTACTTCTACAAAAATTCTGATCTGCAAATTAACTATAACTTCAACATGGTGGCCATTAATGACCAACGTCCTGAATTAGTCGGGATTAGAGAAGCTTTAAATGCTTATATCGGCCACCGGTATGAAATTATTCGTCGTCGGACAACCTTTGATTTAAACAAGGCCCAACGTCGTTTACATATCGTAGACGGGTTGGTCAAAGCTATGTCTATTTTAGACCAAGTGATTGCGACGATTAGAAATTCTAAGAATAAATCAGACTCTAAATACAACTTGATTGAAGCTTTTGATTTTTCAGAAGCCCAAGCAGAAGCTATCGTAAGCCTACAATTGTACCGTTTAACTAATACAGACGTTACTGCCTTGGAGAATGAACGACTACAATTAAACGAAGATATTGCTGCTTACCAAGCGATCTTATCTGACGACAAAGTCCTATACGGCCGGATGAAGTCTGAACTCAAAGCGATTAAGAAAGCTTATGCTTCTGAACGTCGCACTGAGATTCAAGACGAAATCCAAGAAGTCATCGTGAAGAAACAATTATTAATTCCTGAAGAAGACGTTGTCGTTGTAGTTACCCGCGGTGGTTATATCAAACGATCTAGTCTGCGGTCGTTTAAAGCTTCTGGTATTGAAGAAGTTGGTTTACGGGACGGAGATCATGTCCAATTCCTTGAAAAAATGTCTACTTTGGATCAATTAGTATTCATAACCAATAAAGGGAACTACATCTTCCAACCAGTTTATGAATTACAAGACATCCGTTGGAAAGACTTAGGGGAGCATGTTTCGCAAAGAATTGCTTTTGCGAGTGACGAATCAATTATCGGTGTCTTTAAATACGATGAAAATAGCAAAGATAACCTCTTGCTCGCATCAGCGGCTGGTATGATTAAACAAACGGCCTTGTCAGAATTCAAAGAATTCCGCGGTCATAAAAACAAATCATCTTTAGCGATGAATTTATCTTCTGACACTGACCAAGTAATTGGTGTCTACCGTATTGACGGCACAACTGACCAAAGCCAAGCCCAAGTTATCTTAGTAACGCATTTTGGTTTTACCTTAAGATACAGTATTGATGAAATTTCAATTGTTGGTGCGCGTGCTAAAGGGGTTAAATCCATTAACCTGAAACAAGATGATTATGTGGTTGGATTGGCATACGCAGCTGTTCCAGAGGATAACTTGCAATTGATGATGGTGACCCAAAGAGGGCATATGAAACGATTGAAATGGTCTGAAATTAACGTTCTTGGTCGTGCTAAGCGTGGTTTAGTGGCCTTAAAAGAATTGAAATCAAACCCACATCGGTTTGTTGCTGCCTTTGAAGTCATTGATACTAATCAAATGTTTGAAGTTGTTACAAGCGAATCTCATCGGGAAACCTTTAGAGCTGGTGACGTGGCAATTGCCAACCGTTATTCAAACGGATCTATGCTTGTAGACGAGAAAGAACATGGTCAAATTAGTTTAGTAACGCCGTTGATCGACTTCACGTCTTTTAATCCTGAAAAATAAATTTTCAATTAAGAATCCGAACGTCTGCCAAAATTTTATTGTTTTGGTAGACGTTTTGTTATAGGCTAAGATTAGAGAAAAAACGATAATTACTTAACTTAGTATTCATAACTAGATATTAGTAGCAGTCTTCGCTATAATGAAAGAGATAAACATTTATTCACGTATTTAACTCAAGAAAATGAATAAATGATAAAGGAGAGTTTTATGGAAGAAGTAGTCATTGTTGCAGCGAAACGTTCTGCAATTGGAAAATTTGGTGGCCAATTTAAAGGCATTTCAGCCGTTGATTTAGGGGTGGAAGTATTAAAAGAAACACTCGCTTCAATTGATTTAGACCCAACAAAAGTTGAGCAAGTGATATTGGGGAATGTATTAAGTGCAGGACTTGGCCAAAACGTTGCCCGCCAAGTCGCCCTAAAATCAGGTTTGTCTAACGAATCAACTGCCGTAACCATTAACCAAGTTTGTGGTTCAGGATTGCGTACTGTCATGATGGGCGCACAAGCTATCATGCTTGGGGATGCTGAAATTGTTGTCGCAGGTGGTACGGAAAATATGACTCGTGCACCTTACGTGGTTGATTCCGCTCGTTGGGGTCAGCGTATGGGCAACGGTCAAATGATTGACACAATGCAAAACGATGGTCTAACTGATGCCTTTTCAAACGAAGCGATGGGGATTACAGCAGAAAATATTGCAAACCAATACGGGATTTCCCGTGAAGCACAAGATGAATTTGCAGCCGCTAGCCAAATCAAGGCTGTTGCAGCGAAAGAAGCTGAACGTTTTGCCGATGAAATCGTCCCAGTGACCATCCAACAAAAAAATGGCACTCAAGTTGTGACTGAAGATGAGGGGCCACGTTCGGGTATTACAGCAAAACGTTTGGGTAAATTGCACCCCGCCTTTAAAGAGGAGGGAACAGTGACAGCAGGTAATTCATCAAGTATCAATGATGGAGCAGCAATGCTTGTCTTGATGTCTAAGCGTAAGGCCGATGAACTAGGGCTTAAACCCATGGTATCTATTGCTTCTTACGCAACGGGTGGTGTAGATCCTTCAATTATGGGGACAGGCCCAATCCCAACAACAATCAAGGCCTTAGAAAAGGCCAATATTACGGCAGAAGAACTAGATTTAATTGAGGCCAATGAAGCCTTTGCATCCCAAGCTTTATGTGTAACCACAAGCCTAGAATTGCCAGCTGACAAGGTTAACGTGAATGGTGGTGCAATTGCCCTTGGTCATCCGATTGGTGCTTCAGGCGCCCGTATTTTGGTTACCTTGATCCATGAAATGCAAAAACGTCAGTCAGTTTATGGTTTAGCGACCTTATGTGTAGGTGGCGGTCAAGGGGTATCCGTTATTGTAAAACAAGTAGTTTAACAAGTAGGGTGCGCTTGCCCTTGCTTCAATATTTAAAGTCCCGCACAAGCAAATGATTTGGTCTTAAATGAGTTAGTGGTAAACTAAGAGTAGAACTTTGAATTTGAAGGGAGTTTTTCGATGACAATACCAACTTATACAGCGCATGACGGAACCCAAGTCCCACAAATTGGCTTTGGTACCTATAAACTTAAAGGATATGATGGGGTAGATGCTATCCAGTCAGCCTTAGAAGTAGGTTACCGTTACCTAGATTCAGCCTACAACTATGAAAATGAAGCAACAGTAGGTGAAGCTATTCGCCGATCTGGTATTCCAAGAGACGAGATTCAAGTAGCTTCAAAATTACCAGGTCGTTACCACAAATATGATGATGCCTTAGTGACTATTCAAGAATCATTAATGCGGGCTAACTTAGACTACTATGACTTTTACTTGATTCACTGGCCAAATCCAAAAGAAGACCACTATGTTGAAGCTTGGCAAGCACTGATTGAAGCCCAAAGACGTGGCTACATCAAAAATCTAGGTGTCAGCAACTTCTTACCAGAACATATTGACCGCATTGATCGTGAAACTGGTGTCTTACCGGTTGTTAACCAAGTAGAAATGCACCCTTACTTCCAACAAAAAACGCAACGCGCTTACCATGAGGAGAAGGGCATTATTACTCAATCTTGGTCACCTTTTGTTCGGGCAAATGAAAAAATTGATAAGTCAGTTTTAGAAAATGAAGACATCAAAGCGGTAGCTGCTAAATACGGTAAGTCGGCTGGTCAAACTATTTTACGCTGGCAAACCCAGCTAGGGGCTATGCCAATTCCTAAATCAAGCAAGAAAGCGCGTCAAATTGAAAATTTAGACTTCTTTGACTTCAAACTGGATGAAGAAGACTTGGCCGTATTTGATCGTTTAGATAAGCCAGATGGCCGTGCAGCCAACCAAGATCCAGCGGTGTATCAAGAATTTTAGGCAATTATCACTTGAAATAAAGTCAAAAAATCAACTTAAAAGGAATTTTTCGGATTTTTCGAAAAGTTCCTTTTTTCGAATTAATCTATGTTAAAATGTGATTATCATTGAATTCAAAAAGGAGCAATAAACGTGAATAAAATTTTAGTTTTCGGACATCAAAATCCAGATACAGATGCCATTACATCTGCTATCTCATATGCCTACTTATTAAACCAACAAGGACTTGAAGCAGAAGCGGTTGCTTTAGGACAAGTTAACGAAGAAACTGCCTATGCCTTGAATGAATTTGGTCAAGAGGCCCCACGTGTAATTGAATCTATTGGAACGCAAACCGATACAGTTGCTTTAGTAGACCACAACGAGTCACAACAATCAGTTGCCGACTTAGCAGAAGTTGAAGTACATTCAGTTGTTGACCACCACAAAATTGGTGATTTCACAAGTGCCGCACCATTAACTTTCATTGCAAAACCGTACGGTTGTTCTCAAACAATTATTTTCGAATTGTTCCAAGAAAAAGGCATCGAAATCCCTAAAGAAATCGCTGGTTTGATGCTATCGGCTATCATCTCTGATACTTTATTATTCAAATCACCAACAACAACTGAAAAAGATAAGAAAGTTGGTTTAGCTTTAGCTGAGATTGCTGGCGTCGATGTTGAAGCTTACGGTTTAGCTTTATTGAAATCAGGTACAAACGTAGACGCTAAATCTGCAAGTGAAATTGCTGATGGCGATGCCAAATCGTTTGAAATGGACGGTAAACCAGTACGTATTGGTCAAATCAATGTTGTCGATGTTGACGATGTCTTGAAACGTAAAGACGAAGTGATTTCAGCAATGAAAGACTTAGTATCTGAAAACGAATATGCTGCATTCTTATTAGTGGTAACAAACATTTTAACAAGTGATTCAGAAGGTCTTTTAGTAGGTTCTGAAGACTTTATGCAACATGCTGAACAAGCCTTTGGCGGTCAAGTGAATGACAACCAAATTGCTTTACCAGGCGTTGTATCACGTAAAAAACAAGTTGTACCACCATTAGAAGCAACATTTTAATTAAGATCTTTAGGTAAAATCGCGAAGTGCCTTCCAAACAATATGTTTAGGAGGCATTTTGTGCATTCTCACCATAACTTTTATCGCAGGTTTTAGGAGGACATATGGATATTGTCGTTGTAGGAGGGGGAAAACTTGGGGAGGAGATCCTTCATAGGTTAATTAAAGAAGGTCACAACCTGACCTTAATTGATAACGATCCGAGGGTCATTGATGATTTAATAGATGAGGTGGATATCAAGGGGGTAGTGGGTAACGGTGTTGACGTTGAAGTCCAACGTCAAGCCAATGTTCAAAACGCCCAAGTGTTTATTGCGGCTTCTCCTCATGATGAGGTCAATATTATTTCTGCCATGATTGCCAAAACTTTGGGAGCAGATTTTTTAATTGTCCGCGTGCGTAACCAGGCCTTTACAGCGCAACAAGGTTTTATCCAATCCAATCTTGGCATTGATTACCTAATTAACCAGGATAGGGCTGCAGCAAATGATATTATTCAAGTCATCGATTACCCGTCAGCAACCTTTGTGGAGCCTTTTTACCATGACCGTATGCACCTGATTAAAGTGCGGATTATGGAGAAGTCACGAATCGTCAACCAGTATATTCGCGACATTCGTCGTTTTATTCCAGAAGTGATTGTGGTGGCAGTTGAACGTAACGGGGAAACCCTTATTCCAGATGGAAATTCAATCTTATTATCAGGGGACTTTGTAGAGATTTTCGCCAAACGTAAAGCTTTACAGGACTTTTTCATTGCTGCTGGCCATAAGAAAGTCAAACGATATCGATCCGCCCTAATTGTTGGGGGAAGCCGGATTAACCACTATCTGATTCCAGTACTCCATGCTAGGGGGATTCATACCCGTTTGATCGAGCTGGATAAGAACCGGGCTTCTGAATTAGCTAATCAATTTACTAATACAGAAGTTATCTATGATGATGGAACTGACCAGTATGTCTTAAATGAACAGCGAGTAGAAAATTTTGACCTCTTGCTGACCCTAACCAACTCAGACGAAGAGAACTTGATGGTGTCGTTATACGGGAAAAATGCCGGCGTTCGCAAAACCATTACCAAAGTCAACCGTCCAGGGTTAATCCGGTTGATTGATGATAGTAAACTAGACGTGATTTTATCTCCTAGAAAGGCAATTGTAGATGCGGTAACCCGTCATGTTCGCTCAATTGCCTCTACTCAATCCGATAAGTTAGAGCACTATGCCCGTTTATCAGACAATAAAACAGCCGTCCTAGAATTCGTGTTGAGCCCAGATTGTAAAATCCTTGGCATACCGATCAAAGATATGACTTTTAGACCAGGTTTGATGATTGGTTTAATCGTCCGCAACAAGGAAATGGTTATTCCAAGTGGGGACGATACCTTTATTCCTGGTGACCATGTCCTAGTTATCGATACCGAAGACCAAATTCGGAACTTTAATGACATCGTGGTAAACAAGAATAGGAGAGATAGCGAATGAATTGGCCCTACATTCAATATTTAATTGGCCGGCTACTCATGGTCTTATCGCTATTGATGCTGCCATCATTATTCGTAGCTGTCATCTACCAAAACGGTATCAAGGTGATCTTATCCTTTGTCATCTCCATGATCATTACCTTTATTGTCGGTAAAGTCATGTCCTTTAGACAACCAGAGAAAGACGTGTTCTTTGCCCGAGAAGGTTTCGTATTAGTCTCCTTATCTTGGTTTTTGATTTCCTTGTTTGGGGCCTTACCATTCTATTTGTCAGGCGCTGTCTATTCCTTTGTCGACGCCTTATTTGAAGCGGTATCCGGTTTTACCACCACTGGGGCCAGTGTCCTAGTCGACACACTTGACGTATTACCCGAATCCTTGATGTTCTGGCGGTCCTTTACCTTACTAGTAGGGGGTATGGGGATGTTGATTTTCCTTCTTTATATCGTCCCAAATATGGGAGCAAAAGGGGTATACGTCATGCGAGCGGAGTTACCGGGACCAGCGACAGGTAAGCTTGAATCTAGGGTCTCCTCATCGATTTATATCTTGTACTTTATTTATTTACTTCTAACGGTCGTATTCGCGGTCTTACTTTGGATGGCCGGTGTACCATGGTTTGAATCCATGCTACTGTCTATGGGGACGGCCGGAACAGGGGGCTTTAACATCTATCCTAGCTCCATCGCTCATTACGATTCAAGGGTTGTTGAAACGATTTTGTTGGTCGCCATGTTTACCTTTGGTTTAAATTTCAACTTCTTCTACCTTGCTTACGAAAGACGTTGGAAGGAAATCTTTAAAGACGAAGAGTTGAAATGGTATATCTATATCATTTTAGGGGCCTTAGCCATTATTTCCTTGGCCTTAATCCCTTATTACGATAACTTCTTCCGTATGATACACGATGTGCTCTTTAATATCGTGTCCATCATGTCAACTACTGCTTATACCACAGTAGATATACTAGAATGGCCGATAGCTGCCCATACCACCATTCTATTGTTGATGTTTGTCGGTGGCATGTCAGGGTCTACAGCGTCCGGTCTCAAAGTTATCCGTATAGGCATTTATTTGCGGTCTATTAAACGTGAAATCCAGCATTTACTTGCACCAAATAGGGTGATTCCTATGACCTATAACGGCAAACGTATCGAGAAAAATGTCCACTACGGAATTGTTTACTATCTGATGACCTATCTAGCCGTATTCGTTTTAATCCTGGTGGTTTTGTCATTTGATGCACAGAACTTTTCATCCGCATTCTCAGCGACTATTGCCACTATTTCAAATATCGGTGGGTCCCTTGATTTACTAGGGCCGTCACAAGATTATGCGTCCTTGTCTGATTTTTCAAAAATCGTCATGTCAGTAGGGATGATTATCGGCCGTCTAGAAATTTATCCAGTGGTCATTTTATTATCCAGATCCACTTGGCGAAAATTCTAACCACCACTTGTATATACAATTTTGTTTTAATCTGGTTAAAACAAAGGGGGTTGCGCTATGTAAGCGCATCCCTTTTTTATAGATTTATCGCCACTTTTAGGACTTGACGTCAATATTTTGCAATGCACATTTGTATTTTTTTAAATCAATTTTCTAGCATTTTTCATTTTTATGGGTTATAGTTTCTAAGTAATGAAAGCGCTTATTTACCGATAATTTTCAATTTATAGGAGGATTTTTAATGAGTGAACAAGAAAAATACATTATGGCAATCGACCAAGGGACAACTTCATCACGGGCTGTAATTTACAACCATAAGGCTGAACCTATTGCTTCTAGTCAAAAAGAATTCGAGCAAATTTTCCCTAAATCTGGTTGGGTTGAACACAATGCCAATGAAATTTGGAATTCAGTGCAAGCAGTTATCGCAGGTGCCTTTATCGATGGGGGCTTACGTCCGGACCAAATCGCTGGTATTGGGATTACCAACCAACGAGAAACAACTGTTGTTTGGGACAAAGAAACGGGTAAACCAATCTATAACGCGATCGTATGGCAATCTCGTCAATCTGCACCCATCTCTGACAACCTAATTGAACAAGGATTGAAAGAAAAAATCCAACAACACACTGGTTTAGTGGTGGATGCTTATTTCTCAGCGACCAAAATTCGTTGGATTTTAGACCACGTTGAAGGTGCCCAAGAGCGTGCCGAAAAAGGCGAATTGCTATTTGGTACGATCGATACTTGGCTATTATGGAAATTAACCAATGGTGAAGTCCATGCGACTGACTACTCTAATGCCTCTCGTACCATGTTAATGAATATTGAGAAACTTGAGTGGGATGATGAAATGTTAGCTATGCTAGACATTCCAAAAGTCATGATGCCAGAAATTCGCTCAAACTCAGAGGTTTACGGTCATACTGTTGGCTTCCACTTCTATGGCTATGAAGTACCCATTTCTGGTATGGTTGGGGACCAACAAGGGGCACTATTTGGTCAATTAGCAACTGAAGAAGGTACAGTGAAATCAACTTACGGTACTGGTGCCTTCATCGTGATGAATGCGGGTAGCGAGTTGAAACTATCGCAAAATAACCTATTAACAACAGTTGGTTTTGTGATTGGCGACAAGGTAACGTACGCCTTAGAAGGGTCTGTATTCGTTGCTGGTTCAGCGATTCAATGGATTCGCGATGGTTTAGAGTTAATTGATAATGCTGCTGAGACTGAAGCTTTAGCCAATCAATCAACAAATGAAGATGAAGTCTACTTAGTACCAGCCTTTACTGGGTTGGGTGCGCCATACTGGGATTCTGACGCTCGTGGTGCAGCATTTGGTATCACACGCGGGACGACAAAAGCTGACTTCGCCAAAGCAACTTTACAATCAATTGCATACCAAGTTCGTGACATTACTGATACAATGAATAAGGATACTGGTATCGATATTCCATTACTAAAAGTTGATGGTGGTGCAGCAATGAATGGTTACTTGATGCAATTCCAATCAGACATTACTGGTATCGAAATTGCTCGTGCTGCAAACCTTGAAACAACTGCTTTGGGTGCTGCTTATCTAGCAGGGTTAGCAGTTGGTTACTGGAAAGATATAGACGAATTGAAATCGTTTACCCAACCAGGACAAACTTTCGAACCGAAAATGAATGGCTCACATAAAGAAAATCTATATGCGGGTTGGACAAATGCAGTTCGTGCTACACGTGCATACTCACAATATTTTAAAGAAGAAGCAAACGACTAATACGTAGGAGGTATAGTTTTAATGCCTAAATTATCATTTAAGTATAGAAAAGAAACAGTCGAACAATTAAAAGAAAACCAATATGATTTATTCATTATTGGAGGCGGTATCACAGGTGCTGGTGTAGCGATTCAAGCTGCTGCATCAGGCCTAAAAACGGCCTTAGTGGACATGCAAGACTTCTCGGAAGGGACTTCAAGCCGTTCAACTAAACTAGTCCACGGTGGTATCCGTTACTTGAAAAACTTCGACCTAGAAGTGGTTTCAGATACAGTAACTGAGCGTGCAACTGTACATAACATTGCACCACATATCCCTCAACCAGACCCAATGTTAATGCCTTTATATGACGAACCAAAAGTGACGTTTAATCCATTACGCCTACAAATCGCTATGGATATCTATGACTCACTAGCTGGTGTAAAAGACTCTCAATACGCCAACGAAATGTTGTCTAAAGATGAAGTTTTAAGTCGCCAACCAGACTTAATGGCTGAGGGTTTAATCGGTGGTGGTAAATACCTAGATTTCAACAACAATGACTCACGTTTAGTGATTGAAAATATCAAACAAGCAAACGATGATGGTGCTGATTTATTAAGCCACGCTAAAGTTGTTGGTTTTGAATATGAAAATGACAAAATAGTTGCTGTTAAAGTTGAAGATTTACTATCTGGTGAAACATTTACAGTGAAATCTCATGTTGTGATCAACACGACTGGTCCTTGGTCAGATACAATCCGTCAATTAGACGGGTCTGATGAGAAACCAGCGCAAATGCGTCCAACAAAAGGTGTGCACTTTGTCGTAGATAAATCTAAATTGACAGTATCACAACCAATTTACTTTGACACAGGCGAACAAGACGGCCGTATGGTCTTTGTTTTACCTCGTGAAAACAAAACCTACTTTGGTACAACAGATACTGACTACACAGGTGACTTTGAGCACCCAACAGTGACTCAAGAAGACGTTGATTACCTATTACGTGTTGTTAACCACCGCTTCCCGAATGCCAACTTATCGATCAATGATATTGAAGCTTCATGGGCAGGTTTACGTCCCTTAATTGATTCAAATAATGCTTCTGACTACAATGGTGGTGACGCTGGTCGTTTATCAGAACGTAAATTTGATGAATTAGTGACCTTATTCGATGACTACAGCAAAGATAAAGTTGAACGTAGCGTGGTTGAGGACAAATTACAAGATTTAGGTTCTAATACTTCTGAACGTGGTGATGGAAGCCCATCAAGCGTATCACGCGGTTCAGACTTATCTGTTTCTGACTCAGGATTATTTACCCTAGCTGGTGGTAAACTTACTGACTATCGTAAGATGGCTAAAGGGGCAATGGAAAAAGTAATCCCTGCTGTAGCTGAACTTAGTGGTAAAAACTATGATTTAGTTCAGTCATCGACTTATCCAGTGTCTGGTGGTCAGTTTGATCCAAGCAACTACGAAACAGCTATGGAAAAATTTGCTAATGTTGGTGTTGCCCGCGGTTTAACTTACGGTCAATCATTAAAATTGGCTAAATTATACGGATCAAACATGAATCGTGTAGTAGCCTACTTACCAGTAGCTAAGGAATATGCAGCTAAATATGACTATCCAGTGGATATTGCAGTTAGCTTAATCTATGCATTAGAAGAAGAAGGCGTATACACACCGTTAGACTTCTTCGCACGTCGTACAACATTAATGTTATTCCAACATGACAAGATGCTTGAAGTGAAAGATGCTGTAAGCCAAACAATCGTCGACCACTTTGGTTTAGACCAAGCTACAGCTGATCAACAGAACAAAACATTAGAAGAAGAAATTGCCAAAGCTGAGTTACAATACTTAAAATAAATCATTGTTCGGAGGTACGGCATTCGTCGTACTTCCAATATTAGATGATAAATAAAATCATGGGAGGTTTTGATATGAATGGATTTATTGGTGAATTAATTGGAACTTTTTTGTTAATCGTACTTGGGTGTGGTGTTAACGCTGGTGTAAACTTAAGTAAGTCAAATGCCAAAGATAGCGGCTGGATTGTTATCACGATGGGTTGGGCTTTAGCCGTTACTATTGGTGTGTACGCTTCTGGTTTCTTATCAGCTGCCCACTTAAACCCTGCGGTTACGATAGCTTTTGCTATCAATGGTTCATTTGCTTGGGGTGAAGTAGTTCCTTATCTTGCTGGACAGATGATTGGTGCAATTCTAGGTGCTACCACTGTATGGTTAGCTTATCATGAGCAATTTGAAGCAACTAAAGAGGAAAGTTCAATTCTAGGAACCTTTGCGACAGGCCCACAAGTTGATAGTCCAGTTTGGAATTTAATGACTGAAATTATTGGTACTGCTGTATTAGTTGTTGGGGTTATGGCTCTAGGTGCAAACCAAATTTCAGACGGTTTAAACCCAATGATCGTTGGTATCATAGTAGGGGCGGTAGGTCTTTCATTAGGTGGTCCTACAGGATACGCTATCAACCCGGCTCGTGACTTAGGTCCTCGTATTGCCCATGCCTTCTTACCAATCTCAGGTAAGGGTGGTTCAAACTGGGGCTACGCTTGGGTGCCAATTGTAGGCCCTATCATTGGTGCAATCATTGCAGCCTTAGTATATAACTTGGTATTATAATAAACTTTCAAGCATAAAACAAAACCCAGAACGTTTGTTCTGGGTTTTTGTTTGGTTATTTTTATATTTTATTCAAGAGGGCGAATGTTTTTTTCCAGGTAGACAACGTCTAGCCACTGGTCGAATTTGTAACCCATATTCTCACAGACACCAAATTGTTCAAAGCCATGTTTCTTGTGGAATTTTAACGATGATTCGTTGGTTCCAGTGACTTGTGACACGAGTTTATAGATATGAGGGTAATTGTCGATGATTTCTTGTTCTAGCGCTTGATATAAGCGACTACCAATGCCTCTAGCCTTAACGTGGGCATCTAGATAGATAGAAATCTCTTTAGAAGGTCGATAGCCTTCATAAGCACCAGCGTCAGAGGTGTAAGCGAAACCGATGACTTGGCCGTCATAATCAGCCACTAGAAAGGGGTTGATGCCGATACGTTCAGTAATTTGTTCTTCCTTTAAGGAAACGTCAGTTAGGGCGATTCTAAAAGAAATGGTCGTATTTTGAATGTAATAATTATAGATAGCCGTTAACTGCGATGCATCAGCAAGTTCAGCAGGACGGATGATCACTTGGTCATTTTCTATAGTATCTATGGTCGTTTCAGTATAAGATAATGGGTCTGTCATAAAAAAATCTTCCTAACTTTTTAGTTTAATACCATCATATCATTAGAGATTAATTGAGGCTAATACAAAATGTTATCAACGAATGATAGGTAGAGGACATCATAGATTGGACATAGAAATTGAATATTTAAAATACTTATTGCTTTAAATAATATATGTTATGTAAACTAATAGATATAGACAACTATATATAGGGATACTCATGGATACACAGACGGTTTTTGACGCATTTCTGTATCATTTATATGGATTACTGTCATAGACTGTTTTAGATTTACCATAATCTTTCTCACTAAGATATTTATTTGGTGTGCTCCTCACTTCAATGACTAAACTTTATATCGTTAAGTTTCTCCAGCTAATTGATTTATCGACTTATTATAATAAATTTCAGCAAATCCAGTCAGCTTCTTCATTTATTCTCAAATACCAATCTATCATTAAGAACGTATGTTTGGTATAATTGATTTTAGTATTTGAAGGAGTTTTACATATGGACAATTACTTTGATAAGGAATCTTTCTACGAACTATATGCCGACTATCTATCACAGAAGCAATCTAGCACTAAGGAAAGCTATTTGAAGAACATCAAACCATTTTTTATTTATATGGAGAAACAAGCGATCACGCATCCAACTTATCATGATATTGAACGCTATTTTGACGATTTAATCAATCAGCCGAGTAAGACGTATATCCTAATCAACGATATAGACTATGATGACGTCTCTGAGGAGCAACGTCGTGCATTGGACCAGTTTCGCTACAAAGACCGGACCATTAAGTCATACCGTAACATGCTCAACCAGTTCTTTAAATGGTTAGAACGAGAAAATCTATATGAGAATATTGTGGCTAGAGCTAATAATAATATCCCGATACCACACGGCCACGCAAAGGATGCACTTGATATTGAGGACGTTGAAAAGTTGCTAGATTACCTTAAATCAACCACGGATACGCTAATTGGTAAACGTAATTATGCACTTATATTACTTGCTGTCACTACTGGGTTAAGGACCATTGAACTCAGTAGAGCCAATTTTGAAGACGTTCAACGACGTGGTTTGAACACAGTTATTTATGTACAAGGTAAAGGTCGCCGTGAGAAAGATGAATTCGTCATTATTCCCCGTAAAACCAAGGAAGTTGTGCGAGATTATACACGCTTCCGTGAGGACCAAGGTATCATGATTAATACTGACTTAGCGCCTTTATTCGCTTCGCACGGTAATCGTAATAAAAGTGGTCGTATGTCAGCTCGGTCAATTTCTAGGGTGATCGCGAATGCTTATGAAGCTGTTGGGATTCATTCATCTAAAATTACGCCACATTCACTGAGACATACCGCTGCAACCTTAAGTTTAATTAACGGCGGTAACTTAAGGGAAACGCAAAAGATGCTACGGCATTCTAGTGTCCGAACCACGGAAATCTACGCCCAAGATTTAAATGAAGACTTGAATACTTCTAGTCAGTTGATTGAAGATCTTATTGACCAATCAAGAATTATCAAAGATTTAGAAGATAAAAGCAAAGATAATAATTTGCAAATACCCTGATTATAAATGACAAAGGCCCCCTCTCTCAACCATGGATTTGGGGGCGGTTACTAGAAATGTTGAATAAATGACTGTTTGCTTTCGCAGATAAAGCTAGGGTATTTGTTTGCTATTTAAACTCCCTTCTATGTCCGCTAAGGGTAATTAGCAGACATAGACAGTAAATACATTTGCTATCTCTTTTTTATATTTTCGCTAATAAGTCACCAAGATATTCAGCTAGTGCTAACATGCCAAATTTTTGTGCAACCCCTTCAGCGTCTGCATTGTAATTTGTATTGGTGTTAACGTCATAGGCCCACTTCTGTCCATCTGCCGTTACAATAAATTCCACTGCTGCTACTTGGATATTTTCAGCTTTTAAAAAGTTTTCAATCTTATGAATTTCTTCTTTGCTTAATACCCCGTCAACGATTTGGAATTTATCTGGTGTAGATTGGACCTGCCCCTCAATTGGAATCTGGCAGTTATCTGCCGGGCACAATTCAAAACCGTCTGAAGAATCGATGCTGACAACATAATGAAATTTACCACCAATAAATTCTGACCGGTACACCCTACCGTTTACTGGTTTAACGTAGGCTTGAAGTAAACTAATCCCATCAACTGAATCTTCAAAGAAATCACTATTAACATAGTCTTCTAGGTCTTCAATTCGCTCAAATAGGTTTACCCCAAGTCCTTTACCTGCCCGGTTGTGTTTAATTATAAATGGGAAAGTATCGAGTTTTTTAGCAGCATGGATAACTTCTTTTTTACCAACTGCAGCAATCGTTTTAGGCGTTTGGATATCTGCTTTTTGTAAGGCTAAATACTGCTTAATCTTGCTGACTTCAAGTTCAATTGCGCGACTACCGTTTACTACAGTGGCCTGATGGCTTTCTAACCATGGTAAAACTTGACTAGTTAATTCAGGTGCATAGCGGTGGTCTCTTGTGTGTGACGAAGCAGAAATCCGATTATAGAAAACGCCTGCTGGTGGTGTTTCTTGAATATCCACTATCCCTGTGTCTAGAAACCAAGTGTCATAAGGAATAGACAGTTGGTCAAGTCGTTTAGTTAAATGTTTTGTCCAATCATCGTTTTCGTGGATGATATATACTTTCTTATCGGTCAAATTGTTGCGCCTTCTTTCTTTTTAATTTTAGTGAATTCTGGCAATTGTGCGTCTTCTGTTTTGGCAATAATAGTCGCTGCTAAAGCATTTCCAACCACATTTAAGGCTGTTCTACTTGCATTAGCGAAGAAATCAATGGATACCAGTAAGGCAACTGCTTCAGATGGTATCCATTGATTCGCAGTAGCAAGAAGCACGACAATGGCCCCTGATGGTACTGTAGCGTTTATTTTGGTAATAAAAGTAAGAAATACTACTAAAACGACAAAATCAGAAATCGTTAATGAAGCATCATATATGTTCATTATAAAGGAAATGGCTAAAGATACATAGATAGCTGCACCGCCTAGATTTAGTGTGTAGCCTAGGCACGTTACGCCTGATGAGATTACTTTTGGTACTTTATTTTCTTCTAAACAGTCGCTAAGTGATGGTAATACAACACTTGAACCGCCTGTAATGAATGCGATAAAACTCAAGTCAGAGATGGATTTAAATAATGAAATATAGGATACGCCAAAACTGTAAGCAATGATGGGATAGATTACTAAGGCGGCTGTTAGGTATGCTTAGTTTTTTTTAACATACATATTCCTCCAATCATTTATCAAGATTTGCTTTCATTTGTTAACAATAGGTCTCTAATAGCTTGTCTCGTAGTATAGCACTCAGGATTTTATGATAAATGATCGAATATCGGTCATTAGTGGTCTAAAAATGAAACACATCAATTTTCGAACAGGCGTGATGTAGTGTATACATTGCGAAGTATGCCGGAAATAAGGGCAATTTTTATAAATTTCCTAAATAAGGGATATTTTTAACCATTTTAATTTCCGTTATAGTGGCAATTAAAGGTAATTTCCGTTATAATGGACATCAAGGAGGTGCCTCATGTCTAAGAACTATATAGCGATTATCGGTGACTTAATTGATTCAAAAAAATCAGCTGACCGAGAAAACTTACAAGAAAACTTATTAGAAAGTTTTGCTACAATTAACCAAAACTACGGTGACATCATCGCGTCAAAATTAACGATAACCTTAGGTGATGAATTTCAAGTGTTGATTAAACCTCATTACCAAGTGTTTCAAATGATAGATGACATCCAACGACTCATTCCCCACCCCATTCGCTTTGGGATTGGTTACGGGTCAATAGCCACAGAGATTGATCCTGAAGTCAGTATAGGCGCAGATGGCCCCGCATACTGGCACGCTAGAAGCGCCATTGAATCAGTCAAGCAACACGATTACAGCGGTAATTTACGTCAAGCCTTTTTTGGTCTAGAGAGAAAAGACGACACCATCAATACCCTGCTCTTACTGACGGATACTATCCGGTCAAGTTGGACTAAAACCCAGCTATATGTCTTCAATGGACTTTTAGAGACGGGGATTTACCAGCAATCGTTTAATCAAAAAGCACTTGCTAAAAAATTAGAATTATCTCCCTCAGCTTTAAGTAAACGACTAAATTCAGCCAATATTAAAATCTATCTAGCTGGAAAAGAACAGCTGGCACGTTTCATTCAGGAGGTCGATGATACTGATTCATAATGCCATCACACTCGTATTATTAATTGCTCACTTTCTAGGTGATTACCATTTTCAAAGTGAGAAACTGTCAGAAGCCAAGAGAAAGAGTCACGCCGCTCTTGCTAGACACCTAGCTATCCATGGATTACTTTTGTTTATATCATGGATACTCACTTGGCAGTCGGATATGATTCTCTTATTTTCAGCTGTATGGCTAGGACATATCATAATTGATTTACTGAAGGTGACCCTACAGCGGAAGTGGATATTCCAGGCAGAACCGATTCCTTATATTTATCTGGTTGATCAATTGCTACACATTTCATTGATTGTCGTCTTAAGTCAGGTTGTTTTTCCGGCATCCCGTGACGTCTCCGTATCCTTACCTACATTGGTCTTGAAATGGACCTTACTGACGGTATTAATAACCAAACCCGCGAACGTTACCTTTAAAGTGCTTTTCAATCAATATCAAAATTACACCGACGATAAAGTTGACCAAACTGAAATAGTCACTGTTCCTGGTGCAGGCGCTATGATTGGGAATTTAGAACGAATTTTATCAGCTATATTCCTGTCATTAAATGCCCTATCTTCCATCGGCTTAATCTATACTGCAAAGTCTATTGCCCGCTTCAAACTGATTGAGGAGAACCAAGGATTCGCCGAATACTATTTAATCGGTACCTTATTTTCCATTCTATTTGTCGTCGTATCATACTTTTTTATATTTTAAGAGACATCTAACTTAGCGATTTAGGCGATTGTTAAGTTAGATTTTTTTTGTGACGCTCTTCACTTAAACTTATAAGATATATTTGCGGTTCTACAAACCTATGTAAGCACTTTAATTTTAATCTTTTTTCGTCAAAAGTTTGATATTAGTCAAGGAAAACGACAATCTGACTAGCGTATACTTGGGTGGTGAAATAGTACACAATATACTGAAAGTGGTGAAAATACATGGATTTTAAATTCACTGATGAACAAGAACTACTCCGTAAGATGATTCAAAAGTTTGCGGAAAAAGAAATTGCCCCAAGATACGAAGAGATTGAAAAGGAAGGCTACCAACAAGACCTAACAGATAAAATGGCGGATGTTGGGATTGTAGGGATTGCTGTCCCTGAGGCTTATGGTGGCGCTGGCTACGACTTTGTAACGCAGACTATGGTGATTGCTGAACTAGCAAAAGTTAACCCCGGTGTTGCCTTTACCCTTGAAGCCCACTGGAAAGCAATCGACCAGCTTGTCGTTTATGGTAGTGAAGAGATCAAGGCCCGTTGGTTACCTAGGGCTAATCGGGAGTTATTTACCTTTGGACAAACTGAGCCAGCTAGTGGATCTGATGCTTCTACCCAACAAACAACAGCTGTTCAGACTCCAGATGGTTGGTTGTTGAACGGGAATAAGGCTTTCTTAACCAACGGAGTTAAAGCCGCTTCTATGTACCTTATTTTAGCAATTACCAGTCCTGAAAAAGATACTGAACATAGCCGGACTGTCTTTATCTTAGATAATCAAAATCCTGGTTTTGAAAACGGTCGTGTTGAAGACTTTGTGGGGATGCGCGGATGTCCAGTCGGTGATATTTACTTATCAGATGCCCTTGTACCGGATATTGACCGCTTAGGTCCTATTGACCAAGGGATGGAAATTGGACACAATGCCCACTATACAGCCCGGTTTTTAATGGGTGCACTAGCGGCTGGTATTCAAGATGCCGCCTTGAAAGCTTCTATCAACTATATTCAAGAGCGTGAACTATTTGGTGGTAAGATGTCTCACCTTGATGGGATTAAATTTAGAATCTCTGATATTGCCATGGGCTTACATGCAACAAAACTAATCATCTACCAAGCTGCCTGGTTAAGAGATCAAGAAGTTGACCATAAGATGGAGACAACAACCGCTAAATTATTTGGCTCAGACCAAGCCTTGAAAGCAGCTAACCACGCTATGCAGATTTTTGGGGCTTATGGTTACTCCAAAGAATATCCAGTTGAGCACTTATGGCGTGACGCTAAGGCCTTACAATATGCTGAAGGTGCGTATGAAAAACTCCAATTAGACATCGCAAATTCAGTCTTATTTGAATCTAGAGAGGAATTTACGCTATGAAAATCGTCGTATTTATAAAAGAAATCCCTATCACTAACCACGTTAAAATTGACCCAGAAACGAATAACCTTATTCGGAGTGGTGTTCGCGGCCGTATTAACCCCTTTGATGAACATGCCATTGAGACTGCTGTTCAGTTAAAAGAAAAATTTGGTGGTACAGTATCTGTTGTCAGCATGGGCCCTGATTCTTTTAAATTGAGCTTGCATGAAGCCCTAGCCATGGGTTGTGACGAGGCTTATCTACTATCTTCACGTGCCTTTGCTGGGTCAGATACCTTAGCAACTGCTTATACCCTAGCTCAAGCTGTACGCAAGATTGGGAACGTGGATCTTATTTTGACAGGTTTAAAGGCAATTGATGCGGATACGGGACAAGTTGGCCCATTAATTGCTGAAGAGTTGGATCTACCACAAATCACCAACGCATCTGGTATAGTCGACCTTGATTCAGTTAATCAAACCATTGATGTCAATAGGTATTTGGAAGTGGACCAAGAAATCATCCGTGTTTCTTACCCCTTAGTTATGAGTGTTGGTGATGAAATCAATAAACCGCGGTATCAATCGCCTCTTTTGATTAAACAATCTATGCAAAAAGAGATTACGGTATGGAACGAGGGTGACCTACATTGTGACCTCGATAGAATCGGTATCAAAGGGTCCCCTACTATTGTGACTGAAAGCTTTGTGCCGGAAGAATCAGTCCGTCAAATGACCATGCTTGAAGGGTCGCCGACGGAAGCGGCCGAAGCATTGTTAGCCATTTTGTCAGACAAACATATCATCTAAGGAGGTAAGTCCATGAATCAAGGAAAATCATCAGGTATATGGGTGGTTGCTGAAATTTCAGAAGAAACCATCCACCCTTCAACGCTAGAATTATTGGGTAAAGCCCATGAAATGAGTCAAAATAGCCAAGATAGTGTAACAGCCATCCTCTTAGAAACAAGTCAAACTAATCACGCAGCAAGTCTTATTGGCCACGGCGCTGACCAGGTGTTAGTTGTGAAAAATGACTTATTCGCTGACTTTGACCCTGTATTATCAAAAACAGCTATCAAGCAATTAGCTGACGACTACCAACCAAATATTATTTTATTCGCAGCCACTCTTAAAGGGAGAGCTTTAGCGCCAAGACTACAAGGTGCCCTGCAAACTGGTTTAACCGCAGACTGCCTCGACCTATCTATCAATGATAAGGGGCAGTTGCTACAGATTAAACCCTCATACGGGGACAACTTGATGTGTACAATTCTAACACCAACCCGTCGTCCACAAATGGCCACAGTCCGGCCAAATGTCTTTAACACTCTCCCCTTTGACAATACCCGTCAAGGTGCTATTATAGACCTAACGATTGCCTTAGAACGGCCTTATACCTACCAAGTCTTGGAACGAATTCCAGGTCAACCACAAACGAATCAAATCACTGAGGCAGATAAGGTTGTTGCTGTTGGCCGCGGGATGAAGATGCAAGACAATTTAGTCTATACTGAAAAAGTAGCCGACCTACTTGGCGCAAAAGTTGGTGCTACCCGTCCCCTAGCAGAGAACGGCTGGTACACACATGACGAGCAAATTGGTCAAAGTGGGGTCACTATCCAACCGCAATTACTCTTGAATTTCGGGATTGCAGGCGCCATCCAATATACTGTCGGGATGAATCAGGCAAAATTTGTATTTTCTGTAAATAAGGACCCTAAAGCCGCTATCTTTAAAGAATCAGATGTCGGGTATGTCGGCGATGCGGTTGCTTTTGCCAAAGCTTTAGCTAAACAAGTAGAAAGTAAATAACAATGAGGTGAAAATATGTTAGCCCAGGATAAAATCAATGATCTAAGACAATTTGACCTATTCAAAGAGCTGGATTGTCAAACGCTAGAACAAATTGTCCCTTATTTTACTAAACGCTTGTACAAACGAAATGAAGTGGTCTACGCAACCAATACAGAAGCCCACTATTTTCTCTTTGTATTAACTGGTAAAGTAAAGATCTTTAGATTATCAGAGTTGGGAAACGAACAAATCATCCGGATGATTGCACCGATGGAATTTACTGGTGAACTAGCCCTATTTGAAGGTATCCGCAAGGCGCATGCCGTAGCTATGGTAAAAAGTGAAATTTACCTGATTGAAAATCAACAATTTAAACAACTGCTGATGGACTACCCGCAATTATCCCTTAAGATGATTGAAGCCTTGTCTCAGCGGCTACACGCTTCAGAAGAGCAATCCATGTTATTATCTACTTGTACCGCAAAAGACCGGTTATTCAATTTCATTTGTAAGGAAGCCGAGTTGGTGAATGGCCACCGAATCTTCTATCACGAGGAAACGAAGCGGTTTTTAGCAGGATTTTTAGGCATGTCATCTGAAACACTTAGCCGATCCCTGCATCAATTAGCTGATGAAGGCAAGATTAAAGAACGGCATAACCATCAGATTGAAGTCTTTTGTTGAGAAATATTGAGTTAAATTTAACTTCATAAACGTCTATAAGCATCGAACCTTCACTTTAGTTGGAAAGGTTCGATGCTTTTTGCAAAACGTACCAAGATGCATTTTGAATTCTTAATACGAGAACAATGACATAGATGAAGCCTGCACCGATTAGTGCGAATGATCCAGCTTTTTTGTGCCAAATTTTTTCGTAATTGAACTTACAAATGATGCTATTAATAAGGCACTTAAAGTCATAACTACAGTGGCAATTGTTGCTAAAAATTGGGCAAAATAAAAAAAGAGTAAGTGAGCTGTGTGAAACCCTATCGTTAAACTGAACAAATAAAAAAAGAGAGTTACGCTACCCACAAAAGATGATCCCGATAAGCTGTCGGGGTCATCTTTTTTAATTTTTTCTGATAGCGACGATTGTTGTAAAATTCAATATAATCTTCAACTGCATACCAAAGATCTTGTAGTGTTTCTGTTCTTTCAGATAATACAACGTCCTTCATATGACCAAAGAATGATTCCATAGGTGCATTGTCCCAACAGTTACCGCGCCTCGACATAGACTGTATTAGCCCCATATTCTCAACTTTTTCCTGGAAAATAGGGTAGGTATAATGAACCCCTTGATCTGAGTGGATATACCTTTCCATTACTGGCATATCCTTAATCACATTATTTAATTTATCTAGCGTTTCATAAACTAAATTCATTTTTAAGCTAGTTGAGAAGTGATGTGCAACAATCTCGCCGGTAGCACCATCCTTAACCGCTGAAAGATAGGCCCATTGTCCACTTCCATAAGGAAGATAAGTGATATCTGTGAGAAATACTTTGTACGGGATACCTTGATCAAACTGACGATTGACAAGGTTTTTCTTGGTAGCATTTTCTTGGGTTGCCTTCATCATTTTACGGTATGGATTCGCTGCCCGTATTGATGATATGATGTTATTCTTGCGCAAAATTCTTCTGATTTTTTTATGATTCATTACTACATCGTATTCAGTTTCTAACGCCATTTTTATTTCATCAATCCCACACTTCTTCTTATCCAGAAAAATTCTATATAACAATTGGAAATCTTCCCAATCATTTTGATCACGCTCAGCACGTTTATCGCTACTATTTAGCCAGTAATAGTAGCCGCTTTTACTTACCCCTGCAAGGTCGCATAAATGATTCACCATTCCAGCAAGTTGATTCTCACGAATAATTTGGTTAATTAATCTAAAGCGTTCTTGTTTACTTAAGTCGTTTCTTTTGTCGTTTTTCACGCTCCTCTCGTGCTGTTCTAATTTTTTTACTAGTTCGAGATTCCCCTCTAGATAGGCTATACGGGCATTTGCTTTGTCTAGTGCCTCTTGTAACGATAATTGTTCTCTTGGTCCATAGGGACCATTATTTTTTGAACCACGAGTCTCTTGTAACAATACATCTTCTCCGTGATCTTTATATAATCTTTTCCAACGTGATAGTGATTGATCGGATTTTCCTTTTCCGATTAAATGAGAAGGAAGTCCAGCAAGTTCAAATATCTGAGTGGATATCATGCCTTGTTTGCTTTGTTTAATGGCCTTTATTTTGAATTCTGATGAATAGGTAATACTTTTCTCTGTCACACTTTTCACATTAGGATTGTTTCTTAAAGCTTGAATCTCAGCTTGGCTATATATCTTTTTACTCAATCTGCCCACTCCCTTCTGTATAACTCAAATAGAGTATACCGAAAATTTTGCATAAAAATAACCCGAAAACTTACAACACTCTTTTTTTGAGTGTTCAGTTTTCGGGTAGAGATTCAGTGACACTCAATTACCCTTTTCTTCTATAGTGATTTCGATTTATCGTTTCACATTATTGATTGGCTTTACCATTTTCGTAGAATAACACTTGCTCATCTGCTGGTACCATTGACCCACCAGTTGCCCATGCAATATGGGTCATGTTAGCTACTTTATCTGTTAAGTTCTTGTGACGCAGATAGTTTTGCCCCGCTTCAGTAGTGAAGAGTCTTTGTGGACCAACTAATCCTGCTGTGGCTGCTGGCTCTACAAAAATATCTTCTACATCTTTCAGTGTTGTTAACAGACGATTTGACTCTTTGTCAGTCAATGTATAACCACCATCAAAGATACTTGACATTAATTTAGCCACGATTTGAGAGGTTCTAGGTACTGCTAGACCGTCCATAACGGTTAAGCCATCAATCCCAAAGTCATAGACTGAAATATCTGCAAATTTCTTAGAGATTAACCCTAGTAACATAGATGGTACATGAGTTGGTTGAGCAAAGAAGCAGTGAACATGATCCCCGTAAATTTGTTTCAAACCATAAGTAATACCACCTGGACTACCACCCACACCACATGGTAGATAAACCATAAGTGGATGGTCTTCATCGACAACGATTCCTTGATCAGCTAACTGTTTTTCTAGTCTTGACGCTGCAGTTGTATAACCTAAGAACAATTGAATTGAATGTTCGTCATCAATAAAGTAAGCATAGGGATCTGATTGAGCTGATTGACGCCCTTGGTCTACGGCTTCTGTGAAGTTGGTCTTATGTTCAATCACTTGGACACCGTGGCTTCTTAAGTAGTCTTTCTTCCATTGCTTGGCTTCATGCGACATATGGACTTGGACATTGAAACCGATTTTGGCAGACATCACACCTGAAGAAATCCCCAAGTTACCTGTAGTCCCAACAACTACAGTGTACTGTTTAAAGAAATCTTGGAATGCCTTAGTCGCGAATTTCGAATAGTCATCGTCATAACCTGATAATAATTTCTCTTCAAAGGCTAATGCTTCAGCATGATGCAAGACTTCATAAATAGCCCCTCGAGCCTTAATAGTACCGGCAATCGGTAATAAGTCATCCCGTTTTAGGAACATTTGGCCAGGAAATGAAAAATCATAAGTGGTTTCTAACACAGTCTTGAATTTGTCAATGTCAGAGATTGGCGATTCAATCAGACCATCTAAAGCCACCGTATCTTCGAAGACTGCTTTGATAAATGGTGCAAATCGTTTTAATCGTGCCTCTGCATCTTTAATCTCTAGGACTGACACATCCAGTTGCCCTTTTAAGTTCTTGAAAGGTACATGGTTATCATTCTCCCAAAAAACGGGCTTACGGTCACGAATATCACCTAATGTTCTTTGATTCACATGTTCTCTTGTTTCAGAGATAGATTCTGTTGACATATCTATCCACCCTTCATATTAGTTATTTTGTTTAATGCACATTTTTCAACTCAAAAATTATAACGATATTTTGCCAGTTCGTCAATAAATCCAGATGGTGTAGGCAATCCTTATTTGCAATTGCTTTTGATTTGGTCCTTATTTATAATGGATAGGATGAAGTATTGATGCTTAAATCAATATCATGAAAAACAAGTGTCTTGGGTAAAGGAGATTGTCCAGCCAAGCTAGCCAGTATGCTGATTTGGTCGTCATCCGCCCCCGATATAAAATTACAAATCTAAATTAAAATTAGCCGTTAAAGGAGAAAAACATGTTAGAAAAAGAACGTACTGAAATTGACCGCCTTGACCGAGAAATCGTGAAATTATTTGAAGAAAGAACGAAAATAGTTGAACGCGTAGCTGAGGTCAAGCTAGCCAATAATAAAGACATTTTTGATGCTGGTCGAGAAGCCCTAGTCATTGAAAAAGTTCAAGGTTACTTAGAAAACCCTGAACTTAAAGAAGAATTAGCTGATTTATATACTGAAATCATGCGCATATCACGTGGTCATCAAGAACGTTGGATGGCTAAACAAGAAAGTAAATAATCAGCACATATAAATAAAGCAAATACTATTATTTGCATTTAAAAACGCCCGAGTTTCCTCAGGCGTTTTTTGATTATTTTAAGATTAAATCTTTAACGATTAGCGAATTCTGTTTGAATATCGGTCAGTAACTCTGGTTTGCTGATAACATCAACACCTGTACGCGCCAGCGTTTCAACAACTCGCATCATCATGTCATAAGCAAACGGTGTTTGGGTGCAGTCTCTAAATTCAGGTGTATGTCCGATAACACGTTTACCGTCTGTGATTGAATAGTAGGAATGGATTGAAGGAACAACATGGCTAACATCCCCCATGTCAATTGATCCATTTTCCCCTAATTTTTCTGGGACCATTTCAATGCCTAAGTCGCCTGCATTTTCGTTGTAGACAGCAGACAATGTCTCATTCGTAATCATATCCTTGTAAATATTTTCAAAGTCTGTGTGCTTCATGGTACAACCACTGGCAAGTGCTGCGGCCTTAGCACAGTTGATGATTTTTTCCGATAAAACTTCCATATATGGCGTATCCAAGGCGCGGACATAGAACTCCGCGCGTGTGTATTCAGGGATCACATTGGCTGCGTCTCCACCATGGGTGATAATCCCATGCACACGGGCAGATGACCGCATTTCTTGGCGTAAGCTATTGATATTGTTAAATAGGTTTAACATAGCATCTAGGGCGTTAATCCCCTCTTCTGGCGCTTCCGCAGCATGAGCTGGTTTACCGAAAAATTCAAAAGCAATTGGGTGGATAGCCATTGAAGTCCCAGACATAGTATTTTCATCTGAAGGATGGGTACACATAGCCACATCTACGTCGTCAAATACGCCTAAATTAGTCATATCTACCTTAGTTCCAGTTGTTTCTTCAGCAGGCGTTCCTAAGACAATCACTCGGCCCCCAGTCTGGTTGATCACCTTAGATAAGGCGATACCTGCACCAGTGTCTACAGTCCCAAGCATATTGTGGCCACAACCATGTCCGATTGAAGGTAAGGCGTCGTACTCAGACAAGTAAGCAATTGTTGGGCCAGGTTGACCTGAATCAAAAGTCGCTCTAAAGGCTGTATCAAAGCCAGCATATGGTGCTTCAACAGTGAAACCATGTTTCTCAAGCAATGCAATATGAGCCTTTGACGATTTAAATTCTTGATGGCCTAGTTCTGGATTGGCAAAAATATAATCGCTCAATTCTCTTAAGTCAGTTTCTAGGGCGCTAACTTCTTGATGTAATATTTCTTTTACAGTCATAAAATTTACTCTTCCTTTCTAGAATGGGCCATAGCTTACAAAATGGGCAAAGATTAAGAAAGCCAATCCGATTAAGATGTATACGGCAAGTAACGGCATGAACCATTTAAACCACTTGTTGTATGGAATTTTAGCTAGTGACAATTCAGCCATTAGGACACCGGATGTTGGAATAATAGCATCCATGAAACCTGACCCTAATTGAAAAGCAAGTACAGCTGTTTGCCTTGTGATATCTAGTGAGTCAGCGATTGGTAACATGATTGGCATAGTCGCCGCAGCTTGACCTGAACCAGATGGGATAAAGAAGTTAATCAATATTTGAATCACGTACATACCAACTGATCCTAAGATAGTTGGGAAAATGTTTACCACTTGTACAAGATTGTAAATAATTGTATCTAAGATCATTCCATTTTCCATGACTACTAAAATACCGCGGGCGAAAACAATGGCAAGTACTGAGAACATCATCTCAGCAGCACCAGAAACGAAGGTGTCGGCTATTTTACCAGTTGAAAGACCCCCGATTAAGGCTGAAACAACTGCCATGGTAAAGAACATTGCACCTAGTTCGTCAATAAACCAACCAATCTGGAATACACCGTATACCATCATGGCAAAACCGGCTAGTAAAGCCACAGAAATCCACTTGTGGCGTGCTGAAAAGGCTGGTAATTCTTGTTCGCTTAAGTCCTTGTAATCATCTGCAGCTTTATCAGCGGCTTCTAAATCTGCTACTGCGCTCTTGGTTGGATCAGCTTTGACTTTCTTCGCATAACGCATAATAAAAATTGTCGTTACAGTCCAAAGAACAATGAATAAGGCGATCCGTAAACCAACACCTGAGAATAGCGGTAATTCAGCTAAGGCTTGGGCAACACCTACTGAGAACGGGTTCATAAACCCAGCGTTAAAGCCGACTGCAGCCCCAAGAATTAAAACGGCAATCCCTGTCATGGCATCATATCCTAAAGCTCTAGCTAGTGCGATACCGATTGGGATGAAGAGGATAATTTCCTCTGATAAACCTAGAGTGGCGCCACCTAAACCAGTCACAAAAACAAGAATAGGAATAAAAACTTCCTCGCGTCCTTTTAAGGCACGGACTAAACGACCCATTAGAGCTTCAAGAATGCCTGTTTCGTTAATTAATTTGAATGATCCACCAGTGATAAAGAGGAAAAATACGATAGATCCTACCTCAATAAAAGCTTGCGGCAAGGCCAGAATCAACTGGAAAGGATTTTGTGGGCTAGATTCAATAAAGTGGAAAGAATCTGGGACTAAAACAGTACGATCATCGACCAGCGTTCGTTCGAACTCCCCTGCTGGTATAACCCAAGTTAAGATCATCATGATGACCATGATTGAAAATAAAAGCACTAATGCATTCGGCATGTGTAACTTTTTTGGAAAAAGTTTTGACTTCATAAAAAAGCTCCTTTAATAAAATTCAATAAAAAAATACCAAGGCAAGCAAAAGCTCGACTTGGTATCGGTTGAATACAGAAATCACTTTTGCCCGCAAAGTAGAAAGCGCTCCTGGAAGGAATTGGGCATTCCTTTTTGGCAGTGATGCATTTATTAAATACACCCCCAACAGCAATCGTGCTATTTCGGCTAACAACCCTTTCTCCAAATGGATACTGATGTGATTAGCGGCCTCTTTCTATTCCGCATTTATTCATTTAAGACTAATCTTATGAAATAAAAGGTACAATGTCAAGAAATTTTACAATCGATGTTATATGCTATTGTACATTCATGACAAAAATTCGTTAAACTAAGCCAAAAACTATAAATCATATATTTCATTTAAGTGCGCAATATCATAGGTTGGCATTACTGGATCTTTTACTTCTTTCCTTTTTGGGTTATACCAAATGGTGTCGATTCCAGCATTAATACCTCCTTGAATATCTGACGTAAGCGAATCTCCAATAATGGCTGTTTCTTCTTTATTAAAATATGGGATTCTTGAGAATACTGTATTAAAGAAATTTATACTAGGCTTTTGAGCATTCAGTTCCTCAGATATGAACACATCTTTAAAGTACGGCATCAAACCAGATTTTTGTAAACGATAAGATTGCGTCTCAGCAATTCCATTGGTAACGATAAATAAATTTGCCTGTTTAGAAAGTGAATTCACTAGTTCCAAACTATTTTCAACAGGTTTTATACCTTCTTTTAGATACTGCCGATAATTTCTTTCCATTTCAACACTATCCACTTCAATTCCTAGTTGATTGAAGAAAATACCAAATCTACCATTTACAACTTGTTCTGAGGTTAAAATCCCTTGTTCGAATTGGCGCCAGCGACTTTGATTCATGGTATTATACATTTTCTCAGTTTCCTCATTATAAGGAATATCCATAGACTCAAATAAAAATTTCAATGCAACCTTTTGCGCATCTTGAAAATCTAATAAGGTATCATCTACATCAAATAATAAGTTTTTATACTTCATATTTACCTCTTTTTATTATCCTAAACCCATAGTATCATCCTAAGCGCTCAGGAATAAACGCCTTTTAAGATGATTTCTTTCAACCAATTTTCAGCTAGCGGTAGCCATTGCGCGGCAGTTTTATTCACTTGATTGGGCATGGTGGCAGAAAGCTCGTTAGCCACTGAAAGGCCGTGTGGTCCTTCTTGGAAAATATGCATTTCAAACGGAATTTGATTTTCTTCTAATGCTAAGGCTAGTGATAAGGAATCACGTACATTAACAACATCATCTTCACGTGTCGCCCAAATAAAAGTTGGTGCAGTATGTTCATTCACAGTAGCTGGGACAGAATAACGTTCAATTTCTGCTTCACTAGGTAGTGGTTTTCCAAAGCAAGCTAAAGATATAGCTGTTGCATAGGCCTTGATATTTGGGTCAGGATTGGCAATGTTTTGGTGATAATAATAGGCAATATCAGTTAGGGCGTAGGCAGAAATATTAAATGCTGGTTTCAAGGCTTTGCCCTTCAAATTTGTTGCATTTTGAATCACATCTTCATGCCATACATTACTGTACATCCCGGTATTGTGACCACCAGCAGAAAATCCTGCTAGGCCAATCTTATCAGTATCAATGCGCCACTCAGTCGCATATTGATGCAAAATTTCAAATGCCTTAGCAGTTTCTTGTAGCGCATGGGGGAAAATAACATCAGGTTTAACTGGAAATTGCCCTTCTGCAATGATTTCTGCAGTTGTTTTCCCTTGCCCATAGACCGAATATCGCAAGACAAATGCGTGAAAGCCCATAGCATTAAATGCCAATGCCACTGGTTCAGCTTCTCTATCTGAACAGTACATATATGAACCACCGGGACAGATAATCACGGCCGGTCGTTCAATATTCACATTACTTGTGCGGATTGGATCAATCACGTAGCTAGTTAAGGTCACATCATCACGATCATTATATAGCTTTATTACTTCTTTTTGCATCAGACGTTCTCTCCTCTAAATTTCATTAATGCCATTATAGCATTTGATTTTCATTAGAGAAAAAGAAAACCCCCGTCTCCAAATAGCAAGAAACGGGGGCATGAAAAATTTAAGAAACGATACCTACCGATTGAATAAATCGATTAAAGCCATCTTTTCCTGCTGGTGTATCTTTATACACGCCAGCATCTTCTAAGACGCGTACAAAAACATTTGCAATTTCATCTTTTAAAATAGTATGCACTGTATCTGGAGTAAACGTATGGTGATAATTTTGCTTTAATTCTTGTGCCCATGTTAAATGGTAAGCTGCAATATTATTTTCTTTATCTAATAGATAGTCAGCAACCGCCGAGATTTCATCTTTTAAGCGTGGTGGTAATATAGCTAAGCCCATTACTTCAATTAAACCGATATTTTCCTGTTTAATATGTTGCACATCTTGATGTGGATGATAAACGCCATCTGGATATTGTGATGAAGTATGATTATCACGTAAAACCAAATCTAGTTCGAATTTGTCCCCATTTTTGCGGGCGATAGGTGTAATTGTATGATGAGCTTCGTCCCCTGTATATGCAATTACATCTAGATTTGGATCTTCATATGTTTGCCAAGCCAGTCGGATTTTATCGGCCAAGGTCACCAAATCTCCGCGCTCTTTTCCTTGTAGACGTATCACAGACATGGGCCATTTGACAATCCCAGCTTGGATGTTTGGGTAACCTTCAAACGTGAATTGACTTTCAAAGGGTGCCTTAGCCATAGGGAAATCATGACGTCCCGTTTGATAATGATTATGCGTTAGAATTGAACCTCCTACAATCGGCAAATCGGCATTAGAACCAGCAAAATATCCAGGAAAAATAGCTACAATGTCTAATAATTGTTCAAATGTTTGTTTTGAAATGACCATGGGGACATGCTGTGTGTTTAATACAATACTATGCTCATTGAAATAGGCATATGGTGAATATTGGAACCCCCACTTCTCATCGCCTAATTGAAGACGAATAATTCTGTGGTTAGCGCGCGCCGGATGGTTGATTCTGCCTTGATATCCTTCATTTTCCATGCATAGCTGGCAAAGAGGATAACTAGAAGATTGCGCTTTTTTGGCGGCAGCGATTGCCTTGGGATCTTTTTCAGGTTTTGATAGGTTAATGGTAATTTCTACTGGTCCGTAGGCCGTTTGACTTGTATACGCAATGTTCTTAGCAATGGCCCCTACTTTAATATAGTCATTACGTTGACTCAGCGCATAAAATTCCTGGATGGCCTCTTCTGGAGAAATTTGATAGGTATCCCAAAAGTGTTGATTTAAAACACTAGGGGCTGGCGTGATAAAATCCATTAATGCAGCGCCTAAAGTATCTCGCTCTTCTGTTAAATCCCCTACTTTTCCGTTGTCAACAGCAACATCTACTAAGGCATCACGTAAGGAAATAAGGGTGGTTCTAGCTGTTTCTTGATTGGCACCTGCTTCACCAGTTAATGCTAAGATTCGATTGCGTAAATAAAAATGATCGTCTATTGTATAATCACTATTTTCAATAACCTGTGTAACAAAGGCATCAATTAGTTTTGCCATGTCATCATCTCCTTGTTAGTACACGCGCGCCACTTGAGATTTCTGCTATATAAAATTGTGGTGGATAGCCGATTGTTTCAGTATATACACACCCTACTTGCTCTTTAAAAGCATCCACCTTGTCTTTTGCGACGATAGCAATGCCACATCCTCCAAAGCCTGCGCCCGTCATACGTGCGCCTAATACACCCTCCTGTGCCCATGCTGTATGGACCAAGGTATCTAGCTCGATTCCGGTAACTTCATAATCGTGTTCTAATGATACATGGGAGGCATTCATTAAGCGACCAAATGCTAATAGATCCCCAGTTTGCAATGCTTGTCGTGCAAGTGACGTTCGTTGGTTTTCCCAAACATCAAAAGACGACGAATATACCAAAACAGCGACAAAAAATTGCTGTTGTCCAATGGTATAGTGAGCAAGAAGAATTAAATGATTTATATTATTACGCTATTCGGATTGGGATAGAAAAACGTGCCGAAGATTTAACCTATGATATTGTCCGTTATTTCAATAATCAAATTATTCAAATTGCTGATGATATTGCTGGAATTATTGCCATCGGTAAATTTTCTAATCAACAAATTAAACGGTTAGAGTCCTATAATCGCAAATTGGTTTTTGTGGATTCAGATACCTTAAATGCTGGTCATCCCTGTGTGACAACTGATTTTGATAATGCCGTGATTCAAGTATTAGATTATTTTATGCAGCATGGGTTAACATCAATAGGTATGATTGCCGGTGAAGAGAAAACGACAGATGGTAAGGAACAGTTAATTGATCAACGGTTCAGAACTTTCCGAAACTATGCATCTGAACTTGGTGTTTACCATGCAAAATATACGTATATTGGTGATTTTTCAGCACAAGCTGGGTATGATTTGATGAAACAGGCCATCACTGAACATGGAGAAGCCCTTCCACAAGCTTTCTTTGTGGCCAATGATACATTAGCTATTGGTGCTTTACGTGCCCTTCAGGAGGCGCGTATTGCTGTCCCTGAACGGGTGAGCCTTATTTCATTTAATGATACCCCGTTGACGAAACAGATTTTCCCCGCCCTATCCAGTGTGACCGTTTTTACCGAGGAAATGGGTCGAATTGCTGTGGATACCCTGAATCGTCAATTGATAAACCCGGAAGTAGTACCTACTATGACTAGACTTGCCACTCGGTTAACAATACGTGATTCTAGTGTATAAATATCAAAAAAAGGTAACCACAAACGATTGCGGTTACCCTTTTTGATATTATTTTTTTATTTTGTCAGCTTAACACAAAATGCATCCCAAGCATCCAAGGTAATTTGTTGTAAATCGGTTGGCACCACATGATTGCTGATAATAATTGTTTCATATGTACCATTAAAACTAAATGTTTGTGCTACATCAGATACATTCACGACTACTAAGTATGCTTCACTTGGTGTTCTTCGGATGTAGGCAAATACTTTATCGCTAGTATCTAATAGCTCAAAATCGCCATCGATTAACCAGTCTGCAGTTTGGCGTAATTGAACCAATTTTTGATAAGTATAAAAAATACTGTTCTGATCAGCTAAGGCGTTTTTGACGTTAATTTCATGATAATTTGGATTTACTGGTAGCCAGGTTGTGTCTCCACTTGAGAATCCGGCATGTTTCGTTTCATCCCACTGCATAGGTGTCCGAGCATTGTCTCGACCAATCATGCGGATACTGTCCATGACTTGTCCCATAGATTGACCATTTGCCGTAGCTTCTCGTGCATAGTTTAAGGATTCAATATCATCAATTTCATCTAAATTGTTAAAAGGATAATTGGTCATTCCTATTTCTTCACCTTGGTAAATATAAGGTGTGCCTCGCATCAGATGTAGGAGAATGGCTAATGCCTTGGCTGATTTCACTCGGTTTGGGCCAGTTGAGCCCCAAATAGAAAGGACACGTGGTAAATCATGGTTGTTCCAGAATAAAGAGTTCCAACCTTGACCAAGCCCTAATTCTGTCTGCCATTTATTAAAAATCTTTTTTAATGCAGGTACATCTAGTTCGTCTTCAAAATCCCATTTAGCTGCATCCGGCTTATGTTGCAGACCAATATGCTCGAACTGAAATACCATAGATAGTTCATGACTGTCAGGATTTGAGTATAATTGGGCAATTTCCGGCGTAGCACCCCATGTCTCACCTACAGTTAATAAATCATGTTTACCAAAGGAAGCAGTATTCATTTCCTTGATGTAATCGTGTAATTTAGGGCCATTATTGACAATCCCTTGATCAGGAACTTTACCAATCATGTCTATAACATCCATACGGAACCCACCGATACCTTTATCGATCCAAAAGTTCATCATATCATAAATTTTTTGACGTAAAGAGGCGTTCTCCCAGTTTAAATCAGGTTGCCTTTTGCTGAAGAAGTGCAGGTAATATTGACCAGATGCTTCATCTTTTTCCCATGCTGAGCCACTAAATATTGAAGTTAGGTCATTGGGTTCGTCACGCCAAATATAATAATCACGTTCTGGGCTTGTCGGATTGTCGCGGGCTTCCACGAACCAGGCATGTTCATCTGATGTATGGTTTACGACGAGGTCCATGATAATACGAATACCACGTTGATTGGCTTCAGCTAGTAACAAATCCATATCATTCATGTCACCAAACATGTCTGCTATCGCTTCATAATTCGCAATATCATAACCGTTATCGTCCATAGGGCTATCATAAACTGGTGATAACCAGATGGCAGTTATGCCCAATTCTTGCAAGTAGTCTAATTTGCTGGTAATGCCCTTTAAATCCCCAATACCATCGCCATTCGCATCTGCAAAGGATTTAGGATAGATTTGATAGATAGTTGCTTTGTGCCACCAATGTTTTTCCATTTCACGCACTCCTTATGATGTTTTATGTTGTTAAGTCCATTCTACCAGTTTGTGCAAGCGCTTGCACCAATAATATCAAAAATAGCTGGGAAGTTTTGTCCCCAGCTAAGATATGCTTCGCATATTAACGAATTGCTTGTTCTGTTGCCAAGTCGAAGAAATGTCCCTTCGTAATGTTAAAGGTTAGGGCAACTTTGTCACCCGCTTCAAATGTGTCACGAGTAGATACGCGTGCAACGTATTCAGTTTCACCTAATTTTAGGTATAACATGGTTTCAGAACCAAGTAATTCAGAAACGACTATCTCACCTGTCACGGTATCCTCTGGGTAGGCTTCAATAGCAATGTTAGTATCCAAAATATCTTCTGGACGAATACCGAAAATGACTTCTTTACCCAGGTAACCACGGTCGCGTAAGATTTTAGCTTGCCCTTCTGGTATAGCAATGTCCAAACCATCTTGAAGTGATAATTGGCATAGCCACACCTTGCCATAAAAGGACAAAGATAGCTGCAAATACGGCGCCACTAGTTGAACCTAGTAGAGACTCTTGTAACCAGCCAATATTCAATGCTTGACCAATAGCCGGTAAACCATAGTTAAATACCTGTTTACAAATTAACGATACGGTCAATCCGGAGAGCACTGCTGAAAAGAAATACTAGGCTCTAAAAAAGGTGCATCCCTTGATTTTTGAATTTAACAACCGGGCAATTAAAAAGGCCCAACCCCAATATTTATTAATTATTTTTTTCATGTGATTTTTCCCCCTAGTCTAGGTCTGCTTTCATTGGATTGAAGAAGGCATTCAGTTCATCCGCTAAAGCTTCTATATCTTGCCTCATTAAGTAGTTGGCTGTTGCGGTGAAGAAATCATCTTCACTCGTCCAATGTTGCGCCATCCATACATAATGTTTGTCAGTGAAGGCTAGTTCATTTAAGGCTTTTAAATGAACACAAAAAGGATCACTTACCATGAGGTAAATGATCCTTTTTGTTAACGTCTAATATGACGTGATTATTTTAAGATAACTTGTTCTTCAGCAGCAATAACTTCTTTTTCTGCAGCTGGTGCTTCAATAGAACCAAATGGCATTTCAGCAACTAATTCCCAAGCTTCAGGTAAATCTAACAATTCACGGATAGCACGGTCAAATCCTTGCTCGTAGCCAATGTTGAAATGTTGTAAGTTTGCACCTAAACCTAATTCAGTTAATGCTAACCAAGCTGTTAATTGCGCATTTGCTGATTCGTGGTTTTTATAAACTGAACGACGTTCTGGGTTACCAGGGATACCTGCTTCAACAGCATCACGGTCTTCGAAGAATAAGATTGTTCCAACTGCTTCACGCGCACCGTCCATGATTGGTGTCATGTAGTTTAAGGTACCTTCGTCTAATACTTGTGTTTGTACACCTTTGATTAAGTCCCAAAGTTTTTGGTTATTTTCACCAGAAACGACAAAAACACGAACACCTTGTGAGTTGAAGGCACTTGGTACAGTTGAGATCACTTCTTTTAAAGCGGCAGCTACATCTGAAGCAGTCACATCAGTGTTAGCACCGATAGCGTAGTGAGAACGACGTTTAGTTAATAATTCTTTAAATTGTGACATAAATTAAATACTCCTTTAAATTTCAATTTTTTAAATGACTAGTTCCATTTAGAACTATTTATAGTCTACATGCTTACTTTTTAAAAGTCAATTATCAAGTTCATCAATGTACAATCTTCTACTTTTAAGTTATCAAAAGACTTTATTTAGTACGATTTTGGTACCATATCAGGACAATTTAGATAACCTACTCATTGGCCCCAATATATTCTTTTAGGAATTGCTTGGTTCTCTCTTCTTTTGGATTAGTGAAGATTTCATCCGGCCGTCCAGATTCAACGACCACCCCATCATTCATAAAGACAACCCGGTCTGCCACTTTGCGGGCAAAATTCATTTCGTGCGTCACGATAACAAGTGTTGTGTGTCCTTTTGTCAATTGTTCGATAGTTTCTAGTACCTCATTCACTAATTATGGGTCTAAGGCAGACGTTGGCTCATCTAGTAAAATTGCTTTGGGTTGTACGGCAAGAGCCCGGGCAATACTTACCCGTTGTTGTTGTCCACCTGATAAAGTCACTGGGTACTGGTCTTTTTGTTTCGACAAGCCCACTTGATTCAATAATTTTTCGCCAAATTCAGCAGCTTCATCTTTTTTCATGACATTATTTGAAATTAAAGATAAAGTTACGTTCTCTAATACTGTCTTATTTCTGAACAAGTTATAGTGTTGGAATACCATGGCAGTTTGCTGTCTTAAGGCAAAGGCATCTTGCTTTTTAATATCCGGTGCTGTAACTTTAACCCCGTTAATTTCAAGTGTTATCACCAAATTTTTTCCCATCCAAGTCTTCAATCGCTTGGATGTCAGAATCAGCTAGCACACCTAAGGTTGTAATTTATTTGCTCAAGAGTATTGCAATTCATTATGCCATCATCTTTTTGTTATAATTAAAGTAGTAGATAGAAGGAGGTTGCCAAGATGACCAGTCATTATTCTGAAGAATTTACTAGGGATAAAACCTATTCAGTAACAGTCGCTTTTATCAGCCACTTTAACGCATTACACCAAACCATGAAGAGATTATTAGCGGATGATGATGCTACTTTCTTCCAATGTGTAGAAGAATTGGCCAAAACAAACAAAGTAATCAAACGTAACCATCAATTTTTAGACCAGATTCGCCAGTTACGCAACTTGTTGACCCACCACAAGACTGAGGTTGAAGTAAACCTGGCTTATCCTTCTGAAGAAACCAATCAACAACTTTTTGAAATCAACCAATTACTGACACAAATTCCTTCAACCAGAAAATTTATCAAACCAGTTTTTGCCATTAATATGGATGATAGTCTAGAAAAAGCCTTGACTGATTTACACCACCATCAAGTATCCCAATTACCCGTCTTCAATAAGGAACGCTTGGTTTCAGTTATTTCTGCAGAACTCATCACCAAATTTATTGCGGATGAAATTACCAAAAATGCTTGGTTCTATATGGACTTCTCCAAATATCAAGTAAGGCAAATCATCAATCATAGCCATCATAAGAAAATTACCAGTAAACAAATCATCTCACCCGATACCCCAATTTTTGAATTAGATGATTTAATGGTCGACTTGATGCGCAACAACCAAAATGAAGTCTTATTGATTTCGGAAGAAGACGATGTCCGTAAACCTGAAGACATTATTGGAATTGTCACTCAACGGGATATTACGACGATTCTGAACTATTTATAAGATGAGGGTAGACAAAAAAGCTAGCGAAAATTGCCGCTAGCTTTTTGATGTGCGCCTTCTTCAACAAGGACTTATTCAGCTTGGTGATCAAATTGCGATTGGTATAGATTGAAGTACTTACCCTCTTTTTCTAATAAACTTTGATGGCTGCCTTGTTCTAAGACATGGCCGTTTTCCATATATAAGATTTGGTCGGCATTTTCAATCGTTGATAAACGGTGGGCTACGATAAAGGTTGTATGGTTGACCATCATTGCATCAAAGGTTTCTTGAATCGCCTTCTCCGTCATCGTATCAATTGAAGATGTCGCCTCATCCAATATCAACATGTCTGGGTCAGTCAGCATAATGCGCGCGATACAAATTAATTGTTGTTGCCCTTTAGAAATGTTGGCCCCGTTCTCACTTAATTTAAACTGGTAATCTTGGTCCATTTGCATGATCATGTCATGGATCTGGGCTTTTTTAGCCACAGCAACTATGTCTTCCATGGTTGCGCCCGACTTACCGTATGCAATATTATCGAAAATAGTTCCTTCAAATATCCAAGAATCCTGTAAAACCATCCCAAATTTTTGTCGTAGATAGCTACGTTGCATATCTAAGGTGTTGACACCGTCAATATGAATACCGCCGGCTACTGGGTCATAAAACCGCATCAGAAGATTGATAAGTGTCGTTTTCCCAGCACCAGTAGGACCTACAATGGCTACCGTATCTCCAGCCTTGACATGGACGTTTAAGTCTTCGATTAAAGGTCGCTGGCTATCATAGTAGAAGGTTAGGTCTTTAAAATCAACAGCCCCTTCAACCGTTGTAAGTTCTGCTTGGTCGCGTGAAGGCGTTTCTTCCTCAGCCACCATCAGTTCATGGACACGAGCAGCAGCAGCTAAAGATGTTTGCATCTCATTAATAATAGAAGAAATATCATTAAATGGCTTATTGTATTGGTTGGCGTAAGTTAAGAATGAAGAGAAAATCCCCACACTCAATTGGCCAGATAATACAGTAAAGGCACCGACTACGCCCACAACAGCATAAACAATGGAGTTTAAAACACGCGACGTTGGGTTAATTAAAGCGCCATAAAATTGTGACCACAGACCTGACTCATGCACTTTTTGGTTAATACTTGTAAATTGTTCAACGGCGTCATCTTCAAAGGTAAAGGCACGGACAATCATTTGCCCTTGGGCCATTTCATCTACGTATCCACCGAGTTCGCCACGTAAATTGACTTGTTCAGTAAAGCGGTGGTAGGTTCTACTGGCAATAATATATGATACAACCACAGAAATGGGTGTCAAAATAATGACGATCAGTCCGATTTTAACGTCTAGGGATAACATCATCACGATAACCCCGACAATTAAAATCACTCCAGAGAATAAGCTATTGAAACTCTGTAATAAACCATTACCAACTAAATCGACATCATTAATGACACGAGAAACAAGGTCTCCTAAAGAATGATTATCCACGTATGATAAAGGGAGTTTTTGGATTTTATTAAAGGCGTCTTTATGTAAGTCCGCAATAATATGGTAGGTTAATCGGTTAGACATCTGGTTTTGTATATACTGAGCTAAAGCTGCAATTAAAGAGAACACACTCAACCAGATAATGGCATGCCACAGAGCTTTATAATCCACTTGGTCCAGGCCAACGATTTCATTCACTGCCTGTCCGATTTGAATGGGTATTAAAACTTGAAAAAGGACGGTAATCGTCGAAAACAGGAATAAGCCGATTGTTGTCCAACGGTAACATTTAATATAATCCATCAGCCATGAGAATGTTGTTTTATCCATCTGCTAATCCTCCTTTTCTTCTTGCATTTGCGAAGCAACAATCGCTTGATATATATCACTGGATGCTAGTAAGTCATCGTGACTACCAACACCAGCACTGCGTCCATTATTCATGACTAAAATTTGATCAGCCTGTTGTACTGAAGATACACGCTGTGAAATCATGATAATAGTGGTATTTAATTTGCTTAATGCTTGGCGTAATTTCGATTCAGTGGCGAAGTCTAAGGCACTTGACGAATCATCTAGTATTAAAACTTGCGGTTGGCCAACTAAAGCACGGGCAATCGTTAGCCTTTGCTTTTGTCCACCTGAAAAATTTTTACCACCTTGTCGAACGGGCATGTCTAAGCCCTGATCATTTTGAGCGACAAAGTCCTTGGCTTGCGCAATCTCTAAAGCTTGCCACAAGTCTTGGTCACTGATACCCTTTTTGCCCATCAATAGATTATCTCTAAGGGTCCCCGTAAATAGGGATGCGGATTGAGGGACTAGTCCGATTTTTTTGCGGTAAGCATTCAGGTCTATGTTTTGAATCAAGTTATCATTAATGATAATTTTCCCCTGGTTGACATCATCATTACGTAACAATAAGTTAACTAAGGTCGATTTACCGGATGCCGTCCCCCCGATAATCCCAAAGAAAGAACCAGGTTTGATATCAGCTGTGATATTTTCAACGGTATTACGCTCTCCATATCCAAAAGTTACATCATCAAATTGGATGGCCAAGGGTTCATCTCCAGAAAGTTTGTCCTGACCACTTAAGATTTCTGGTTGAATAGCTAAAACCTCATCAATTCGGTTAATCCCAGCAATCCCGCGACTAAATACAAGTAAGATATTCACCAGTACATTTAAAGCCAAGAGGATATTATTCATATATTGAACTAAGGCAACCACATCCCCCTGCATAAACTGGCCATTATTTACCAGTCTACCTCCAAAGAACAAGATGAAGGCAATGGCTAAGTTGACTAAGAAAAGACTTGACGGGGTAGCTAGCGCTTGGAAGGCGCCCATGGTTAATTGCTCGCCTCTTAAAGTCAGGTTTTGTTTTTCGAAACGATTGACTTCATGTTTTTCGTTGGCGAAAGCACGAATGTCCCGGATCCCTGAAAAGTTTTCACGCACGATACGTGATAATTGATCCATACGACGTTGGATTTGGCCATTTTGTTTATTGGTAAAAATATTAATGTATATCAAAATAGCACCAATGACCAATCCACCGATGATAAATATAGGCGCCAGAGTTGGACTCACATAAAAGGCCATCACAATTGAACCGATTAATAAAACTGGCACACGAGAACCCAAACGAATCATTAAGGCAATAGCCAATTGTAAGTTTTGTGTATCGTTTTCGATTCTTAGAACCACTGACGAAGCTGTAATAGTATCCAATTGCTTTCTATCCATACGGTTTAATGTTTTAAACATTTCTAACCGCACTTCAGTCCCAATATCCTGGGCAACTTTAGAAGCCAAATATTGACAAACCAAGGCCGTTAAATAACCTAGTAAAGGCAATACTGCTAACAAGATCCCTTGTCTGATGATGACTGATGGATTGTCTTGATTAATCCCCATGTTAATCAATGTAGCCATCACGATAGGCACTAATAACTCTAAAATGGCTTCGGCTACTTTAGCCATAAATGCCAAAAAGGCTTGGCCTTTATTTTTAAGTAATATATCTTTAACCCGCATAAACTCTCTCCTAGCACGATTATTTTCATTCTAAAATATCTTACCATTAATTTTTGATTAGTTGGCATAATTAAGCCACCATCAACTTTCTTAAACAATTTTTTACTGATTTATTTTAAAAAAATACAAAAACAGGATAATCACTAGGACTGCTTTAAAAAATATGTGATTTAGTCTCGTATAGCAGATTCGTTTTCTAATTTTGCAATACATGAGATTATTAAGCAAAAAAATGCACGAAACTCACCTTTCGGCAATTTCGTGCATTTTTTTATTTTAAATGATTATCTGTCTTCTTCAGCTACTGGTTTTTTCCAGAAACCTAAAACTAAGGCTGAGATAATTGAACCTATAGTGACCGCTAAGATTAGCAGTAATGGTTGGTTCCCTAACGCCACCATAGTGATGATACCACCATGTGGTGCAGGTACATTAGTTGTCCAGAATTGTGTTAAACCACCAGCAACAGCAGCACCTAGGACACTAGAAGTAATCACACGCAATGGATCAGCAGCAGCAAATGGGATAGCACCTTCTGTGATGAATGTTAGACCCATAATAAAGTTTGTAAAACCTGATTGTTTTTCTGTCTTAGTAAATTTATTTTTAAATAAAACGGAAGCCAAAGCGATTGCTAATGGTGGCACCATACCACCGGCCATAACTGCCGCCATGAATTTACCATCACCAGTATCTGTAAAGATACCGATAGAGAAAGCATAAGCTGCTTTATTGAATGGACCACCCATGTCGATTGCCATCATACCACCAAGTAAGGCACCTAGTAATACTAAGTTAGCAGTACCTAAACTTTCAAGGAAGTTCAACATACCGGTATTGATACCAGCAAAAATTGGCCCTAATACAAAGTACATGATAACACCAGTAATTAATAACGTAAGTACTGGGTAGAATAAGATTGTTCTAGTACCTGCAAGTGATTTTGGTAACCCTTTAAGCATTTCAATGACTAAGATTGTCACATAACCAGCAAGGAAACCACCAACTAAACCACCTAGGAATCCGGCACCAGCAGTATTGGCTAAAGCACCAGCAGAGAATCCGGCTACTAAGGCTGGTTGACCCCCGATAGATTTAGCGATATTACCTGCTAATACTGGAATTAAGAATGCAAAGGCGGCAGAACCGATGCCGTTGAACCCTAAGAATAATTCAGATTCGCTACCGGTGAATCGTTCAATTAAGAATGAAATGGCGATAATTATACCACCAGCGATAACGAATGGTAACATTGCTGAAATACCGTTCATTAGGTCTTTGTATAATGACTTGAAGTTGAAGCGACCTGAACCTGCACCGTCTTCACTTGAAGCATCTTCTTCATCTTGACGGTTAGTCGTGTAAACTGGTGCGTCGCCAGATAAAGCTAAATTAATCAATTCTTCAGTTTTGTTGATACCGTCAGCAACTGGACGTTCAACCACTTTTTTACCGTTGAAACGACCCATTGGCACATTTTTACTTACCGCAACAATGATTCCGTCTGCTTTGTCGATGTCTTCTTTAGTTAAACCATGTTTAACGCCTTCAGATCCACGTGTTTCAACTTTAATTTGTACGCCCAGTTCTTTCGCTTTTTTCTTCAAAGCATCTTCAGCCATATAAGTGTGGGCAATACCAGTTGGACAAGCAGTCACCGCAATGATATAAGGTTGCTTTTCGTCAACATCAGCTGCAGAAACATCAGTAGAAGATTCTTCTTCTTTGTTTTCTGCGTCTAATTGTGCTTGTGCTAAGTTTAAAATACCTGTAATAGCTGCAGTATCTTGGGCACCTTTTAAAGCAGCAATGAAGTCTTCATTCATTAATAATTTAGAAAGTTCAGCAAGTACTTGTAAATGCGTGTCCGCAGATCCACCTTCAGCAGCGATCATAAAGAATAATTCAGCTGGTTGGCCGTCTAAAGATTCGAAGTCTAAACCGCCTGGTTTTTTAGCAAATACAACTGAAGTTTTGGTAACTGCCTCATTTTTCGCGTGAGGCATCGCGATACCATTACCTAAACCAGTACTCATAGTATCTTCACGTTTTTGGATGTCTGAACGGAAACTATCAAAGTCGCTCACTGCTCCAGTATCTACTAATTTCTGCACCATTTCGTCTAAAATAGCAGCTTTGTTATCTGCCTTCACATCAAGAATCATTAATTCTTCACGTAAAATATCCGTAATTTTCATATCTATCTCCTTCATTTACGACTGTAAACTTTATTTATGTAAAAATGATAGACCGACTGCCCCGTTTAAGGCATCTATGTCTTGCTTCTCTGCCAGGTCTTCCTTAAATGCTGTGGCACTCCCACTTTGTACCGCTAGTACAAAGGCTTGAGAAGCTGGTAAACCTTGCTGTAATCCAGCAACAAATCCGGCAATCATTGAGTCACCAGATCCAACTGTATTGATAACTGTACCTTGAGGTGCATCAGCCTTAACAATACGGTCTTTGTCAATAAATAAGGCACCGTCACCACCTAGTGATACAACGACATTTTCTGCACCTAATTCTTGTAACTTCTTACCATATAAAACAACGTCATCTAGTGAATTAATTTCAACACCAAATAAGTCACCTAACTCATCCTGGTTTGGTTTGACTAAAAGTGGTGCCATTGGTAAGGCTTCGATTAATTCTTGGCTTGCTGTATCGAAGATGAATGGAATACCTCGTTCTTTCAATAAGCTAATCAAGCTTAAGTAAAAATCTTCCGGTAATCCTTGTGCTTTACTACCCGATAGGACTATCAAGTCTTCTGAAGTCATCATTTGAATTTGTTGGCGTAATTGGTTAATCGCCTCTTCATCGATGACAGGGCCTGCTCCGTTAATTTCTGTTTCACTTGTTCCTTTAGTCTTCACATTGATACGTGATGGACTAGAAATTTCGATAAATTGAGTGGATGACCCCTCTTTTTCCAACCATTCGCGGATAAATTCTCCTGAGAAACCACCTACAAAACCTAAGGCAATATTGGGTATTTCAAATTGGTTTAGGATTCGGGATACATTAATCCCTTTCCCACCTGGTAACATCTGTTCACGCGTTGATCTATTCGTCTTCCCTGCTTGGATCTCATCAATGTACATTAAGTAATCGATTGATGGATTTAACGTTAGTGTATAAATCAATTGTTGACCTCCTTTATTTTATATACTTGAGTAAAATCTTCTTTTGCATGTCGATCTTTAAAAATATTTGTAACAACTTGGAATTCACAATCTAAGGTAACCGTGATTGGATAAGTCTTCTCAAACTTACTTTGGTCAACCACGACATGAACGTCTATACTTTGACTGGCTGCCTGCTCTTTCAAAAAGGCTTCCGCTTCGTCAGTTGTCGTCAGTCCATCATTTAAATCGATACCATTCATCCCTAAAAATACATGGTGAAAATGGTATTTCTTTAATTGTTTATGAGCGCTTTGGCCAACAATTGCTTGGGTATTAGCCCGTAAGGTGCCCCCTAACAATTGGATATTCAAACCTTTACCAGCTGCGACAATCGCTTGATCAACACCATTCGTAACGATATTTAATTGCATGTCTGGTGTGATAAAATCAAGCATTAGTAAGGATGTTGTTCCGGCATCTAGATAAATAGTTTCGCCTTTTTCTATCAGACTCACTGCATATTGAGCAATGATTCGCTTCTCATTCGCATTATTGAGTACCTTATCACTAAATCGGGGTTCTTCTCCAATTACATGATTAGCCCCCTTTTTCAATTTGGCACCACCATGAACGCGAATTAAGAGTCCTTCATCTTCCATACTATCTAAATCACGACGCAAGGTTGATTCGCTGGCACTAGTCATAGTGACTAAGGTCTGCAAATCGACCATATGATGCTGGTTTAGGTAATCTAAAATGATGGTTTTTCGTTCTTCTAATAACACTTTTTTGAAATCCTTTCACATAAATATTTTGTAAAGGGAATGCAAACGCTTACTCAATACCACAACCATTATACACGCAAAAACATCCAGAATCAATCATTTTCTTTCAAATAAAAAAGAGAACAACAAAATTCATATCCTCTTCCATATAAAATACTTATCATTATGGCCTCTTATGCAAATCCTTCTTCTGAATAAAATGGTGGTTGCCCCAAATGTTGAATGGCTTCATAGCGATTTTTGACGATTGCCTCCGCCATAGCTTGTAAATCAGTCAGGTTCACCCATTTTAAATCATCATGTTTATCGGTTTCCATTATTTGGGGTGTACCCATAAATCGGTCTGTCGTCAGATATATATTATAGTAAGTCGTTTCATCATCTAAACGCAGGTGGGTTAAACCTACAAATGTTAGATCATCTACCTGAATTTGAATGCCCAATTCTTCATAAGCTTCTCGAACCATGGCTTGGCGTACTGTTTCCTGCGCTTCAACGTGCCCAGATATACAGTCCCACTTATTCGCTAACATTTCCGTTTGCCCTCTGTGTTGGAGTAGGACTTGCTTTTGCCCATCCAATTTCCGGGTTAAAATTAATATGCCCGCTGAAGGGTTGGTATATCGCAATTTCTTACTTGTCATTTCATCCCACTTTCTATTTCTATATCTAAAGTTCTTTTTTTGAGATTTCTTTCATTGTATAAGGAATTCGTTTGCTAATTTGACTCGGTAGGACAATATAGTGGTCTTCATACAGCTGGTCTCCAATGTAGGAATGCAAGAAAACGCCTAGCTTAACTGCATCCACCGTTTTGTTTAATTGACCTGCTAAACCAGCAACCATCCCCGCTAGCGTGTCCCCCATACCGCCAGTCGCCATGCCAGGATTCCCCCCAGTATTTCGGTAACTGACCCGCTCATTTGGCACATAAATTTCCGTTGATGACCCTTTCAGTACTAGGGTAGCACCCTCTAGGTCTACCCAATTTTGAATGCTCGCTTGGTCATCGGCCGGGATTTTTCCTGCAGTCAGTCTACGCCATTCTCCTTGATGCGGTGTCAAAATGATTTCATGTTGATTGTCCGGGGTAAGTAATTCCTGGATTGTCTTCTCTTCATCTTCTGCCAAATCTACCGCCAGTAAATTTAAAGCATCTGCGTCCAAGATAATCTTCAACGAGCGTTTAGCAGATGCAATTATGTTTTTGATTAGCTGCCATAAGTCCGGGTTAGCCATTCCGAATCCAGGTCCAACCAATAGTACATCTACTTTACCAATCATTTGCTTGATAGCTGACACATCCGCCCAATCGATGATCATAGCTTCCGGCAAAACAGTATGAATAGCAGGCAAGTTAGCTGAATCAGTTGCAATCGTGGTTAAACCTGCGCCTGAATTGACTGTAGCCATAGTCGCCATTTGAGCTGCACCACCCATGGCACGGTTCCCTGCAATAATCAGGACATGACCAAACAGGTTTTTATAGGCGTGCTCGTCACGAATTGGTATGAGACTTTTAATAGCCGTTAAATTCAAATCAACCTTTGATAATGTCACAACCATCACCCCTTTTCTTTCATTCTAGCACTAGTAAAAGCATATGCCTAACCCTTTATACGCAAAAAGGTTGGCCATATTAGCCAACCTCTTGCTTACAAATCATGTGTTATATATTTGAATTATACTAAACCTTGAGAAATCATTGCATCTGCAACTTTTTTGAAACCAGCAATGTTTGCACCGGCAATTAAGTTATCCTCTTTACCGTATGTGCTTGCGGCTTCTTTAGACTCGCTGAAGATATTTTTCATGATGTCTTGTAACATGCCGTCAACTTCTTCAAAAGTCCAGCTTTGACGTTGACTATTTTGTGCCATTTCTAGAGCAGAAACAGCTACACCACCGGCATTGGCAGCTTTCGCTGGTCCAACATAAACATCATTTGCTAATAATGTTTCTGTTGCTGGTGCATCTAAAGGCATGTTAGCGCCTTCGGAAATGAATTTCACGCCATTTTTAACTAATTGATCAGCTTGTGGTTTTTTCACTTCATTTTGTGTAGCTGCAGGGATTGCTAAGTCAGCTACAATTTCGTGGTCCCAGACAGAACCTTCAAAATAGCTTGCTGAGGGTTTAGCTTCTGCATATGCAGTTAAACGTTCACGGCGAACTTCTTTTACATCACGTAAAAGGGCTACGTCAATACCAGTTTCATCAATGATGTAACCTGTTGAATCTGATACTGAAATCGCTGTACCGCCAAGTTCTTGAAGTTTTTCAGCAGCGTAGATAGCTACGTTACCCGCACCAGATATAATCGCACGTTTACCTTCAATTGTGTCGTTTTTAGCTTTCAACATCTCATCTAAGAAGTATACTGCACCGTATCCAGTTGCTTCAGTACGTGCTAATGAACCACCATATAATAATGGTTTACCAGTTAAGACACCATTTTCGAAGCCACGTAATTTTTTGTATTGGCCGAATAAGAAACCAATCTCACGTCCACCAACACCGATATCACCAGCTGGTACATCTTTATCTGGACCGATATGTTTTTGTAATTCCGTCATAAAGCTTTGGCAGAATCGCATAATTTCGTTGTCTGACTTACCTTTCGGATCAAAGTCAGCCCCACCTTTACCACCACCGATAGGTTGACCAGTAAGTGAGTTTTTAAAGATTTGTTCAAAACCTAAGAATTTAAGGATACTTTGGTTTACTGTAGGATGGAAACGAAGCCCACCTTTATAAGGTCCTAGCGCTGAGTTAAATTGTACTCGGTAACCAGTATTTACTTGAGCATTTCCTTGATCATCAGTCCAAGGAACACGGAAAGAAATAATTCTTTCTGGAATCGCTAGAACTTGTAGAATGTTTTTTTCTACATATTCAGGATGCTCTTCAATTACTGGCGCAACAGAATCTAAGAATTCGTCTAAAACTTGGATGAATTCCGGTTCAGCTTCGTATTGCTTGTGCCATTTTTCTTGAGTGACCTTAATATATTCTTGTGCATTCATGTAAATTCCTACTTTCTGTTCTAAATTATTACAATATAATGAGAACAGTATTTATTATATACAAAATCATTAAAGATGAAAAGTTTTTTGTGACAAAATGATAAACATTTTTACAAGGAATATTGAAAGCATAGTCTTTTACGTTAGATAATCTGTCATTACCCTACTCCGCTGTTTGAATATCGGCCCATCTATAGTTGATATAAGATTGACCTGGTCGGTTAATATCTGACACATGTGGATTTTCTAGAATAGCCTGGTAAACTGGAATCTGAACAGCATAATCATCTAAGCCAGCTTTTTCAAGCGTAATCAGCGTTTCCCATCTGCCACTTGGATCAAGGGCCTGCGCGCGACTTTGAGCCACCAATTCATCCAATTCATCATATTGATAATTTCCGCGGGTAATAGTGGAATCAAAACGTTCTAAATAGTTGATTGGGTCCCCGAAATCAGCTTGCCAGAAAGTAACACCTAAGTCATAGTCTCCATCAGATAAGGCTGCAAATCGAGCAGATGATGGCATAGTCCTTATGATAACTTCAATACCCGGCAGATTTTCTGTTAATTGCGATTGAATATACTCCGCAAAAATTTGGCTTTCTTCATCATCAGCCGCAACCATCTCCAATGATAAGGAGTCAAAGTCAGCCTCTGCCAAACCATTTTCCCATTTTTCTTTGGCATCTTCCAAATCGTAATCTGTTTCAATCGTTGCGTCATCTCTGAAATCAGCATCTGTGTCCGGATTCCAGGCAACTTCTCGTGATACAAAGCCGTTACTTGCGATTGACCCGTTTTGTAAAATATTATCTACAAAGGCTTCCCGGTCAATGGCTTGATAGATGGCACGGCGAATATTCAAGTTGTCTAGGCCCGGTGTTTCGTGGTTAACTTCGATATAATTTGTCCGCGGGATTGGATAAGTTTGGTAGTCTTCATTATTTTGGTTTTGGACCGCAAAATTACCAGTTAATTCGATGACATCTAATTGGGCAGAGTCGTATAAATTTAGTGCGGTAGCTGTTTCAGGTAGGTATTGGAAATTAACCGCATCTAAATTGACATTGTCAACATCCCAGTAGTGAACATTTTTTGCAAAAGTCCAGGTGTTTCCAGTCGCTGCATCCCATTCAGTTAAAACAAATGGACCGTTATAGACGGCAGAATCACTGGTGGCCCCGTATTGGTCACCTGCTGCTTCAACGACTTCCTGATTTTGCGGGTAATAAGCAGGCACGGTCAAGAGGTCGGTAAAGTAAGCTGCTGGATTTTCTAAGGTGATTTCCAATGTCTTATCGTCCACTGCCTGAACGCCTAATTCACTAACAGCCAATTCGCCAGCCATGATTTCTGTGGCATTGTCGATTGTGCCATCAAACATATAAGCATACGGCGCACCTAAGTCAGGATCCACCATTCGTCGCCATGCATAGACGTAATCGTTGGCTGTCACGGGATCGCCGTTTGACCAGGTCGCTGTTTCCTTCAATTTAATGGTGTAAACAGTCCCATCCTCAGAAATTGTCGGCATGTCGTCTGCATCTGCCGCAATTAATTGGTTGTCCAAATCATAAGTGTACAAACCGTTATAAAAGTTCATATTAGCAGTGATTGTTGCAATATTTGATGCCGCAAAGGCCGTATCAGCTGATTGAATTTCATCTGTGGATTGGATATTCAAGACCTTTTCTGTAGCTTTCTCTTTAGTGCCACAAGCCGCAAGCATTACCGCTGCAACTAGTCCCAACGCTTTTTTCTTCATACATGTTACCTCCCAAATTTCTTGATAGCATTTGATTCATTATACAATTGTCCCCTCTGATTTCAAATTACAAGTGACAAGCACTCTTATTTTTGGTAAAATTTAATCTTGGTTGTTTCGATATTTTATTGAATGAAGTACTAAATTTGCACTTATAAATCCTCATGAATTTTTCAAAAATTTGAAAATTCCCATACATCAACCTTTTAGCTCAGGTTCTGTTGATGTAAAAAATAATTTAAGCTAAACAACTTGACTCAGGACTATAAACCCTATATATTGTGTTCATAAGATAAATCACAACTACATGTGGCATATATAGGGGGATAATCATGGTAACTGTATACACAAAACCAAATTGCATGCAATGCAATTTCACAAAAAAATATTTAACTGAAAAAGAAATCGAATTTCAAACAATCGATGTTACAGAATCAGAAGAAGCATTAGCTGAAGTTAAAGGCATGGGCTTCCAAGCTGTACCTGTAATCGTTGCAGAAAACGAAGAAGCTTTCTACGGTTTCCAACCAGACCGTTTAGCAAAATTAGCATAATGAAATCAAACGACTGAAGATAAAACTTCAGTCGTTTTTATATAAAAAGCGTCACGCCCTCTTCCTCATCAACATGATTTGGGATTTGGACTGTGACGCTTTTTTGTTAAATAGAACTTTCTTGTTCTTGATAGTCTGATTCAGCCAAGTCAGCCATGATTTGGTATAAATCACCTGCTGTTAAATGGTCTTTTTCTTCTTTACTAAAATTTTTAATGATTTTACCGTGGTGTAAAAGGATCATCCGGTTACCATATAATAAGGCATCCTGTAGATTATGAGTAATCATTAAGGCAGTTAGGTTATGATCTTTTACTTGGTCAGATGAAATTTCCAAAATGCGTTTAGATGTCTTTGCGTCTAAGGCTGCTGTATGTTCATCTAATAGTAAAATTTCTGGTTTAGTGATAGTTGCCATCAATAAAGCAATCGCTTGTCTTTGCCCTCCGGATAATAAGCCTATTTCAGCATCCAATCGATTTTCTAATCCTAAATGCAATTGGCTTAAAGCCTCTTGGAATTGTTTCCGATTGTCATCTTTAATAGCTAACCCTAAACCTCTTTTTTGTCCTCGTTTTAAAGCTAATGATAAGTTTTCTTCAACGGTCATACGTGGTGCTGTTCCCATTGACGGATTTTGGAATACGCGGGAAACAAATTTAGCCCGGTCCTCTTCAGCAAGACGACTAATGTCATTATCGTTTAATGTGATGGCACCTGAGTCTAACAGGAAGGTACCTGCAATGGCGTTCAATAGGGTTGATTTCCCTGCCCCGTTACCCCCAACAATGGTAATGAAATCGCCTTTTTCCACTGTTAATGATAAGTTATCTAAAGCTGCAAAGGCATCCGGTGTTCGTTTGTTAAATACTTTTCTCGCTTGGTTAATTTCTAATAAGGTCGTCATTATTTAGCCACCTTTCTGTATTCACGGTAGTCAGCCACTTTATTTTGAATGGTTGGAATAGCCAGACATAAAGCAACGATAATTGCTGAGAATAGACGGAAGTCATTCGCTTCAAAGTTCATCATTAAGACAATCGTTAATAGTAAACGGTAAATAATTGAGCCCACTACGATAGTGATAAAACGAACGCCTAATTTCACATTGCGGAATAGAACTTCCCCGATAATAATAGAAGCTAAACCAATTACTACAGTACCAACACCCATTTGAATATCAGCATAGCCATTATCAGTAGAAACAATATAACCTGACACAGCGATCAATCCATTGGCTAGCATGTAACCAAGCATAGTCATCTCTGACGTTTCAATCCCTAGTGATTTAGCCATTTGCATATTATCACCTGTTGCAATCAAAGCTTGCCCCATTTCGGTTTTAAAGAAATAAGTTAACAGGAAAATAATCGTTGCTACAATAATTAAACCAATCACAATGGTATCTACATTACGTGGTAAGGATAAACCAGCGATCGCAGTTTTTAAAGTCGTCACCGTTGATAAAGACATGTTAGCCTTACCCATGATTTTCAAGTTGATTGAGTAAATCCCTGTCATGGTAATAATCCCTGCTAATAACGGATTAATTTTCAAGCGGGTTACTAAAAAACCTGTAACAGCTCCTGCAGCCATACCTGCTAAAAATGAAATCAACAATGACGTGAAAGGATCTATATTAAAGTAAAGCATCTGGGCGCCAATGGCACCACCTAGTACAAACGACCCTTCAGTTGTCATATCCGGTGCATTTAAAATTCTAAAAGTGATATAAATGCCGAGACCCATTACAGCCCAGATTGTCCCTTGAGAAAAAGCACTAATTATCATGTCCATATGGTCTCCTCCTTATTCTCCAACCAATTCAGCGTATTCGTCACTGTTAACATCAATGGCCGCATCAATCAATTCTTGTGGTAGTTGAATGCCCAATTCTTCAGCTTTAGCTGTATTGATGTAGGTATCTGTTTTGTCATTATAGATAATTGGATAAGTTGCCGTATCTGCGCCCTCAATGACATCGGCCACTACTGTCGCTGTATCTAAACCGAATTGATATTGGTTGATACCAACTGTCGCTAACCCACCATCAGCAACCATAGCGTCTACCACTGGAATAACTGGTATTCCGTTTGCATCTGTTACTTGAATTAAGGTATCCATAGCACTAGCAATTGTATTGTCGTTCGGTACCCAGATAACATCCACTTGGCCAGCTAATTGTTCAGCGACTGACGCTAGATCATTTGTTGAAGTAATGGTAGATTCTACTACGTTCAACCCTCTTGACTCAGCTTCACCCTTGGCTTCACCAACCGTTTTCGTTACATTCGATTCTGAAGAGTTATAAATGATGCCCACATTTTCCATATCTGGTAAAATGTCTTGCATTAAATCAAATTGTTCTGCCACTGGTGCCATATCTGTAACCCCTGTTACGTTAGCCCCTGGTTGTTCATCAGAAGCGATAAAACCGTTGTTAGCGGGGTCTGATACCGCAGATAAGATCACCGGGCGATCGCCGTTAGCGGCATTGGCTAATGCTTGCGCAGCTGGCGTTGCGATACCAACTAAAATATCAGCATTTTCAGCAAGAAAGGCATTCGCAATCATGGCTAAGTCAGATTGGTTTCCTTGGCCATTTTGATAGTCAATTGTGATATTTTCACCATCTACATAGCCACGTTCAGCCATACCATCATAGAAACCATCTCTAATTTGGTCTAATGAAGGATGTTGGATAAATTGTAATAAACCAATAGTGATGTCTTCTTCTGTTTCCACTAATTGAGATTCATCTACCTCTTGACTTGCGGCCTCTAGTCCCTCTCGTTTTGCAATAAGGTTTGGCATTACAAGATATAATGCAAAAAGGGCAATCACTAATACCGCACCCATACTTGAAATTTTCTTCATGTCTTTCCTCCTAATTTTGACAATAAAAAACGCCCTACTCTAAACTGTAGGACGCTAGGTCCCACATAGTTGATTGGTAAATCATTACTATCATGTCTATGTGGGGGTTATTTTGAAAGGCTCAAATTTTTCTCCACATAAATACAGTCCAGAAAACTGAAGTTGTATCTATGCGCACTCGTGCAGATACAACTAATTCATGTGGCTTTGCCAGTATTTCATTGTTTGCACAGTAGTTAACATTTGAGTGACTCCCTTCGTCTTTGATATCTCGTTAAACAAATATTAACAAATCATGAGAAAAATGACAAGCATTATATCTGGGAATTAGCGATTTTTGCCTAGAAAAAATCTTGTCAGCAAAAAATCGCATTTTTTGCCAAAATCGTCCATAACCCTTATAATGAAATGCTAGGAAGGTGGTGCCTACATGTCATTTGACGGTATGTTTACCCATGCACTGATTAAAGAATTAAACACAACATTTGCGGGCGGACGCATTCATAAAATCCAACAGCCATACGAGATGGAATTGGTTTTAACAATTCGCGCTAATCGCAAAAACCACAAATTATTGATCTCAGCCCATCCAAGTTTTGGGCGTATCCAAGTTACAGAACAAGCTTATAATAACCCAGAAACCCCACCAAACTTTACTATGGTATTGCGTAAGTACGTTGAAGGGAACATTATTGATAGCATTGAACAGTACGACAATGACCGGATTATCCTCTTCAATTTAACTAGACGAGATGAATTAGGCGACGCTAGTCAGCAACAATTGATTGTTGAAATTATGGGTCGTCATTCAAATATCTTCTTATTAGATAAGGATAAACAGATTATCGATGCCATCAAACATGTGCCTATGTATCAAAATACTTTTAGAACGATCTTACCTGGGGCGACGTACCAACTGCCCCCAAACCAAAATCAGGTTAATCCCTTTAAGGTTGGCGAAAACTTTGAAAGCGACAAGTCGTTAATGACGGCCAAGTTCCTACAGAGTCAACTCATGGGGCTAGGTCGTGATTCAGCAATTGAATTAGCAAGTTTAATTGAAAAAGATAGTCGTAAACCTTATCAAGTGATTCAAGACTTCTGTGCGGGCTTTGAAAATCCGAATCCAACCTTAGTGGTCCAAGATGATAAGCAACACTTCTTGGTCTTCCCTTACACGACAATTTCAGGGGAAGAAAGTCATTATGACAATTTGAGTGCCTTATTAACAGCTTATTATGCAGAGAAAAGTAAGCAAGATTATGTCCGTCAAGTGGGTAATGCCATTATTCAAGTCGTTGAGAAGAATTTGAGTCATCAACATAAACGGTTGGCCAATTTAAACCAAGACTTGGAGAAATCGGCTAAGGCCGATACTTTCCAGTTAAAAGGTGAATTATTGACAACTTTCCTTTATCAAATTGAAAAAGGCCAAACTGAGGTAACACTAGCCAACTACTACGACAATGATCAACCCATTACCATTAGTTTAGACCCTGCCTTGACACCGTCACAGAATGCGCAGAAATACTACCATAAGTATAATAAACTACGGAATGCTATTAATCATATCGAAAAACAAAAAGTCGTTGCTGAAGCTGAAATCCAGTATTTGGAATCTATTCAAACCCAATTGAACTTCGCTGAACCAAACGAATTAGCGGATATTCGGGATGAATTAATTGACCAAGGCTATCTTAAAAAGCAAAAGCAAGATAAGAAAAAACGGTCAAATAATGCCTCAGCTAAACCGCGTGAATATGAAACTGCGGAAGGTAACCGGATTTTAGTAGGTCGAAACAACAAACAAAACGACCAATTAACTATGCGTCAGGCCAACAAAAACCACTTTTGGTTCCATGCCAAGGATATTCCTGGTTCACACGTTATTTTAGAAACTAGTGACCCTAGTGAAGCTGAAATCACCCAAGCAGCTGAATTAGCCGCAGTCTTCTCAAAATTTAGCCAATCCAATAATGTGCCCGTTGATTACACGCAAGTAAAACATGTGAAAAAACCAAATGGAAGTAAACCTGGATTCGTGAATTACTTTGAACAAAAAACCATCTTTGTCACACCAACAAAAATCGTTTAAGCGTCAATATTAAAAACGCATCAATTGAATATGCAAAAAGACCGATTGGCAGATTGCTCCCCTCTAGCGCGCTAGCAAGGGTAGGCATCAAACCAGTCGGTCTTTTTACTACATCTATTTTCTAAATAATCCGTTTATAAGCGTGTTTCTTCACTTGACAGGTAAATGTTGGTAATTGATAAATTTCCCCATCACAGTTGAGAATCATTGGGCTGCCATCCTTACTTGTATAAACCACTTCATCACATAGTACACTACGTAGTTCTTCCAAATCTTCATGATTTCCAGCAAAAAACTTGTATAGGACAGCCCATATTTTATGCATTGGCATAGTTTGTACATAAACCAATTCTAGAAGGCCGTCATTTACTTGACCATCAGGGTTAATCTTAAAACCACCACCATACATGGTGCCATTACATAATGCGGCCAGGATATATGGCCCATCCATAAGCTTCAACTCTGCCCCATCTTTTCTAGCTGTTAGGTCAATATCGAATGCCGTACCTTCTTGTAAAGCTTTTGGTATCGAAGCCATATAGGCGTATTTTTGCAAGAATTTACTGTTTTCTTTAAAATTATTGGCTTGAAAAACAACATTCGCATCAGCGCCAACACTCAAAATATTCATGGTATACAAGTCTAATTCAGGAATATAAATGGCATCCGTTTCGCTCGTTTTACCCTTAAAAATATGGTCAATCTGGTCTTTAACAGAACGCTTGCCATATAAGCCCGCATATAAGTCATTTCCAGTACCTAATGGCAAGATAGCAAAAGTAAGATCGGTATCTATCATCAAATTCCCGATTGAATGGACTGTTCCATCGCCACCACAGGCAACAACTACCCCATTCCGATATTTTTCTGAAAAACGGTCAATCAAAAATTGGCTAGACGTCTTTGATGTCGAATACACTAAAAAGATATCTTCTTGATTCAATCCTGCTTTTGAAGCCCGTTCTAATACCAATGCATTCATATCGGCCTTCTTCTTTTTACCAGCAGCTTGGTTAAAAATAAATAAGAAACCTTTATTTCCCATGTCTGACACCTCTTTTATCTTATCACGCGTATATTTATGACCTTTATTATACCAAACACTGGGTTATTAGACGAATATTGGTCAGAATTTTTACATTCATCGAATGTACGTTTGTGTTGACCGAACGTATGTGCTATACTGATTATAAATAAAACGTGAATAGTTAGAACTCATAACCCACAAAAAAGGAGTACAGCTAATGAAAGAACGTCATCTACAAATTCTAAAATGCATCTATTCAAACATTCAAAGTCAAGGGTTCCCCCCAACAGTAAGGGAAATCTGTGAAGCCGTGAACCTATCTTCAACTTCTACAGTCCATGGCCACCTCTCTCAATTAGAAAAGCAAGGTTACCTACTTCGGAACGCTACTAAACCGCGTGCTATGGAAATCACAGATAAAGGCTTAGAATTACTAGGTGTATCTAGTCAAGGTATTCCAATGATTGGTACGGTAACAGCCGGCCAACCAATTACTGCTGTTGAAGAAATTGAAGATTATTTTCCAATTCCACCTACTTTGAAGAACCAATCAGAATCCCTATTTATGTTAAAAATCCGAGGTGATTCAATGATTGAAGCAGGTATCTTAGACGGAGACTTCGTGATCGTTCGTCAAGAAGTATCTGCCAACAATGGTGATATTGTAATTGCCATGACAGACGAAGGCGAAGCCACTTGTAAACGATTCTTTAAGGAAGATGGCTATATCCGACTGCAACCAGAAAATCATAGTTTAGAGCCTATTATATTACCAGACGTGCAAATTTTAGGTCGCGTAATTAGTTTATTCAGAGAACATACATATTAATCCCTTACACCATGATAAGCATCTTTTGAATGAGATGACTATCATGGTTTTTTTGCCTGCTAATAAAGCCGGTCGATGGCCAAATACGAATCGCCTATTTATATTCTTGAAATATCCGCTAGATCTATATCAGCAGATATTCCAATTTGGAGGCTCAAAACAGATGAAACAATATATAGTCGTTGAATTTGATGTTCTGTCATTGAAGACTTGGTCACGTTAGCCGAGGCTGCCGTCTTATACGCCGTATCTGAATTGAATATTCCAGGCTAAGTTCTATCCCTACACCAGTTTTTTACTAATCAAAAAAACAAGATCAAGTCGCGCCCTGAAAGGGTCTGACCTGGTCTTGTTTCTCTTCTATAACTTTTTAATATTAGTAATGCATTAATGAGAAAACGTCAGTACCAGCGATTTTTTCTCTCGCTTTGAATTCATCTAATTCTACTAAGAAGGCTGCACCAACAACTTCGCCACCTAATTTTTCAATTAATGACACACAAGCTTCGATGGTACCACCAGTTGCCAATAAATCATCTGCAATTAAAACTTTATCGCCTGGTTTAATCGCATCTTTATGGATTTGTAAGGTTGATTGACCGTACTCCAAACCGTAATCGATTGACTCGATTTCACGAGGCAACTTACCTTTTTTACGTGCAGGAACGAAGCCAATATTTAATGCATAAGCAACTGGACAACCAACAATAAATCCGCGGGCTTCTGGTCCAACAACCACATCTACATCTTTCTCACGTGCAAATGCCACTATTTCATCGATTGCTTCGTGGAAGGCTGGGCCATTCCCCATCAAAGGCGTGATATCTCTAAATAAAATATCTTTCTCTGGGAAATCCTGTACGTCTGCAATATATTGTTTAAAATCCATTATTTTCCTCCTGAATAGAAAAAATCTTTAATCGTTGTTACATCATTATACCGTAAAAGTCGTTCATTATTGATTTGGGTTTCCCAATCGGCCATGGTTTGAGTAGCCAATAAGTCTACCTTTTCATTTACGGGTAAGGTCACTAAATCCGTATTATGCCATCTAACCAATTCCGCTTCTTCTAAGACTTTCACCATTAAATCAAGTTTGACTTTGGAAATTTTGAAGAAGTCTGCAAGGGCCTGTTCCTTACCCGCTAGCGGGACAGTCCCGTGGCCTTGTAAGTATTTATATAATTGACCGAATTCTTGTCGGGTTGGTTTTCCAACCATATAGGCATTAACTGCAGAATAAGCATAGATATAAATATTATCAATTGCCGCCTGGTTTATCAAGTCTTTAATAGCCGTTAAATCCTTTGGAATATCAAAAATAACTAAGCCTTCCTTACTAGCAAGTGCCGAACCTTTTTCAAGAACCTGATCAATTTCACTGGTCATAATAGCCTCACTTGTGAAAGGAATTTCGTCTTTATAAGCCCTGAAAAATGGCGCATTTTCAAAGACGTAAGTGGCATTTTCAATAGACATAATTTGATTACGCTCACGCATATTTCGCAAGTCAAAAATGCTTTTACTCGCCTGACGAATATCCTTGATTTGCGCTTGGGGTGACTGGTTCCCGTTCCATGCGTTGACGGATAAGGTAACCACCACATCAATTGGGTCATTTGCGACCAGTTGTTTGGCTAATGCGCCAGATTTAAAAGCAATCATGCTTGTCTTTATGCCTGCGTCTGCATCTGCCACTGTCAATTTCAAAGTATTCTTGTCTTTCCCTATCAACTGGATTTGTGACAATTGGACGTCTTTCATTAAAAATAAGGGCTGTCTATTATCCGTTCCAAAGGGTTTAATCGGATCAAGCGCCTTGATATTCTCAAGAGTAATATCTGTAATCCCGATTATCCCGTCAATTTTCAAAGGAGTTTGCTGAGTAAATACGGATTCAAATTCAGCCACTCGATCAAGTAAAGCCGTCTTCCAATCTTCAAACTGGTCAATAGCTACGGTCATTCCAGCAGCCATTTCATGACCACCAAATTTGTCAGCGTAAACTTTCCCGGCTTGTAATACGTGGAAAAGGTCAATTCCCTCGATTGAACGGCCCGACCCTTTAAAATTCCCCTTTTCAGTATTCTTACTTAGTAGAATAGTTGGTCGGTGGTATTTTTCAACCAAACGACTGGCTACAATTCCAAGGACTCCTTCATGCCAACCTTCTTTGCCCAAGATAATCATTTGCGGTAATTGACTTTCACCGTCAACTAAGGCTTCCGCTTCAGTCACCATCTTGTCAACGATGGCTTTACGAGCATTATTTTCTGAGTCTAGTAATTCGACCAATTCGCCAACTTCTTGGTCATCAAAAGAGGTTAAGAACCGTACACCAGGGTTCGGATCGCCCAAACGACCTAAGGCATTTAACCTTGGTCCCAAGATAAAGCCAATCGTTTGTTCATCGATTTGGTCTGGTTGGATGCTTTCTTTTTCAAAAAACATCTGTAAGCCTAACCGCTCGGTATGCTTCATTTGGTCTAATCCAGACGCCACAATGACCCGGTTTTCGTCAGTTAAGGACACCAAGTCAGCAACGGTACCAATAGCAGCAATATCTAGTAAATCACTTGGCGTTTCACCAAGTAAGGCTGTGGCCAATTTCAAGGCGACACCAGCACCTGCCAAATCACCAAAAGGATATTGGCCTTCTGGGTGACGTGGATGAACGATGGCATAGGCATCAGGCAAGCTGTCCCCAATTTCATGGTGGTCGGTGATAATCACGTCTACACCTTGGTCTTTGGCGTAAGCTACAGCTTCGTGTCCTGCTACCCCATTATCACAAGTCAGGATCAGTTGCGTCCCTTTCTTGATGTAATAAGCATAGACATCTTTGTTTGGGCCATAGCCATCTTCAAACCGGTTAGGTAAATAAAAGGATACATTGGCTCCTAGCATTTCTAGGGTTTCATACAAAATCGTCGTTGAAGTAATCCCATCTGCATCATAATCCCCGTAGATTAAAATCTGTTCATAGTCTTCAACCGCTTGTTGTAGTCTTGAAACGGCCTTTTCCATATCTTTTAATAAGAATGGGTCATGAAATACGGGCTCTTTGGCGATAAAAGCTTGAATCGCTTCAGCTGTTTGGTAGCCTTTGTCATAAATGACTTGTACGACCATCTTCGGTAAGGATAGGTCTTCAGCAACTTGCTGTATAAAAGTTGCAACTGTATCATCTGCATTGATTAAGTATTCAGGTTCTATCCATTCATAAACTGATTGCAACAAAATTTGTCCTCATTTCTAAGTTTCGTAGAAAATTAGTCTCTAAATTGGCCTTTTTCATAGGTCATATGAATCAAACGATAGGCTAGGCTTGGCGCCAATTTCATTAGACGGTTCATAATGTCATAGTAAAATGGCACCACTAGCTCAAACTGGCCACGTTCAATAGCGGTTGCCATTTTGTCAGCAACAATCTCTGGTGTGGTGGCAAAAGATTGGACATTTTCAAAGTATGACCCATCTTTATCCGCGATATCAAAGAAGGCAGTGTCAACTGGACCAGGCAAGATACAAGTCACCTTAATCTTGGTTGACCACAAATCTTGTCTTAAGCCGTTGGCAAAGGCATGAACCCCCGCTTTACTGGCTGCGTACACAGCTGATTTAGGCGTTTGAATTAAGCCGGCAACTGACGCAATTAAGGTGATGTTATTGGCTTCCGTATCTTGGTCTAACATCCCAGCTGCAAACCGTTTTGAAAGGAACATGGTTAATAACAAATTAGTATGGGTCAGTTTAGCGATTTGCGAATAAGCTTGGTCACTAATTGCTGAAAAATCACCGAATCCTAAACAATGAACAAAATTTTCGATTTGTCCTTTGTCAAAGCAATATTGGGCGAATTTCTCGGCTTCGTCACCAGTCACTAAGTCGGCTGTATAGGCTAAAACTTGTCCTGCACCTAATTCCTTGGCCTGTTTCTTCGTTTCATTCAACCGTTTTTTATTTCGACCGTTGATGATGATATTTCTACCTTCGCTGGCCATTTTGTAAGCAAAAGCTTGACCGATTCCTGAAGATGCACCTGTTATGACTGTGTATGTTTGAGACATTTTCATCACTCCTATAAATGTGGCTTCTTATCCGAGACTGATTGAATCAAAATCTTTTACAATTTGGCTGTTGGCAAACACTTTCTTGGCATCTGCCTCTAGTTGCTGTGAGGCTTTTCCTACATATCTAGCTGAGATATGCGTTAGTAATAACTGTTTGACATTGGCTTCCTTAGCCACTAGACCAGCTTGTTTAGCGGTTGAATGGTAGTAATTACGTGCCATTCGTTCCTCGCCAGCAGCAAAGGTCGCTTCATGCACTAAAAAGTCCGCATCTTTAGCAAGAGCTACCGCATTTTTGTTATAACGGGTATCACCTAGAATGGTGACAATGTGGCCCTTTTTGTCAGGTCCAATGAAGTCACGACCATCTAACTGGGTCCCATCTTCTAAGGTAATAGTCTTGCCTTGTTTTAATTGTCCTAGTAAAGGCCCATTTGGTACGCCCGCTTCTCTCGCCTTATCAATCAACAGTTCCCCTACTTGATCAGCCTCAGTGACTCTAAAGCCATAAGACTGAACAGCGTGGTCTAAAGTCTTATAAAGTACCTGGTATTGGTCATTTTGAAAGACCATACCTTCATCTGCTAATTCTTGAATGGTTAGATCATAGCCTAAGGTCGTACGGGTAACTTGAAGAAAGTTATCAATATAGGCTTTAATACCTTTAGGTCCATAAATGGTCACCGGAGACTCACCGCCTTGATGACTTCTTGACGACAGGAAGCCTGGCAAACCAAAAATGTGGTCTCCATGTAAATGCGTGATAAGAATTTTAGTGACTTTACGCGGTTTCAATGTGGTTTTCATGATTTGATGTTGTGTTGCTTCTCCGCAATCAAACATCCACATTTCATTACTTTCGTCTAATAGTTTTAACATGATGCTTGTCACATTACGACTTCTACTCGGAACGCCAGCACCTGTTCCCAAAAAAGTTATCTCCACTTTTTTTCGCTCATTTCTATTTTATATATTCGTAAAAAAATCAAGAGCGCACATTAAATCCAAGTCTCCCTGTTCAATGTGCGCTCGTCTTTCAGTGGGTCAAAGACTAAAGTGTCGTATGCCCACTAACAATCCTCATGATATCAGGCACCCAAAGTCAGAATTATACGATGGTTTCCAAATAAGCCAGTTACTTCTAGAGTAATTATTTAGCTTTTGGTCCACCTCGTCAATTCTAAACGATTTTTGTCGCACCTACTATTCTTGGAATTCAAACTCGTAGTCTAAAATACGGATAATATCCCCTTGCTTCGCACCACGTGCAGCCAAGGCTTTATCAACCCCCATATTCTTCAACTGACGAGCAAATCGTAATGCCGACTCATCATATTCCAAGTTCGCCATCTTGAATGTTTTCTCAATCTTATCACCGTATAGGTAGAAGGTACCATCAGATTCACGGCCCACGTAGAATGGTGGCTCTTCATCTTCAGGAATTTCGTAAACCACTGTTTCAGTAGACGCTTGCTTACCTTCTTCAGCAATACGAGCTTCTTCTAAACGGATCAATTCAGCGGTATGGTCCATTAAAGGATCTAAACCTTCTCTAGTATAAGCTGAGATTGGGAAAATTTCTGGCAATTCTAAGTCTGGATAATTTTCTGCAAAATAGTTTGCAAGTTTTTCCTTGAATTCTTCAATGTATAGTTCAGCTTCAGGAATATCCATTTTATTGGCAACGATAATCGTTGGTCTAGACATCAAATTGTCATCATAATTATGCAATTCTTTGTTGATAGCTACATAATCATCAAATGGGTCACGGTTTTCAAAGCCACCCATATCAATCACATGTAAAATCACCTTGGTACGCTCAACGTGGCGTAAGAATTGGAATCCTAAACCAATACCATCAGCAGCCCCCTCGATTAACCCCGGTAAATCAGCTAATACAAAGGATTCATGCGAACGAGTATTTACCACACCTAAATTCGGTGTAATGGTCGTAAAGTGGTAATCACCAATTTTAGGTGTTGCCGCTGTGACAACAGATAATAAGGTTGATTTACCAACTGATGGGAAACCAACTAATCCAGCATCAGCGATCAATTTCAATTCTAATTGTAGGGTAATTTCTTCACCTGGTTCTCCATTTTCAGCGATTTCTGGTGCCGGGTTGTTGTGGGTTGCAAATTTCATGTTCCCACGGCCACCACGACCACCATGTGCAACGATGAGCTCTTCACCGTTCTCCACTAAATCACCAATAATTTGACCAGTGTCAAAGTTTTTGACAACAGTTCCAGGGGGTACAGCGACATACATATCCTCTGCTCCACGCCCGTACATACCTTTTGGCATCCCATTTTCACCTGGTTTCGCCTTAAAGTGACGGTTGTAACGGAAATCCATCAAGGTTCTTAACCCTTCATCAACTTTGAAAATGATGTCACCTCCGCGACCACCATCTCCACCAGCTGGACCTCCATCTGGACGATATTTTTCTCGTAAAAAGGCAACCATACCGTCGCCACCCTTACCTGCTTTCACCCAGATCTTGGCATAATCAAAAAATGTTGACATGTGTTACCCCTCCTTTCAATTTCTTTTATTTTACTTTTATTTTACTTTTATTTTGCTTTTATTTCGTGTTAATACGGTTGGTATCAGCAAGCGTTAAAATGGCTTGCGCAATCATGCTTAAAATGGCTAAACGGTTGTTTTGCACCGTTTGATCTTCAGCAAATACCATGTTGTTATCAAAGAATTCAGTGATAACTGGTGTTAAAGCCTCAAGTTGATTATAGTTGTTCTGCATGTCATTTGTCATCTCTAACCCTTTAGCAGCATTAAATAATGCAACTTCTGAATCTGATTCAAAACGACTTTCTTCTATTGTAACATCTTGGACATTTAATTCACGTGCTTTCGCACCCAAGTTCAAAATACGGTTCCATGCTTCAAGCGTTTCTTTGAATGATGCTTTCTCACTAGCTGCTTGTAAGACTTTACTTGCCGCTAATTTTCTTAAGACATCCGCTGAATGGCTTTGCAAAACAGCATCCGCTATATCATAGCGAACGCCTTGGTCATTTAAAATAGCTTTCAAGCGGTCATTCACAAATTGGCTTAAAGCTGTTTGTAATTCAACTAGGCGTTCTTGGTCTTCAATACCGTAAACAGTCTGCAAGATACTAATGATATCAGTTTTCCAGTCAAAAGTTAACTCATTTTCGATTAGAATCCGCACAATTCCTGATGTTTGTCGACGTAATGCAAATGGATCGTTTGAACCAGAAGGAATGCGGTCGATATTAAAGAATGAAATCACTGAATCAAGTTTATCTGACACAGCAAACAATTTACCCAATTGACTAGCAGGTAATTCACCTTCAGCAGAAATTGGCATGTAGTGTTCGCGAATAGCAGTAGCCACTGCAGGCGCTTCACCAAAGGCTAAGGCATATTTTTCACCCATAATCCCTTGTAATTCTGAGAATTCATCCACAATACCGGTCATTAAATCGAACTTGTAGATTTCACCAGTACGCGTGATGTCCTCGGCTTGGACGTCAGCTAACTGACCTGACCATTTTTCGGCTAAATATTTGGCGATTTGACCAGTACGGGCCATTTTTTCCTGTAAGGAACCAATTTCAGCATGGAAAGTTACTTTAGCTAAACGGTCCTGGAAGTCTTGAATCGTTTTGGTTTTATCTTCATTGACGAAGAAGAAACCATCTTCCAAACGTGCAGTCAAGACTTTTTGATTACCCTTACGGACATTATCTAAATGTTCAGCATTACCGTTACGAACAGCTACGAATAATGGCAACAATTTGTCTGCTTGGTCTTTTACATAGAAGTAACGTTGGTGGTTCTTCATTGAAGTGATCAATACTTCATCCGGCAACTCTAAGTATTTCTCGTCGAAGTTGCCGACAAAGGCTGTTGGGTATTCAACAATTTGGGTAACTTCTTCAAGTAAGTCAGCATCGATATCGATTTGATATTTGTTTTCGCTCGCTAATTGGTCGATTTGTTGTTCGATTAATGCTTTTCGTTCGTCTTGGTTTACAATAACAAATTCAGCAGCTAAGGCTGCTTCATAAGCATTCGCGTCATTGATCACAACTTCTTGAGAACCTAGGTAACGGTGTCCACGTGAGATATTTGAAGCTGTTAGGTTCAAGAAAGTTAACGGTAAGACTTGGTCATCTAATAGGGCAACCATCCAGTGGATTGGACGGATGTATTTAACGTCATACGAAGCCCAGTGCATTGAAACAGGGAATGACATTTGGTCGATAACTGAAACTACATCTTGTAAAATGTCAGCCGCTTGGCTACCTGGTTGCGAAATATTAATGAAGACATACTCCTCACCTTTAACTTCTTCAAAGTAAATATCCTCAACAGAAGCACCTTTACCGCGTGCGAAACCTTGGGCAGCTTTGGTCCAATTACCCTCTTCATCTTGAGCAATACGTTTAGCGGGTCCCTTAGCTACTTCAGAAAAGTCTGTTTGCTTGTCGGCTAATCCATTAACACGTACAGTCAAACGACGCGGTGTCGCAAATGTTTCGACATTGTCAAAAGTTAAACGGTTGTCTGATAAAAAGTTTTCTACTAGTGATTTTAATTGGTTCACGGCATTACGTACGTATTGAGCAGGTACTTCTTCCAAACCAATTTCAAATAAAAATGTATGTTGGCTCATTATTTTTCCTCCTTCAATAACGCTTCTGCTGTTTCTCGGTCTAACAATGGGTAACCCAAGTCAGCACGTTTCTTCACAAACATTTTGGCTACACGGCGGGCCATGTTACGGATACGAGCAAGGTAAGCGGCACGGTCAGTAACAGAAATCACACCACGCGCGTCTAGTAAGTTAAATGCATGTGAACATTTCAAAATGTAGTCATAAGCTGGGTGGACTAATTCATTGTCGATTTGTTTCAAGGCTTCAGCTTCATATTTATTGAAGGCAGAGAATAACATATCTACATCCGATTCCTCAAATGAGTAAACTGAATGCTCGTATTCTGCTTGACCAAAAATTTCACCATATTTAACGCCTTCAACCCATTCAATATCGTAAACTGAATCTACTTCTTGGATGTAAGAAGCTAAACGTTCCAAACCATATGTTAATTCAGAGGTAACAGGCTTACACTCTAAACCACCAACTTGTTGGAAATAAGTAAATTGGGTGACTTCCATCCCATCTAACCAAACTTCCCAACCTAAACCAGCACAGCCAAGTGATGGGTTTTCCCAGTTGTCTTCTACAAAACGAATGTCATGTTTTAATGGGTCAATCCCTAATTGTTTCAAGCTTTCAATGTATAATTCTTGAATATTATCTGGGTTTGGTTTCATCACGACTTGGAATTGGTGATGTTGGTATAGACGGTTAGGGTTTTCACCGTAACGACCATCTGCTGGACGACGAGAAGGTTCTACGTAACAAGCGTTCCATGGTTCAGGACCAATTGCACGCAAGAAAGTATAAGGTGACATGGTACCCGCACCTTTTTCTGTGTCATAAGCGTTTAAAACTAAACAACCTTGTTCAGCCCAGTAGTTTTGTAACGTTAAAATTATATCTTGAAATGTTTTATGATTCGTTGCCAAGATGTTCACTTCCTCATTTTTTAATCTATTGTGATAGTGGTCAAATACATCAGAAGACACAAAAAAAGCCCCTATGTATTTGAAAAAAAACAAACACATAGGGACGATTGTCTCGCGGTTCCACCCTACTTCTAACGGATAAAATCCATTAGCGCTTTATTGTTAAGTGCTCCAATATGCCTTCACAAGGTTTCAATCCAGCCGCTTCCACTATCCGGCTTCGCTTTGGAATCTACATCTTCCTACTTAGTATTTTCACTGCACTTCTTTTATTCAGCTATTATCATACTTTTTTTCTCTTTTGTCGTCAAGCGGATTGACGAAAGTTTCCATCTGACTGATAAAATGCTTGCTTTTTAAGTGGATCCCTACATACTCCTCGTATAGATCATCCAAGGCCTGGCGAATTTCAGTTTTCGTTGCCGCCTGTAAGTTCACTTTCCCTAGTTTGTCATAGGGCATTTGACTAAATAGTCGGATAAAATGACTTGCCCTTGGTGACCAATGAAGACGCCTGTCATCCATATGAAAATGTTGTTCACATAAAACACCAGCATATTGCATGGAATAGTCAAAACGGCCTTGATCACGGCCACAAATGGCACAAGATCTAAAGTTAGGGGCGACCCCGAATTTCGGCAGCAGCTGAATCTCAAATATATTAGCCACGACTGACGGATCGACGCCGGCTTCTATTTTGCCTAGACCTTGCCACAACAAATTAAAAACCTTGTCTTCTTCGATAAAATCTTCAAAGGCGGCATCAGTCAAACCTGTCATGTAGGCTGCATAAGCATTGGCTTGGATGTCTGCGATGGTTGTCTTTGGAAATAGAACATCGCCCGTATCATTTAAGAAGGAGAAGCCTTTATCGTTGATGGTTCCCACAAAGGAGGCCCGCATATAAGGAAAGGCAATCTCCCTTAAACCATTATTCTGTCGTTGAATATTCTTAATGAAGAACATCCGCTTACCAAATTCCTTGGTGAATATTTTAATCAGCAGGTCTTTTTCCTTGTATTTCCGCGTAAAAAGGACAATCCCATCGAAACGCGCGTAATGATCCTTTCGCATGGTCTTGTCCCCTTTCATTTCGCATGTCAACGTGATGTTATTTTGTTAGCGACGCGTTTATTAACCCTTATAATTTTTATGATTGTAACCAAGGTCACCTAAGTTGGCCTTGTTGTTACGCCAGTTTTTGATGATTTTCACCCAAAGTTCTAAATAAATCTTAGACCCAAGTAAATTCTCAATTTCCTTACGGGCTTCAACACCAATTTTCTTGATCATCTTACCGCCTTTACCAATGATAATCCCTTTTTGACTCTTTTGATCGACGATAATGGTCGCATACACATGCACGCGATCCAGTTCATCTTTTTGCATGGAGTCTACTTGAACAGCTACTGAATGTGGGATTTCTTCATACGTATTTAAAAGAATTTGTTCACGGATTAATTCAGAAACGACAAAGTACTCTGGATGGTCTGTGATAAATTCAGATGGGTAGTATTGTGGTCCAGTCGGTAATAAACCAACCAAGGTATCGATCAAGGTCTCCACATTATTGCCGTTTAAAGCAGATAGTGGGATAATCCCGTCAAAAGATTCCGGGCTTGGAATAGTTTGCATAAAGTCTGCTAGGGCTTCAGGCGATACCTTATCAATTTTATTCACGCCCAAGAACTTACGCGTCTTGTAATTTTTAATCTTTTCAAAGACGAACTTATCACCAGGGCCAATCGGTTCTTCCGCATTCACCAACATTAAGATAGCATCTACTTCTTCAAGTGATTGGTAGGCAGACTTATTCATGAACTCGCCCAACTCATTATGCGGTTTATGAATACCTGGTGTATCAATGAAAACAATTTGCGCCTCATCTGTTGTATAAACCGCTTGAATTTTGTTACGCGTCGTTTGCGCCTTGTCAGACATGATGGCCACTTTTTGTCCTACAACGCGGTTTAAAAAGGTTGATTTCCCAACATTAGGACGGCCAACGATGGCCACAAAGCCTGACTTATAACCACCAAAGTCATCTTCAGCTTGGTCTCCGTCATCCTCTAGTAATTTTTCTAAATCCTCAATGTTGTCAAAATCGTTTATATTAAAATCTTCTATATTCAAAAATAGTCTCCCTTATTTTTATATTCATTTGAAAAAAAGTAAAATCTCAGGTACAAAAATGACCAAACCAATAGTAACAGCCATTGTAGATGAAATCAGTACGCCACCTGCCGCTACATCCTTCACATTTTTGGCAATGGGATGGTATTGGTTCTCAGTCACTAAATCAATAATCCACTCAGCGATGGTATTGGTAATTTCCATACAAATCACAATAGCACAGGTTAAAATTAGAATTAACCACTTTTCAATGGACAAAGCAAAAAACCAAGCAGCCGACATGACTAAAATCAAACCCAGAATCTGGTAACGAATGTTTCGTTCATGGACAAAGGCAAATTTTATCCCACTTAAGGCATAACCCATTGATTCAAAAAAATTATGGTTCTTATCCACTTTTGGTGGTTTTGGTACTTGTTTACGCTCTTTTAAGTCCATAAGCATCTAAAATCTCTTTCTGTAGACTAAACATTTCCTTTTCATCTGCTTCATTCATATGGTCATAACCATTCAAATGCAAGAATCCATGGACAGCTAAAAAGCCTAGTTCACGTTCAAAAGAATGGCCATAATCAGCTGCTTGTTCACGTGTTTTATCAATCGAGATAAAAAGGTCGCCCAATTCACGTGGCATATCCTCTGGCAAGCCCATAACTGCTAATTCATCTTCACCTATATCTTCAATTGCAAAAGAAATCACGTCAGTTGGACGGTCAATGTTGCGATAAGTTTTATTGATTTCATGAATTTCTGCATCGTTCACGATGGTTAGAGATAAATCAATTTCTCCAGTAAGTTTCAAATAATCTGCTGCAAAACCCAACAATTCATGCAACATCTCTTCATCTTTACTAGATAGCTCATTCGTCTTATCTTCAAAAATTAAATCTAACAATTTTTCACCTTTTTTCTTATTGCCTTATCTATCATTAATTACCATTATCTTCATTGGCATAGGCACTGATGATTGCTGACACCACTGGGTGACGAACAACATCAGTCGCTGTAAAGTGCACAAAGTCGATATCTTTAATCCCCTGCAAGTGTCTTTCCGCATCGATTAACCCAGATTTAGCACCTCTAGGTAAATCAATTTGCGTCTTGTCTCCGTTGACAATCATCTTAGACCCGAAACCAAGACGTGTTAAGAACATCTTCATTTGGGCAACCGTTGTATTTTGTGCTTCATCAAGAATGACAAAGGCGTCTTCTAAAGTCCGACCACGCATATAAGCAAGTGGTGCCACTTCAATCACGCCACGTTCCAGTAAGCGTTCAGTATGCTCCCGGCCATAAATAGTATATAGGGCATCGTAAATTGGTCGTAAGTACGGATCAACTTTCTCTTTTAAGTCACCAGGCAGGAAACCTAAGCTTTCTCCTGCTTCAACTGCTGGACGCGTTAGGACAATCCGTTTTACCCGTCCTTGTTTTAAAGCCTGAACGGCCATCATCACTGCTAAGAAAGTTTTCCCGGTACCAGCTGGTCCAATCCCAAAAGTAATGGCATGTTTATTGACAGCGTGTAAATATTGACGTTGACCTACAGTTTTTGTTCGAATAGCTTTCCCCTCAAAAGTCCGGCCAATTTCTTCCTCATATAGACTTACAAAGTGGTTTAAAGTCCCATTCTTTGCCATTTTAATCGCAGTAACCACATCACGTTCACCAATTGTAATACCTGATTGTAGAATAACTTGTAATTCAGTCAGTAAATCAATCACTTGGGCAACATCCGCTTCTTGTCCGGTCACTTCAATTTGCTCATCTCTGGCAAATATTTGCACCTCAAAAGCTTGTTCAATCAAAGAAAGATTACGGTCCTCAGTACCAAATAGTTGTACGGCTAATGCTGGATTCATCAAGGCTACATTTTTACTGATTGCAGATTCTGTCAAATGAAAACTTCCCCCTTTTTGTATTAAATAAATTATAGCAAAAAACTGGCATAAATACGAATTACAGGTCATGTATTTTCAAATGCTTAGCCCTTTTGGCGAAAAAAAGTGTTTGATTCCGCAAGTCAACCAATCAATGATACAATAGAGAAAATGCTTTAGGGAGGCGCACACTATGAAAAAAATATTAGCTATCGCAAACCGTGTAAAGGATTGGCAAATTAATGATATCAAAGACTTAGCAAATGATTATCAGATGAAAATGGCGGATGAGTTGACCGACGCAGACTTCCCCAATATTGAAATTCAATATGGTTGGAATGCTGATTTAGCTGAAAAATATGCAGCAAATGGTTATGATAGCCTTCGCTGGATCCAAGTCCAATTCGCTGGCATCAATCAATTGCCTAAAAAAATCGTCGCTGATGAAAAGATTCAAATCACCAACATGAGTGGAATTCATGCGACACCGATTGCAGAGACCGTTTTTGGTTACATCTTGAACTACTACCGGAGTTTACATGTTTATAAGGCGCGTGAAGAAAACCGACATTGGACATATGCCCAACACATGTCTTTACATGGAAAGAAAATGGTCGTGTTTGGTGCCGGTAATGTAGGGAAAGAAATCGCTCGTATCGGACAAGCATTCGGTTTAGAAACTATAGGCGTGAATACATCAGGGCGTGAAGTAGACCACTTTAATCAAACGGTTAAAACAACGGACGGCTTTGAACAAGTGACTGACGCCGACATCATCGTCAACGTCCTACCAGAAACAGACGCCACACAAAACATCTTTGATGCTACATATTTCGGTCGTCAAGAAAAACACCCCTTATTTATTAATGTGGGTCGTGGTTCTGCAATTGTAGACCGGGACTTAATTGAAGCTGTTGATCAAGGTGACATTGCTTATGCAGCCCTTGATGTCTTTAGAGAAGAGCCGCTGCCGGCAGAACATCCTTTCTGGGCCCATGAAAAAATTGATGTCACACCGCATATGACTGGTCAAGTAGAACATTTTGCCATCGAAACATATAAAATATTCCAAGATAATTTAAAGGCTTACGTAGAAAACGGCGATTTAGCCGTCAATGTCGTTTCTAAAGAAAAAGGCTACTAAGAAAATATGATTCAAATAGATAATAAAAGCATTTGCCTTCCTGAATTCTCGGAATAGCAAATGCTTTTTCGCTTTTATTTTAGTGTTTATTTTGCAAATAAGGTTACTGGTGGTAGCCCTTCAAATTGGCCTACATAAACGCCTGGTTGAATGACTTTCGGCATATTAACGGCACCAGAAGCCACAAACATTCCTGGTTCAATAGCTTGGCCTGTTTCAGCTAATTTTTGTGCCAACCATTGAACTGAATAAGCTGGGTGGCCCATCACCTCTTTTGAAGAACCTTTAGTATATGGTTGACCATCTACTGTTACTTTCCCCATCACATCATCAATTTCTTCGTAAGTTCGCTTGACATATTCACCGGCTACTACACCTGCATTGGCTGCCCCATCGGCAATCAATTCAAATTTTGAAATGTTTCCGTACCAGTTGTCATACCGGCAATCAGGAATTTCATAGCCTGTCGCCACCTTACATTTAGACATAATGGTTTCCACTGAGTCGTCAGGCGAAATGATTTCTTCAGCCTTGAATATGATTTCAAATTCTAGCAAAGGACCCATAAATTTACTCAGGTCCATATCCGAACCCCAAACACCTTTGTCCGTCATGACGCCGTATAAAGGCGTTGTGGTCTTAAAAAATGATTGCTGAATTTTTGCTGACAAGGAAATTTTATAACCTGCAACCTTTTCACCAGCCGCTTTTCTTAAATCTAAAACAGCTTGTTGCACTCGGTAGCCGTCTTCTTCGTTGACAATTCCAAATTTTCCGTATGGTACCGGTACTTTTTCATTGTCTGCTTGATATAGTGTCTTACTAGCATGAATAATTTCTTGATCCATCATAAGCTTTTTTCTCCTTAGAATTACATGGCGTCTGAAGCGCCACCATCAATATTGACAGCTGCACCACTCACATATGAGGCGGCATCTGAAGCAAGGAAGCTAATCACTTTAGCAGCTTCTGTTGTTTCACCAACACGGCCCATTGGGGTATGCGTATCTTTCGCTTTTTGTTTTGAAAATTCTTCCCAAGTTGGATTTTCTGGATCATTTTGCCACATCTTCTCAACCTGTTCACTGCGGATATAACCAATACATACTGCATTTGCCCGAATATTGTATTCACCGTATTCCTTACTCAACTCCTTGATCACCGCCAAACCAGCTGAACGCGCCGGAGATGTTGGTACAGACTTAGGACCTGGCGTTTTACCAGAATTAGAAACCACGCTAATAATTGAACCTGAAGCCTGCTTACGCATATAAGGCAATACTTCACGGGTAAAATTCGCTACACCAATAATTTTGATTTCCAGGTCAAATCGCCACGCATCATTATCCACTTCTTCAAATGAACCCGCTCTGTGGCCACCCGCATTGTTCACTAAGATATCGATAGTCCCATATTTGGCTACTGTATCCGCAATCGCCTTTTGGACAGCCGGTAAATCTGTGACGTCAGCTACTGCGTAATCCACTTCAACCCCTGTCGCTTCTTTAATGGCTGTTTGTGCCTCAATTAATCGATCTTCGTGGCGGGCTGTAATCACAACTTGTGCGCCTTCCTCAGCAAGTGTTTTCGCTGTTTCAAATCCGATACCTCTACTTGCACCTGTAATAACTGCCACTTTACCTTTTAGTCCTAAATCCATCAAAATCGCTCCTTCATCTTTTAAGATCTTATTGATTTGAAATAAGGCTCCACTCAACTTCCAGACTTGTATTATCCTTCACTACTTCAGCAGCCATCACCTAATAAAAAAACGACGACCCTCGACAGGCCGCCGTTCCATTAGCTAGAGCCCGCTTCACGTGGAAAAGGACTCTCCTAGAGAAGAATCCTACTTAGCTAATAATAATAAATCTTGTTTTAGATTAAATGGACACGCAACAAATACGCCAGCATGCATGATATATTTGGAAGATATTCTAAATTGGCGCATTGTTGTCACTCCTTTCAAATTGCTAACTACAATTTATCAAAATTAAGATGTAATTGCAAGATTTTTTAATTTATTTTTAATTATTTTCTCATTTAAATTATGAGAGGCAAAATTTTGGCTAACAAAAAAGGAAGCCCGAAGACTTCCCTCTCAGATTTAGATGCATTAACCTAAATATTTTTTTGCTACTGTTTGGATTGCATTACCGTCTGCTTGCCCTTTAAATTTGGCCACAGCAGTTTGCATGACTTTACCAAAGTCCTTCATAGATGTAGCGCCAACTTCGTCAATGACTTGTTTGACCCCTTCGTCTAATTCAACCTCTGATAATTGTGCAGGCAAGTATTCTTCGATAATCGCGATTTCAGCAACTGCGTTATCTGCTAGTTCTACATGGTCTGCTTGACGGAATTCTGCTTCCGACTCTTTTCGTTGCTTCAACTCGCGAGCCAAAAGTTCAATTTCTTCATCTTCAGACAATGCACTTCCCTTGTTAATTTCAGCATTTTGAACTGCTGCTTTTAACATACGGATAACAGATAACTTAAATTTATCTTTAGCTTTCATGGCTACCTTCATATCGGTATTTAGTTGGTCTAATAACGCCATGATCCGCCTCCTTTATCGCAAGGTAAACGATTAGAATTTACGTTTACGAGCCGCTTCAGATTTTTTCTTACGTTTTACTGAAGGTTTTTCGTAGAATTCACGTTTACGTGCTTCTTGTATTGTGCCAGATTTTGAAACTGAACGTTTGAAGCGACGAAGAGCGTCGTCAAGTGATTCGTTTTTACGAACTACAGTTTTTGACATGACATTTCCCTCCCCTCGTTACTACAAATCGTTCTTTCATACTTGAAAAAACGTTCTAGTAAATTATACGCCATTATATTTATAAAGTCAATTCTCCCAAGGTAAATTTGTTGAAAGTTCTGTTGTTCAAAAGTGAGCTTGTCTTAGCTAAGAATAAGGGAAGATTTCCACGGTCATTAAAAGGCAAATGCTAGACTAATTAGTTGCGATTTTAACTACGAAAAAAGAGCTAGAAATTATTCTCTAGCCCCTTTTCAAAAAAGTTTTAACTTATTGACATTCACTACAAAGTCCTTGCAATTCAATGGTATGGCTGACGATTTCACAGCCTGGTAATTGATCGGCGAAGAATGTCATGGGGCAAGAATTGATTGGAATCGTCTTGCCGCAATTTGTGCAGATAAAATGATGATGGTGTCCTAAATGTGGATCACAGTGTCTTCTAAAAACCATCTCCCCGTTAACTTCAGAGGTTTCAAGGAAGTGGTGGTCTTCGAATAATTTTAAGTTACGGTAAATGGTATCAAATGAGATACCCGGATATAAGTTTTCTAATCGTTGCTGCACTTCTTTGGCGCTCAAGAAATAGGCCCCTTCTTCGTCAAAGACGTTTAACATGTCAGCACGTTTTTTGGTGTATTTAAAACCAGCTTCGTGTAGGACTTGCATGGACTCATCTACAAAATTCATAGTTATCACTCCAGTTCCTACTTATTCTAACACGGATTGATTACGATTTGAAGCCATAATCATTGGGCTGTGTTGTGTCAAGATGACGGATTTGCGACTCAATATGCGCACGATTTTCTTCTAAGAATGGTGGTAATGATAATGACTCACCTAAAGTTTCATATGGTTCGTCACCCATGAAACCTGGTCCATCAGTCGAGATTTCGATCAAGATGTCACCGATACGTGCGTATAAGGCTTCAAAAAAGAAACGATCGACTAAACCTGAACTTGGTAAACCAATTTGTTGATACTTGTCGACCCAATGTTGGATGGCATCGTGGTCAGCGACACGAAATGACACATGATGTACTTCACCGTATCCTTGTAATCCTGGTGGGGTTACTAAGTCCTTACGTAAGATGACTTGACCCCCGTTACCGCCCTCGCCTACTTCATATAAGGCTTCTTGGCCATCGTCTGACAATTGTTTCATGCCATAGATTTGTTCAAGAATTTTCCCAAAGTCTTCATAGTAAGATACTGAAATTTCGATTGGTCCTAAACCATAGATGGCTTTATCTTCAGGGACTGGGCCATTCTTCCAAGGTTTACCAGGCGCAACACCAACGTTATTTTCATCTGAGAAAATTTGTAGGCGTTGACCATCAAAGTCTTCAAAGCGTAAAACTTTCTTACCGTAAACTTCTTTAATTTCTTCCGTCTTCACATCAAATGATTTCAACCGATCTTCGTAGTAAGCTAAGGCTGCATCATTTGGTACACGTAAGCCGATTCGAGAAATGGCGTTTGTCCCATAGTAACCACTTGGCACGCCTGGGAAATCAAAGAAGGTTAAATCTGTACCTGCGTTTCCTTCATCATCTGAGAAGAAGGTATGGTAAGTATGAATGTCATCTTGGTTAACTGTTTTCTTAACCAAACGCATGCCCAAAACACCTGCATAAAATTGATAATTCTTTTCCGCGCTTGAAGTAATAGCCGTTACGTGGTGAATGCCTAATAGATCTGTTGTCATAGTTGACGCTCCCTTTTTATAAAATATCTTTTAAGTTTTTATATTTCGAATTCGTATTATAATCATATCACATTTTTATTTCGGATTCAAATTATTATGTTCTAGGGAATTATCCCGTCCTACATATGGTAGAATAAGTTTAATATATTGATTATTGGAGGCAAAAAAGATGAGCCAAGACATAACGCAAAAGCCAAAATATTTCTTGATTTCGGATGCAGTGGGATCGCTAGTGAATGATATTTTCCAAAGCGTGTCCGTTCAATTTCCATCCGTTGATTTTGATATCACCAATTACCCTTTCATCCAACACGACGACATGCTGCTTCCTATTTTAAAACAGGCCAAAATTGAAAAAGCATCCATCGTTGCTTCTTTCATCAACAAAGACCTTAATAAAATTGCGGAAGATTACTGTGAAATGGCGGGAATTTTCTACTTGAATGTCCTTGACCAATTAATGGATCAGATTGTTAGTCAAACCAATGTGAAGCCTTCTGGAAAACCTGGAATTCGCCACCAACTTGATGATGAGTACTATAAACGAATTGAGGCCTTAGAGTTTGCGGTCAATAACGATGATGGGCAACAACCTAAACGCTTTATCGATGCGGATATCGTTTTATTAGGGATTTCTAGAACGTCCAAAACTCCATTAAGTATGTATCTTGCAAATATGGGTTATAAGGTTGCCAACCTACCGTTAGTCCCAGAATCTAGAATCCCAGATATTATTTATGAAATTGAGCGGTCAAAAATTATTGGCTTGACTAATGACGTCAATGTCTTAAATAAATTCCGCCGTGAACGTATGCGATCATATGGGATTGAAGATGCCAGTCTGTATACAGATGATGCCCGCATTGAAAAAGAATTGGCCTATGCCAACAAACTATACGAAGAGTTGAATTGTCCGGTCATCAACGTCGCTGACCGGTCAATCGAAGAAACAGCCACCTTAATCATCATGTTCTTTAACTCAACCAAAACCCCAGGGTGAGAGCGCCTACGTTCAGACAGGAACATTGGAAGTTTAAGGCAGTAGGGGGCGAAGTCAGCTACACCTTAAACTGAAATGCAGTCCTGTCTGGAGGCTTGAACCCGACTACCTAGGGTGAGCGCACAAACACTCAGCTCAAAATTTTTTCATCATAAAGTCAAAAACAGCGCCATGTTTATAGTGGACCCCAAAAGTTAGATTTGGCTCTTCGTCAAATAGGACTGATGAGTAATATCTGCCAGGTAATCATTAGATTACCTGGTTTTTTTATACTCTTTTCCATTATTCATTTTT
>NZ_JBHYKZ010000007.1:0-134375 GCF_042741995.1 Aerococcus sp. NPDC058936 | reverse complement strand
TTTTAGAACTAGAATATTAATGACGAACAAGCTATATCTAAATGAAATACCGGTAGTACAAGCAGCCTAAGGGCTGCTCCAAAAGCATAGTATAATGATGAAAATGAATAATGGAAAAGAATATATAAAAAGCCAGGCAATCTAATGATTACCTGGTAGAAATTACTCATCAGTCCTATTTGAAGAAGAGCCTATTAAAAGCACAGAAGCTTTGGGCATACATTCCGCTCGCTTCTGTGCTTATTTATGTTTTAATATACAGATTTTATTCAACTGATGCTAAGAAGTGGTAAACTGGTTGACCACCGTCTACAATTTCAACTTCAATATCTTCGTTGGCCGATTCGACTGCTTCAGCGATTAATTCAGCTGTTGCTTGGTCGGTTTCTTCACCAAAGATTAACGTCACTAATTCTTTGTCTTCATCAACCATTTGATTAATCATGTTGATGGTTTCTTTGACTAAATCAGCATCTTCAGAAACTATTTTGCCGTCTATGATACCCATAAAGTGATCTTTATGGATTGCTAAGCCGTCAACAGTTGTATCTCGAACAGCCACTGTGACTTGACCACTGGTTACGTTGGCCATTTCAGCAACCATTGCTGCTTTATTGTCTTCTAATGTCCCATCAGGGTTGTAACCTAACATTGCTGTTAAACCTTGAGAGATATATTTAGTTTCAACTACAGCAGCTGGAATTTCTGACACTTCAACAGCTTGGTTAGCAGCCATAATGATATTCTTATTATTTGGTAAGATGATCACATTATCTGCATTCGCTTTGTTGATAGCATCTAAGATGTCATTTGTTGATGGGTTCATCGTTTGACCACCAGAGATGATTGATTTAACGCCCATATCTTTAAATAGGTTTTCAATTCCTTCACCGGCTGCAACAGCAATAATCGCTAAATTCGTACGCTCAACTGCTGGTGCTGATTCAGTTTGGTTTGATCCTTTGCCATCTAAGATATCGTCATGTTGTAGACGCATGTTATCTACTTTAATTTTCACTAATGAACCAAATTTTTGGCCATAGTTCATGACTTCACCTGGTGTTTCTGTATGCACATGAACTTTTACAATCTCGTCATCAGATACCACCAATAATGAGTCACCAATACCATCTAAGTGGTTACGGAATGTGTCATAATCAAATTCATCAGTAACGGTTTCACCTTCACCAATTTTGACCATGATTTCAGTACAGTAACCAAATTGAATATCTTCTGATGTTACTGAATGAGAAGTATTAAAGAAGTTTTCTTGGTGTGCTAATTCTGTGACATTCGCTTTGTTTGGATCAGCTGATTTAACTGGAATCGATTCACCTGTTAGTGATTCTAAGAAGCCGTGGTAGATATATACTAACCCTTGACCACCTGAATCGACAACGCCTACTTCTTTTAACACGGGTAGTAAGTTAGGGGTGTTTTCTAGTGATGTTTGTGCTTCTTCTAATACAGCTGTCATCACTTCAATGATGTCATCTGACTCTTCAGCTTTTTGCATACCTGCTGCCGCTGACTCGCGTGCTACTGTTAAAATAGTACCTTCTACGGGTTTCATCACAGCTTTTACTGCTGTATCAATACCGCGTTGGAAAGCATTCGCTAGATCTTTGGCTTCAACGGTTGTTTTTCCTTCGATCGCCTTAGCGAAACCACGGAATAATTGGGATAAGATAACGCCTGAGTTACCGCGTGCCCCCATCAATAATCCCTTAGCTAAATCTTCTCCAACCTCACCAACGGTATCGGATTGTTGTTTAATTACTCGTTCGATACCTGATGTGTATGTTAAATTCATATTTGTTCCGGTATCCCCATCTGGCACCGGGAAAACATTTAATGAATTCACGTATTCAGCATTCTCTGAAAGTCGGTTACCCCCAACTTCAAGCATAGATATGAACGCTTCAACGTCTAATACTGTTCTTTTCACCTAAAAAATCCTCCTTGATTACCGCAACTAGTCTTCAATCACACGGACGCCTTGTACGTACACGTTCACTACGTTTGCAGCAATACCTAATTGACGACCTAATTCGTATTTCACAGAACTTTGTACATTGCGACAAATTTCAGAAATTTTCGTACCGTAGTTGACGATAATGTATACATCCACTACTACTAAATCGTTGTTATCTACTGAAACAAGTACCCCTTTGGTATAGTTTTCTTGTTTAAGAATTTCTTGAATACCGTCACGGATTTGATGCTTGCTTGCCATACCAACGACACCGTAGTTTTGTGTTGTTGCCATACCTACGACTGTTGCGATAGATTCATTTGTAATATCAATTTCACCGAAGTCTGTTTGCATTTTTAATGCCATAAAAATTGTCCTCCTTTTGAAGGGTTGTCTTGCTAGATTAGTCTAGAACTTTATCGTTCTAAACAAATATAACTTCATTTATAACACTCATTTTACCACATACTAGGCTATTATACCTAAATATTTCACAAGTCGCAAACCCTATAATAGACACAAAAAAAGCCGTGGTCTTCCCTCGTTGGAAAACTACGACCTTAATTGATTATAATCATAAATGGATTACGCGCGGGTAACTAAACCAGCTTTGATTGCGTGTGCAGAAACCCATACACGCTTTTTGTTACCATTTTCGTCGATGATACGAACTTTTTGTAAGTTTGCTTTAAATGTACGTTTTGTAGCATTCAATGCGTGTGAGCGGTTGTTACCTGAAGTCGCTTTACGTCCTGTGTAATAACATTCTTTAGCCATTGTCATAATCCTCCTCTACAAATATTCATACCATAACATATTACTATATTTAACGTCATAAATCAAATTTATTTATGATAAAAATGATGTTTAGACTTAATCTCGGGCTTGAATAGCGAGAATAAGACCATCGCTAAAGGTAATTTTCATGGTATTTTGACCTGGTAGAAATTCATTTGAAACCAAAGCCAAGGGAATTGGCATTTGATACTTGTCTAGTGGATAGACAACATTTTCTAAACATAAGTCTTTAACTGGCGTCATTGCCACAAACGATAAATATTTCATGTCTTTTAAACGATCAACTTGATGTTGCCCTGGTCTTAAGAATGACACAGCATTGTTTTCTTCTACTAGATGAACATGATCAATCATCGACGCAAACCGTTCTTGATAAATCAGCCATAAGTTAGATAATAAATGGTCTACCCTACCCCCTAACATACCAAAGAGATGGTATTCAGCTTGGGGATATAAGTCTGCAACGGTACCTAAAGCATGTTCAGTATCCGTTTCATCTTTCATTGGCGGTAACTTTTCAATTTTTTTAGCCTTATGCTCAACTTGTTGAAGGACACTTTCTTCAATTGAATCAAAATCGCCTACCGCTAAGTCAATGGGAAAATGAAGGTCTAACAGCTGTTTAGCTCCTAAATCGACCCCAACGAAGGCAGTTTCCGCATCTTTAAGGGCTACTTTTTGTTGTTCTACATAGGCTTTAAAATACGTTGGGTCAAAAGGTCCAGACCCGATAAGATAAACTTGCATGGGTTCACCTCTTTCTAGTGAGTGCTCGGTAAGATTAAAGACAAATAGCCCTATTTGATCGCCATTCTTAAGGCATCGATTGGTTGTTTCACGTCGTCTTTATTGAAGATGTATGAACCGGCTACAAAGGCATCTACGCCTTTTTCTGCGCAAATTTTAGCGGTCTCATCGTTAATACCGCCATCTACTTCGATTAAGAATTTGGCGTCATTTGCCGCTCTGAAGGCACTTAATTCAGCCATCTTATCAACAGTTGATGCAATAAATGATTGGCCCCCAAATCCAGGGTTTACTGTCATGACTAAAATCATGTCGACGTCTTTTAGAATCGGCGCAATGGCAGATACGGGCGTTGCTGGATTAATGGCCACACCGGCCTTCATACCGTGTTTGTGAATGGTTTGGATTAAGCCATGTAAGTGGCTAGTTGACTCGTAATGAACCGTAAAGTAGTCTGCCCCCGCGTTGGCAAATGTTTCAACATGTGCTTCTGGGTTAGAGACCATTAAATGGCAATCTAAGGTCATTTTTGTATTTGGACGTAAAGCTTCAACGACGCCAGCGCCAAAGGTTAGATTTGGTACGAAATGGCCGTCCATGACATCAATGTGGACCCAGTCAGCGCCAGCTTCTTCGATTCGATTCACTTCGTCAATAAATTTACCAAAATTCGCAGATAAAATAGATGGTGCAATATACATGTACATTCCTACTTTCTAATATTTGGGTTTTGCATTGTCAATTTCTTGGAAGATTTGTAGGTAAGAGTCATAGCGACTTTGTGCGATTTCACCAGCTTCTAAGGCGGCTTTCACTGCACATTTAGGTTCTTGAATATGGGTACAACCACGGAACTTACATTGGTCTTGAATGGCCCGCATTTCAGGGAAATAGTTAGATAATAAGACTTTATCTAATTGGTCGATATCTATACTAGAAAAACCAGGTGTATCTGCCACTTTACCTTCAAATATATCATGTAATTCGGTATGGCGGGTAGTATGACGACCGCGTCCGAGTGATGTTGAGATTTCGCCTGTTTCAATCGCTAAATCTGGTAATAACCGGTTTAATAAAGTCGATTTTCCAACCCCTGACTGGCCGACAACCACCATGGTCCGGTTGGCGACAATGTCTTTTAGTTGATTGAAGTTATCTTCATTTAAGTCAGTTGATAAGATCACTTGGTAGCCAACTTGTCGGTATATTTTTATAAAATTGTCGATTCGTTGTTTATCCGACGCACTCGATTGGTCAATTAAGTCCATTTTAGAAAAGTATAAAATCGGCTCAATGTTTTCTGACTCTAAATAAACTAAAAAACGGTCTAATAATTTTGGTTGAATCTGAGGTTCTGTAACTGATGCTACCAACAAGGCCACGTCCACATTCGCTACTGCCGGTCGAATCATTTGGCTGTAGCGTGGTAAGATTTTCATCACATAGCCTTCTTTGGTATTGTCGGCTTGAAATTCCACGAAATCGCCCACCAAGGGTGTAGTTTGTGTGTTTCTAAATTGGCCACGTGCCCGTGTAGTATAAATCACTTGGCTCTCTTTTTCTTCTACATAATAAAAACCAGATAGGGCTTTAATAATTTGGCCGGTGTAAGTTAGTGCATTTGATTGAATGTCTGTTGTTTTTTTCTTCATGCTGTTGAATAATACCTCCTTATTGATTGAATTGTATTTAGCTAATATAGATTTAAAATTTTTGTCCGCATACTTATGTCCTATTTTAACTCAAATTCTATATAAAAAACACTCCGACAATATTTATTCGTTTGAAAGGTCTTTAAAATGGCAAAAAAGGCGTAAACAAACTGTCTACGCCTTGGGTTGATTGGTATTTATTTTCCTAATCTTCTACATCAGAACTTTCACGTTGGCTAGAGGATGAACTAGCACTCGATGATGAGCTTGACGCTGAAGAACTTGAGCTTGAACTACTATTAGATGATGAACTTGATGATGAGCTATCATTGTCGTCGTCATCATCGTCATTAGATGATGAGCTTGAGGATGAAGATGAAGATGAGGAGCTTGAACTTGATGAACTAGATACTGGTTCCGGTCCATCAGACATCACAATATATAATTCATCTCCAGCTACAAATTCCGTACCAGGTGTAATTGATTGCGAAATCATCACCCCATCCGGTACCCAACCTGAATATTGTGAATCAAATGAAGCCACTAACCCATTTGATTCAGCATATTGTTGAATTGATGCTCTATTCCACCCAGATAAATCGGCCATGGTAAAGGTTTCAACTCCAGCAGAAACAACAAAGTTAATCGTTGTCTCACCAGGTATCACTGCTTCACCTTGTTCGATAGATTGACTCAAGATGTCGCCTGCTTCAACTGAATCAGAGTAGTCTTCTTCATGGGTGACAGTAAAGCCTAATGCTGTTAATTCTTCTTCAATTTTCGTAAATGTTTGACCAGTGTAGTCATTTACTTCATACGGCTCTGGTCCTTGCGAAATATTAACATCAACTTCCGTATCATGTTTGACTTCTGTGTTTGCTGAAGGACTTGAGTTGATCACACGACCGGCTTCAACTTCTTCATCATATACTTCTGTTACATCTCCTAGAACTAAATTCAAACTTTCTAAAGTTAAGGATGCCTCTTGCTCTGTCATACCCGCTAAGTCAGGTACGGTAATATTGCGGCCTGCCATATAGTTATAGCCTAGGAAAGCAACTAAAATGAGTCCAATAATAACGCCTGCAACAATGGCAAGTGGTTTACGACTTTTTGGCTGGTTATTACTTGGTTTACCAGCTTTGTTATTAGGTTTACTTGGTGGTGTGCTATCTCCACCATTGCTAGTACCACTATCATCCGCACTTAAACTTGGGTCTGCTTGTAACTTACTAACACCTGCAACACCTGTAGCGCTTGCGCTTCCACCACCTGCAGCCGCTCCCGCTACGGCGGCGCCAGCTATACCAGCACCTGCAGCTAAAACTGCCTTATCAGGAATATCATGTTCATCTGAATCATCTAAAACAGTATCTTCAGCATTTTCACCGTTTGTATCCGGTTCTGTATCGTCATCAACTGCTTTTTCACCAGCAGCCATTAACTGTACTTCATCGGACTCTGCTAGACGCATTTGATTTTCGATATCTTCCTTAGCCATGACAATCGTTTCATTGGCCATATTAGCTGGGATAAAAACGGGCTCATTCTTCCGGTTATCAGAAAAGACCGTTTCTAAGTCATCGATCATTTCTTGTGTAGTTTGATAACGAGCAGATGGTTCTTTAGCTGTTGCCTTGGCCACCACATTAATTAAACTTTGTGGGGCATCTTCTCTATAAGCTTCGATTGGTGGTAGCGGCTCTTGGAAATGTTTTAAGGCAATTGACACTGCTGATTCACCGTCAAATGGTACACGACCTGTCAGCATTTCAAATAAAACGACTCCTAAAGAGTAAATATCTGAAAGACTGGTGGCCATTGAACCACGTGCTTGTTCTGGTGATAGATAGTGGACTGAACCAATAATGGAATTGGTTTGGGTGATACTTGTTTCAGAAGTCACCATAGCGATCCCAAAGTCCATGATTTTAATCGTCCCGTCGTGGTTGACCATGATATTTTGTGGTTTCAAGTCACGGTGGACAATACCAATTTCATGGGCTGCTTGCACACCTGATAGGATTTGGATCATCAGCGTTTGGATAATATCCACTGGAATTGGGTGATTTTCACGGATATAGGCCTTCAAGTCCATCCCGTCCACGTATTCCATCACGATAAACTTGCCTTCTTCATCCTCACCCACATCAAATAGGCTAACGACATTTGGGTGGTTTAATTCTGATACGGAAAGGGCTTCACGCTCGAACCGTTTGTTGGCATCCATGGCATCTGTTTTCCCTACACGCAAGAACTTGATGGCTACATCACGCTCTAAAATAGGATCATAAGCAAGGTATACGTCCGCCATACCACCTGAACCGATATGGTTCACAATTTTATAGCGTTCATCAATGATTTGACCAGATCTCATTAGAATTCACCCCTTTCTTTTTCAATTTCATGTTCGAATGTTTCTTCCTTTTGTAAATTTGCTGGTGTTCTATGTGCGACAACCACCGAAACATTGTCTCGGCCTCCATGGTCGTTAGCAAGCGCAATTAATTGGTCAGCTTTCTCTTCAATAGTGCGTCTTTCATCACTCAAAATGGCCAAGGTTTCTGTTTCCTCAACCATATCTGTTAACCCATCTGAACATAGTAGTAAGGTATCATCTACTAAAAAATCTACAACATCAATATCGACATCAACGTCAGCAGCAATACCCACTGCCCGAGTCACGATATTCTTTTGTGGGTGGACCTGTGCTTCTTCTTTTGTAATCATATCCATATCTAATAATTCTTGGACAAAAGAATGGTCTTTAGTAATTTGCTTTAGTTGATCCGCTTGATGAATGTAGATACGTGAATCCCCTACATGGGCTGAAACCACTTGTGCTAAATCTTCTAATGGTACAGCGGCGACGATTGTTGTACCCATACCTGATAAATCATGGTATTGGTTGGCTTTTTCAAATATATGGGCGTTAGCCGCCTTAATTTGGCTGGTTAACCAATTAGAAATGATATTGGGATCTGTCATGTTTCCAGTGCTTTCCCAAGCATTGCCTACATGATAAATAGCCATTTCTGAAGCCACGTCTCCCGCGTTATGGCCACCCATCCCATCACAAAGCAATAAGATTGCTGCTTGGTCTTGGTTGTAAAAAACGCCTACTTGGTCTTGGTTTTGTTTTCGTTCGACACCGACATCAGTTTTGCTTGCGATTTCCATGTATACTCACTTTCCTTCGCTAGTTTTTTTCAAAGCTGGCGATAAAGAAACCGTCAGACATATAGGTATGCGGTAGGATTTCAATTGTTCCATCTGCGCCTATTGATTGGTCTAGGTTATCTCGCCAATGTTTAAATGACTTTAATGTTAGGTCTGGATGTTGGTCTAAAATGGCTTTGACCACATCTTCATTTTCTTCTCTTGTAATTGTACATGTAGAATAGGTAATCACGCCACCCTTTTTCAACAATGGTAATGCTTGATTCATAATTGTTACTTGAATGTCATGCAAGGCATCCAAATCTTGCAATGTTTTATGGTATTTGGTGTCAGGTTTACGGCGGAATAGGCCGACACCTGAACAAGGTGCGTCGACTAAAATCTTATCAAAGCTTGTCGGTTCGCTGCCATTTTCCCCAAAACGGTCTAACAAGGCAGTTGCGTCTTGATGGAGAATTTCCACGTGGTCAGCTACCTGCATCCGGTCTACATTTTCTTGAATTAAAGGCAATTTGTTGTCGGCAATATCACAGGCAATCACATGACCTGTTCGACCCACTGCTTCAGCAATTTGTACAGTTTTCCCGCCAGGCGCTGCACAAGCATCAAGAACCGTTTCCCCTACTTGTGGATTCAAAGCTTCTACAGCTAGAAGTGCTGATTCATCTTGGATGGTAATTTCTCCGTTGATGAATAAAGATGAATGGGCTGGATTCCCCTTAGTTACCCGTAAAGCAAATGGCGACAAAGGACTAGGCGCTACTGTAAATCCTTCTGCTTCTAATATCTCTTGATATTCAGCCATTTTTTCTGTGTTTAGGTTATGAAATTTATTGTTAGCCCGTACCGTAATAAATGGCGTTTGATTGAGTGAATTCGCCAGTTTTTCGGCTTCGTTTAAACCAAAACGGTCCACAAAATAATCGACCCATACAGGCGGTAATGAGGCCTCTAGGGTTAACTTCTCTCTTGGATCTTCTTTGGTTTGGATAAAATCGGCCATTGTTTCATAACGTCTGGTGAAATTCCGTAAAACCCCATTCGCGAATTTAGCCAAGGTCTGGTTACCACGTTTGCGGACAATCCGTACCGCTTCGTCAACTACTGCATAATTTGGGATGTTATCTAAATAATACATTTGGTAAGCTGAAACAATCAGTAAAGACCAAACCCATGATTTGACTTTGTTAGGCTTGGCTACAAAATCACGGACAAAGGCGTCCAATGTATAGTAGTTTTGCACAGACCCATAAACCAAGTTGGTATAGAGGTTACGGTCTGCTTCGGCCACAGCTTCTTCAGTTAACACCCGATTTACTTCTTGGTTGATGAATTGGTTGTGGCGGATGATTTGGTTGACCGATTCCATTGCTTGGAAACGTGCAGACAATTTTAAAGGCGTTTGATAACCCCCACTATGGCCGCCGTTACGGGCATTCGACCCTGGTTCTACTTGATTATTCTCCATCTACATCGTCCTCCACTTGGTCAAAGCTATCGCCGACCACTAAGTTCCCAGCCCCACCATTAATAAAGGCTGCAACGTCCATTTGTTTCTTGCCAGCTGGTTGTAATTGCTCAATAGCTAGAACGGTTTTGTTTCCTGTTGCCACCCACAATTGAGCCGGTTTCTTTTGAATTTTAATAATTGTGCCTGGTTTTTCGTCAGACGTCTCTCCTGTAACTGGTGCCACCTGCCAAATTTTCCACCGTTGACCATCCACTTTTGTATGGGCTACTGGCCAAGCGTTAAAGGCCCGGACTTGGTTGTCAATTTGCTGCGCTTCTTTACGCCAATCAATTTGTTCTTGTTGGCTGGTAATATTAGGGGAAAAGGTCGCCTCTTCCTCAACCTGGGCTTGCGGTTCAATTTCACCGGCAAATAATTTAGGCAAGGTGTCCATCAACAAGTCAGTCCCTGCAGCCGATAATTTATCGAACATGGTCGCAACGGTATCGTCACTTTCAATTGGGACGACCACTTGGGTTAAAATATCCCCTGCATCCATTTTCTTGACCATCCGCATGATGGTAACGCCTGTTTCCTTATCTCCGTTCCAAATAGCATAGTGGACTGGTGCGCCCCCACGGTATTTTGGCAGTAATGACGCGTGTACATTTACCGCGCCGTATCTTGGCGCCTCTAATATGCTCGTCGGTAAGAATTGACCAAAGGCTGCAGTGACGATTAAATCGATATCCTCATTTAATAAGTCTTTAATCTCTTGATCACGACCGATTTTTTCCGATTGGTAGACTGGAATATCGTGTTTTAAAGCAGCTTCTTTCACTGGTGATGGCGTTAATTTTCGCTTGCGCCCTACTGGACGGTCTGGTTGCGTCACGACTGCAACCACTTCATACTGGTCATCTTGCGCAACTAATGCGTCTAATATATTCACTGAAAATGCGGGTGTCCCCATAAATACGATTCTTTTCAAATGTGTCTCCTTTAAATAAATCCTGTGCTTTCTTCCTATTATACCATTATTTCAATCTGAGATTTTCGCTGATCAGTGTCCGATTTAGCTTGAAATGAGGAACCCTTTTTACATGAAGGATTGGGGGTCTACGTCTATGGATACGTAAATTTTGTCCTTAGACCAATCCTGGGCCTTATCTTGAATTTCTTGCAAAACAACCTGGATGTTCTGGTTGCCTCGGTGCTGGTATAAGAGTTGGTAATAGTATTGATTATTAATTCTTGAAATGGTCGACTGAGCGGGCCCAATCACCTTAGTTGCTTGAATGTCAGCCTGCTTTAAAATTGCAGCCACCTTAGCCGCTGTCGCTTGCGTTGTATGGTCGTCAAAGTTGGAAATGGTAAACCGAACGGTAAAATAATACGGCGAATACTGGTTGAGCTTCCGGTATTGCATTTCTGTTTGATAGAAACGGTCATAATCATGATTTTTAGCCAAGGTTAAGGCATAGTGGTCAGGATTGTACGTTTGAATCAAGACTTGCCCCTCCAGGTCTCCTCGTCCTGCCCGTCCTGACATCTGAGTCAAGAGTTGGAAAGTCCGTTCAGCTGCCCTAAAATCTGGCAGATAGAGTGTGGTATCTGCATTGATAATCCCTACTAAGGTGATATTTGGAAAATCCAGCCCCTTAGCAATCATCTGAGTACCTAGTAAAATATCTGCTTTTTTATCAGCAATTTGCTTTAATATCCGCTCATGACTTCCTTTACGGCGGGTAGTATCCATATCCATCCGAGCCACAGTTTTATTCGGGAACAGCTCATTAATTTCTTGTTCCACCTTTTCTGTCCCCGTACCAAATTCCCGTAAGTGGGTTTGACCACAATGTGGACAGCGCTGTGGCCTAGCTTGGTTAAAACCACAATAGTGACACTGCAATTGCTTATCGTGATAGTGGTAAGTCAGTGATACATCACAATTTGGACATTGGAAGGTATAACCGCAATCTCGGCATTGCATGAAATTGGCGAAACCACGCCGGTTTAGCATTAAAGCAACCTGTTCCCCCCGGTCCATTGTGGCCTGCATTTGGTCCCGTAATTGCCGTGAGAATTGATAGTAATTTTTATGTTTAAATTCTTCACGCATATCAATTATTTCAACAGGCGGCAGTGGCTTTTGATTTGACCGTTCGGGCATTTCAAGTAGTTGATAAACCCCATTTTGGGCTCGTGCTCTTGATTCTAGACTAGGGGTTGCTGACCCTAGGATAACTGGCGAATGGTGGTAAGCTGCCCGCCATTTGGCCACTTCCCTTGCATGGTAGCGAGGATTATCTGACTGTTTGTAGGTAGCTTCATGTTCTTCATCCAAAATAATCAAGCCAATATTGTTTAGGGGGGCAAATATAGATGACCGGGCCCCAACGGCGATTTTAGCTTGGCCATTTTTTAATTTGCGCCACTCGTCAAAGTGTTCCCCTGTTGATAATTGACTGTGCAAGACCGCTACTTGGTTTCCAAAGCGACTTTTCAACCGGTTGACCATTTGCGGCGTTAAGGAAATTTCTGGTACCAGTAAAATGGCCTCTTTCCCCTTGTCTAAGGCTTCTTGAATCAGTTGCAAGTACACTTCCGTTTTCCCCGACCCAGTCACCCCTTGTAATAGGAATACCCGGTCTTCGTGTTCGTCCATGGCTTTTTTCACAGCGTCAAAAGCTACTTGTTGCTGGGCTTGTAAGGGTAACTTTTCTGATTTTTCAATGGCGATATCTGCATAGGGATCACGGTTGACTTGTTGGTCGTATAGTTTCAGCCAGCCTTTTTCAGCCCCTGCTTTAAGCGTAGCTGTGTGCAAGTCGAATTCATCTCGTAAGTATTTAGCTGACACTTTTTTGCCGTCCAGCTCCATTAACACTTCCACCAAGGCAAGTTGCTTTTTAGCTGTTTTTCGAATGGTGGTGGCTTCTTCTTCTAGTTGGTCAAAGTCCATCAGTGGTTGCACCCATTGTGCCGTTTTATAGCGTTTGCGGTCTTCCACCCGATAATCTATGGTGACGTGACCTTTGTTTTTAAGGGCTATCAACTCAGTGAGGATACCCTTTTTCTCGGCATCAGACCAGGCGATTTCACTCAGGTCATCAAAGTAGTGCTGATGGTCAAGATAAGCAATTTCAGGTGTTGGCAGGAAGAACTTTTCATAATTTACCTTGAGCAAGTTTGGCAGCATGGTATGGTAGGCTTCAACTAAAAAGCAGAAATTCTGCTTGGCCATATCCTTACCTAATTGCAACATTTCCGCGTTTAATACGGGTTCGTCGTCTAAAAGCGCAGTAATCGGCTTCAATTCGCCTTCAAAATCGGCGGTAGCTTTAGCTGGTGAAATCACATAACCCAAGAGGTTACGACTGCCAAATGGGACTTGTACCCGCATGCCTGGTTGAATAATATCCACCATTTCTTCAGGGATTTGGTATTCAAAAGGATGGTCCGTCTGCATGGTGGGGACGTCCACAATCACTTCTATTACATTTGTCTCAACCATTCCAGTCGCCTCCTTCATCGTATTCATTTACAAGCTGTCAGCTAAGGAAACCTAGGTATTGATACCTAGGAGGAATTAGCGAAATAGACAGCTCTTTTTGTTGATTTTACTAAGTTATCGTTTATGTTTCCTCTAAATAGATAGTATAATGTATTTTAAGAGAAAAGAGGTGATAAGATGCAGTTAACGAAAACAATTAAAGTGCAATTATACCCAAGTGCTAGTGATATTGAAAAGTTCGAAGAAACTCAACAACAGTTTTTAAACGCTTGTAATTTTGTTTCGACATATATCTTTGACCATGACTTTGAATTAGGTCAAACGACTTTGCACAACGCCTTGTATCATCAGATACGTCAGGATTTTGGGCTGCAATCTCAAATGGCCCAGTCCGTGATGCGTACGGTAATCGCGAGATATAAGACCGCGAAAACACAGTTTAAACAAAAACCTAAGCGTTATAAAGATATCCATACAGGTAAATATCATACGCTATATAAAGACCTTTACCATTTAACGAGACCCCTAGGGTTTAAGCAACCAGTCGCTGTGTTCGTACGTAATCGTAACTACGCTTATCACCAAAACAATACCTATTCACTGACGACCAATCAAGGACGAATTAAAGTGTCTTGTGATAAGCAACATATCAATTATCTTCAACAATTTAGCCAGAATGCTTACAAGTTCGGTCAAGCTGAATTACTCTGTCGTAAGGGTAAGTGGTTCTTACACGTGTCCGCAAGTAAAGAGATAGACAGCCCAGATGAAACTAATATTCAACGTATTGTAGGCATTGACCGTGGTTTAAGACAGATACTAACTATTGCGGATGATACAGCTCATACTACCTTCTATTCGGGTAAAAGCTTGATGAAGAAAAGACGGCGTTTTAAGAAATTGCGCCAGTCCTTACAAGCGACGAACACCAAATCAAGTCGTAGACGCCTTAAAACAATTGAAAGACGAGAGAACCGCTGGATGAATGATGTGAACCATCAATTATCAAAGACACTCGTTGACCGATACGGGGCCAATACCTTGTTTGTGGTGGAAGATCTTACGAACGTTACTTTTAACACGACTCACCACCGTAAGCAAGATGCACGGTATGAACACCATTCTTGGCGATTCTTCGATTTTGAAGAAAAGTTAATGTACAAAGCTTTAGAAAGTGGTTCGCAAGTTTTAAAAGTATCCGCACAATTTACGTCCCAACGTTGTCCAAAATGCGAATCAATTGATAAAGCTAATAGACAACAAGATAAGCACTTGTTTACTTGTCAGAATTGTGGGTATCAATCAAATGATGACCGTGTGGCAGCTATCAATATTCAAGAATTGGGTCACCGATATCTGTCGAGTGAGAAAAACCCGCGGTTTGAAAAAGTTGTGCCAATACAAAATTATTAAACATAAAACAATATTCGGTAAGTGTCTACAGACCGCTTACTGATGGGGTGCCAGTCAACCATCCCTTAGTGTCTTTAAACAGTTGGAGATATTATATCGTTTGTACAACCACCATGTTTAGGACAAACTCTCTGTTTTAACAGAGAGTAGTTGATCTACCTATTGTATAGTAATTGGTTGGCATTTAACATTAATTGCCTGTGGCATACATTTTCGCTTTTCCTTTGTGTATTCGTTCGTTAATTTATCCTTTCTGTAACTAAAATCTAATTAATTTGAGATATTAGAGTTTAGTTACGAACATTTAACTTTAATTCTATTTACTTGTTCGTTAATTTATCTTAAAATGAGAGAGAAGGAAATATTTTTATTTAAAGGGAGTACAACATGATTGGATTAGAAAAAGCCATTTTAGCGACTTATTTTCATACGCCAGAACATGGTCAACTGGCATACCAAGAAGACGCACTCATTACCATTAATCAAGATGGGGTCATCGATAGAATTGTACCGGCTGATGATGGTGATTACCTACCCCTCATTCAACTATTTGAAGAACGTGGTACTTTAATTCGTCTAACGGACGGTCAATACTTATTACCTGGATTTATCGACACCCATATCCACGCACCCCAGTGGCCTCAAGCAGGGATTGCTTTAGACGCCCCCTTGGATGTTTGGTTAAATGAACACACTTTTCCACTAGAGGCTAAATATAAAGACATTGACTTCGCGAAAGAAGTTTACACAGACTTAGTGGCGACCTTACTCGCTCGTGGCACCACTACTGCCCTTTATTTCGGGACTATTCACAAAGAATCTTCTTTTGAATTAGTGAAAATTGCTGCAGAAAAAGGTCAACGCGCCTTAGTTGGTAAAGTGGTGATGGATGATCCGGTTGGTAACCCAGATTTCTACCGGGACGCTTCAACTGAGCTTGCCCTACAAGAAACTGAAGAATTCATCCAAGACGTGCGTACCTTTGGTAAGGACGTTATTCAAGGCGTTTACCCTGTTGTTATGCCCCGCTTTGCCCCGTCGTGTACTGATGAGGCCTTGGCAGGTTTAGGCGCGTTAGCACAAAAATACGATACTCATGTCCATACCCACTGTAGTGAAGGTCAATGGGAACATGATTTTACTTATGAACGCTTTGGTAAAACTGATACAGAAGCGCTTAGAGACTTTGGGTTATTCGGCAAAAAATCAGTCATGGCCCATTCCAACTTTATCAATGACGATGATGCTGCGATTTTTGCAGAAAACCAAACAGCGGTTGCCCACTGCCCTATTTCTAACATTTATTTTGCTAACAGTATCATTCCCATTAAACACCTAAAAGAATTAGATGTACAAGTGGGCTTAGGAACAGATATTTCCGGTGGTTTCTCTCCGTCTTTATACGACGGGATTAAACAAGCAGTCATGAGCTCACGTCAATTAGAAGACGGGGTCGATACTCATTTACCGCAAGCCGAACGTGGTGTCCCAAATTCTCGCATTTCTGTTGTAGAAGCCTTTTCTCTTGCAACTCTTGGTGGTGGTGAAGCCCTTGACTTACCAATTGGCTTAATCAAAGAAGGCTATGCAGCCGATTTCCAAGTCATTGATACCAAAGTCAAAGAAAACAGTATCCAGGGTTTTGGTGTCTTTGAAGACCTAGGACAAACCTTTGAAAAAATCCTATACTTAGCTAACCAAGCCAATATCCAACAAGTATATGTTCAAGGTAGATTAGTTTCTGAAAAATAATATTCATTTGATGATAAGAGGTGTGACCGTTTTGATGGTACACCTCTTTTTTCGTATATTCCATTAGCTTAATCCCTTCCTATATCTAGATTAAATAAGCAAAAAAACCAAGCAACGGAAAGCTACTTGGCTTAATAGGATTTATATTTTTCTAAAACTGATCACTAGCTTTGTGATAATGAGTCTGGATCAATCACTAAGTCATTAGAAGCGATTTCTTCTAAGGCTTGTCCTACAAATTTAGGTGATTGGTATTCATTTAACATCGGGTTCTTCTCAACTTGTAATTCCGTTGCACGTTTCGCAGCAATGGAAACTAGTGAGTATTTTGAATCGATACGGTCTAATAATTTGTCAATTGATGGATAGATAATCATTATGATTCGTCGCCTTCCTTTAAGTAATTTTCTACAATATCGTCGATAAAACGGTCTGTCTTTAAATGCTCAGCATTTATGATGGTTTGAATTCGTTCAACTGCTGAGTCTACATTGTCATTTTCTACAACATAATCATATTGAGTGACTAATTGTAACTCTTCGCGCGCTTGCTTCATCCGTTTTTCAATCACATCCGGCGCGTCAGTCCCCCGGTTAACTATTCTAGATTCTAACTCATGCATAGTCGGTGGTGCAAGAAAAATGAATACACCCTCAGGCATACGTCGTTTCACCTGTAAGGCACCTTGAACCTCTATTTCAAGAAAAACATCCTTACCTTGGTCAGTCATTTCTTCAACGTATTGAAGGGGTGTTCCATAGTAATTACCTACATACTCAGCATACTCCAATAAACGTTCGTCTTCAATCATACCTTCGAATTGATCGCGCGATACGAAGAAGTAGTCTTTACCATCTTCTTCACCTGGACGCGGTTGTCGGGTTGTTGCAGAAACGGAATAATAAAACTGATCATGATTCGTATCAGTCTCAAACAGCGCTTGACGCACTGTTCCTTTCCCCACACCAGAGGGACCGGATAATACAACTAATAGTCCTTTCGATTTCATAGAACACCTTTCACCCTTCACATTTTTATATAGCATTAATAGTACCACAAATTTTACTATTTTTCTCAAAGACCTGAAGATTTTCTTTAATGTTCGGATTAATTTTCAATTAGAATCATACCATATTTAACCCTTTAAGTAAAAAGTGAACAAACGTTCGAAAAAAGACTTGCATACCGAACGCCTGTTCTTTATAATATAAATTGTAAAGCGAACAAACGTTTGCTAAATCAAGTTACGTTAATGCGTATCCATCGTTCTAACCACTGTTCAATATAAGGAGGCTTATCATGCAAAACCCATTATCTTATCAATCAATCCGTAGTTTATTCATCCCAGTTGATCCAATGTTGCTTGAAGCTGAACAATCTAGCCAGTCAAATATCCTTTCTTTCAATAGTGAAGAGCGCAACGCGAAAAAGGAAAACAACGTATTGACAACTATTATGCCCATCAAAGACATTATCAAACACATTAACTATTCAAACGAATTAGGTGACCCCCTATATATTACCGTTACCCGTCAAATCGGTTCTATGAACACCAAAGATATTTTATTTGGTATCTTCCGGTCAAAATATACAGATAAAGACATAGTTCTATTTGAGGACGTTGATAACGATGTGATGCGGATTATTAAAGTAGATGAAATCATGGCTGTTCGTTCTGTTTATGCTGATTAAATTAAGCATCGTTACCACTAGCAATTCCATAACACCGCAAAAACCAGCTAATCAGATAGCTGGTTTTTTCTTGTGCCTATTATAAGACTGGTGAAAACAATCTTGAGAACCCTTGACGGAATTTCTTCCATTTTGTTTGGTTTTCAAAATGATCGATATCCACTTGAGTCGATTCTTTCAAGTCTTTTTTAAAGATTTCCTCTAATTGGGCAACGACTTTACGGTCGTAAACAAAGGCATTGATTTCAAAATTCAAAGCAAAGCTTCGGATATCAAAGTTTGCTGTACCAACGCTCGCTATATGACCATCAACGCACAATGTTTTGGCATGTAAAAAACCATCATCACGATACTTATGGACATGTACCCCAGACTTTAATAAGGATTTTACGTAGTACTCGGTAGCGCGATAAACTAGTGGATGGTCGGGTTTAGAAGGAATCATGATATGTACTTCCACACCTGATAAGGCTGCCATCTCGACCGCCTCAAAGACGGCTTCGTCTGGAATAAAGTAAGGTGTTTGAAGATAAATATATTCTTCAGCGATATTGATCATTTGTAGGTAACCCATTTTAATTTGGTCAGATTCTTCGTCTGGCCCTGATGAAACAATCTGCATGGCTGTTTCACCATTTACTTCTGGGTCTGGAAAGTATTCATGGTCAAAATCACTTGGTTTAGCTTTCTTAGAAGCAAACCAGTCTACCATAAAACGGCTTTGTAAAGTTTTGACGGCATCTCCTGTAATCCGAAAATGGGTATCACGCCAATAACCTAAAGGTCCTTTACCAATATATTCTTTGGCTACATTAAAGCCTCCTACATAACCGACTAAACCGTCAATTACCACAATTTTACGGTGGTTACGCCAGTTTAGACGAAAATTTAAAATAAAGAAGGGACTTTTTGAGAAGAAACTTTCAAACTGTACCCCTGCTTCTTCCATTCTTTTAACTGAACCCTTAGTCAATAATCGACTGCCTACTGCATCCGCCATCAGTTTTACTTCTAATCCGGCTTCAGCTCGGTCAACTAAAGCATCTACTACCCGCATACCCACTTCATCATCAGTAAAAATATAGTATTGGACATGTACTGAATCCTTTGCAGCATAGATATCCGAAACTAGCCGGTCCATTTTTTCTTGGCCCGAAATAAAGATTTCGACATGATTGTTGTCAGTTAAGATGGAATAGTCACTCTTAAACAAGAGACGCATCATTTTTTTAATACCACGCGGATAATGGTCAACATTTTTCTGTTTACCATCTTTATTTAAATACTTTTCTTTTAGACCATTTAAACCATAAACTTCTTGGTTACGGATCCTAAAGATATTTTGGTCGGAAATTTTCCGCCCTACAAAGTAGTAAATAATAAACCCTACACCCGGCAGTAATATAAGGACCAGTAGCCAAGCCCAAATAGTCGCCACAGGACGATCTTGTCTGAGGATGGTAATGACTGCGGCGATGGTGTTTAACAGGAATAGAATTAAAATCCCATATAAAATATATAAACCCATGTTTTCCCCTTTTGAAAGTAAAAGAGCAAACAAGTAGGTCGATTGAAAATTCCAAGGACTGTCTGTTTGCTCTAAAACGTTATTTATTGTTACAAGATATAATGAACGAGTTAGTCATTCAATAATCGTGAACGTTCTTTTCGTGAAATATATGGCGTATTTTTTGGAATCCAATATTTCGATGACACGTTCAAGATGATCACCAAGATGATTAAGGCCAAGGCTAAGTTAGCCAAGAATGACCATAACATACTCATCGCATATGTACCATCTGCCACTTGACCAACATTTAGCACATATTGATTAAAGATAAATTTTAGGATGAAGAATGCGGCAAAAGTCATACTTGTCCCGGTAATCAGGTTTAGGTATACACTAGACATACGACGGTTGAATAAAGTCCGTTGTAAGTTTCGGGCAAATTTGCCTGATAACCCAACCATCGCTGCTTGGATTGCACTAGCCACTAGCACCATCCACTCTGTTTGTACATTCTCTACTTGTAAATACCCCACTACTGCACCAAGTACTGCACCGGCGATATAACCTGCTATTGATCCTCTTCTATATGAATAGAAAACCAATAGGGTTAACGAAATCGCTACAGTAATATTGTAACTTGTAATGGTTTCTGGGAAGATGCTTTCAATTAATAAAGCCAGGATGACAAATAATAACCCTTCAACCCAGACTACTAATTTTTGTGACGCGTTCATGCCGGACCCCCTTAGTTTTGTTTTCCTTTTTTCTTATCTTTTTTGTCAGGATGGTAGTTTGAAGCTTCCATAATGACTGGTAAAATCATCGGACGGCGTTGGGTTTCACTATATAATTTCTTACTTAGTGCATCACGGATGTCACCTTTCAATTTAGACCATTCAAAGTTCTTGTCTTTAAGATTTTCCTCAGTCACTTCAACGACAAGGTCTTTTGATTCATCTAATAAGGTTTCAGAAGCCTTCATATAGATGAAACCACGAGAAATAATTTCTGGACCAGATAAGATTTTACCTAGACGACGCGAAATAGTTAGGACAACTAAGAAAATACCATCTTCAGATAAGATACGGCGGTCGCGTAGAACAATATTACCAATATCTCCAACACCTGATCCATCAATCAATACATTTGAAGCTGGCACGGCACCACCGATATGGATATTGCCATCTTTATAGGTCAAGATATCCCCTTTGTCTAATAAGAAGACATTTTCTTCTGGAATACCTACCTCAGTTGCCAAGTGTTTGTGGGCAGACATGAGACGGTATTCACCTGAAATTGGGACCACATATTTTGGTTTCAATAAGCTGATCATTAATTGTAAGTCTTTTGGACTCGCATGACCACTTGATGCATACGCTTGAGCTAATTCAACCACTTCACCGCCTGCACGGTAAACATCATTTTTCGTTTCTGCTACCACTTTCTCCATATCATAAGAAGGTGTAGTCACGATGATGACCTTGTCCCCATCTTTAATGTTCACTGTGGTGTGACGACTTGAAGCCATTTTTTGTAAGGTTGTTAATGGTTCCCCAGATTTTCCAGTTTCTAGGAAAATAATTTCGTGATCTTCAAAACGACCAAGGTCTTTCAAGTTGGTAATCAAGTCTTTTGATGGAATTGATAGTTTGCCTAAGCGAATAGCCACGTCAATAATTTCTTCTAATTCAGTATCATCTAAGAAAACACGACGACCAAGTTTGCTTGCAACATCTAAAACTTGTTGAATACGCATTAAGTTTGATGCCACTGCCGCAACAATAACACGACCTTTAGCGTTACGCACTTCCTTCAACAAACCTTGTTCAATTTCAACTTCAGTTGCATTTGGTTTCATATTTTCTGCTGCATTTGAATCTGATAGTAAGGCGAATACACCGTCACGACCAATTTCAACAATACGCGAAAAGTCTGTCTTATATGCATCTGAAACTGTCATATCAAATTTGAAGTCACCAGTATAAACGATTGAACCTTCTGGTGTAGATACTTCAATCCCTACTGATTCTGGTACAGAGTGAGTCGTTTTAAAGAATTTAATCACGACATTTCCAAAATCAATTTCATTGTCTTCTGAAATAATATGGAAGTCTTGATAATTCTTCAAGCCAATTTTCTTCGTTTGAATTTTCGCTAATTCAATTGTTAATTCAGTACCAAATACGGGTACTTGAATATCTTTTAATAAATACGGCAAAGCACCAATCGCATCCGCATGGCCGTGGGTTAAGAAAACCCCTGCTACACGGTCCTGGTTCTCTTTTAAGTATGTAAAGTCTGGAATCATCATATCAATTCCTAATAATTCATCTGGTGGGTATACAAGACCACAATCTAAGACATAGATTGCTTCGTCAACTTCGACTAGGTACATGTTTTTCCCGTTTTCACGGACACCACCCAGAGCGATGATATTAATATCACTCATATTATTGCCTCCTAATATATTGGGTTTATTTTTATAAAGTCTGGATGCACGCTAAATAGTTAGTGCAGCCTGTATCCAAACTGACGCAAATTGTTAGTCAGGTCGGATATATTTTTCACTCAAAAAAAGTGCGGTGCAATGACGCTTCGCCACATTGCCCGCACATCGCTAGCTTAAGTATAACATAAACTAGATTAATTTATCAGCTACCATTTGTTCTGCAATTTGAATTGAATTCAACGCAGCACCCTTCCATAAGTTGTCAGAAACAACCCACATATGGAAACCACGTGGGAAGTCTAAGTCTTTACGGATACGGCCAACAAATGTTTCAGTTTTCTTCTCAGCATTCACTGCTTGAGGGTATAGTTGTTGGTTGATATCATCTTCCAATACAATACCCGGTGCGTCACGTAAAATATTTTGAATATCTTCAAGTGTTACGTCATCTTTATCTACTTCAAAGTAAACAGACTCTGAGTGACCGTAAACAACCGGCACACGCACACATGTCGCAGATACCCCAATCGTATCATCACCCAAGATTTTTTTGGTTTCATTGGTCATTTTCATTTCTTCATACGTATAGTGGTTGTCTTGGAATTTATCGATTTGCGGCAATACGTTGTAAGCCATTTGATAATGTCTTTCGTCACCACCAACCGGTAAGATACCAGGTGTTTGAATATCATTACCTGCCTCAATATCACGGTATTGTTGACGCATTTCTTCAATAGCAGTCGCCCCTGCACCTGATACAGCTTGGTAAGTAGAAACAATCACTCGGTCTAAACCAAAAGCATCACGGATTGGATTTAAAGCCACAACCATTTGAATTGTTGAACAGTTAGGGTTGGCAATCAAACCATTATGGTCTTTCAATGCTTGTGGGTTAACTTCTGGCACTACCAATGGTGTATTTTCATCCATACGGAAGGCAGATGTATTATCAATTACGACTGCACCAGCATCAATGGCTGCTTGGCTAAACTCGATTGAACGGTCACCACCAGCTGAGAAAAAGGCAATATCTACCCCTTCAAAAGCATCTTTAGTCAATTCTTCAACCACATAGTTTTTATCGCCTACTGGTAATTCTTTACCTGCTGAACGTGCTGATGCTAATAGCTTGATATTTTTTACTGGGAAATTTGCTTTTGCAACTAAGTGACGTAATTGTTCCCCAACTGCACCTGTTGCCCCGACAATTGCTACATTATACTCTTTTGCCATAATTGATTCATCCTTTTGTTTATATTCGATAGTATTCGTACCCGCTGTTTCATTTTATCAGAGCTTAGCCTATTTCTCAATGAAAATGACAATATTATGAAATAAAAATGAGAAAACACTCAATTAGAACGGTATAGAAAATAGAGCAGCTAACTCACTTGTTGGTCAACTACTCTATAGGTCGGTGTAATGTTTACACTCTTATTTTAATTTACGTTTCAAGTGCAATACATAAGCCACTAAGGCAATAATCACAATCACCACTAGGATGGCAACAATGATTATCCAAGTTGGTAATGATACTGAATCATCTACTACTTCAGTCACTGCGGCCTCATTAATTTCTGCCTCTTCTTCAGGTTGAATGGTAAATTCTTTTGTAAAATCCCACTCTTGGCCATCTCTTGTTAAAACCATATCAATACGATAGTCACCAGCTTTTAGTGCGTGATCCCATTCGAGTGTAAAAGGCATGGTTGAATTAGGTGCAAAAGACACATCTTCCATTGTTTTGCTAGCAATCAGACTTTCGCCATTTTGCTCAAAGATATCGGCCTGGATAGAAACGCCACCAGTTAAACGCGCTTGTGGGTGTTGAATTTGCGCGACTACTGTTCTGGCTCCGTTAGCTAATTCAGGTGAAACTTTTCCAATAGCGAAATCAATAGGGACTTCATTGTCGTTTTCAGATACTTGTAGAGCAATAATATAGGTATAGGCGTTTCGAACCGCTACACCCTGTTCTCCTGATGCATCTCCTGTTCCCTCTTCCGTGACTTCTTGGAAAATTATACCACCTAATTTAACACCATCAAAAGCTTCTTCTGGGACATTCATTGTAATGTCTAACGTTGTTGATTGTCCCGCTGGAATGATGACTTCATTGGAAGATAAAGATGTCCATTCAGTAAGCGGCGCTGTTAAAGACGGGTCGATATTATCATTTGTGTCAGCCTCATAAACAATCAATCCGTTAACGTTTGTTGTCGCATTGGCTAACTGAGCCGAAACAGTCTTATCTTCTGTTGAACCATTTGATAGTTCCACTTGAATGGTCTGTTCTTGATTAGGCTCAATCCGCAGATCAAAATAAGAAGTGGTATCACCTAACTGATTAGCAGGTATAACCGGTGCTACTGAATAGCCAATCGCTTCGTTTTCTGTTGCTTGAACTGGTTGAATAATAAAGAAAAATGCCAAGAAAATTAAAACCGTCAAGCCAAAAAACACTTTATTTTTGTAATACATGTTAACTCCATTCCTTAAAACAAAAGTACCCACCAACACAATATGGTGGGCAATAAAAAATGATTGATTTGATTATTCAGCTGGTATCGACTCTGTGACTTGTGGCCCAGCAACCAAGTTCCAATTGATAGTAGTCGTATATTGATCTGCATACATATCGCGCGCTTCTTTTGCAGGAATAGTTAAATTAATATTACCTGCTGTCCATGAATGAACCCAAGACCCCATACCATTACCTTCAGCAGCATTAGAAATCAAAACTGACTCTGTACCAATTGAAAGAGGTGATGTTAGATCGAGTGTTGGTGCGTTAGTACTACTATCCACATTATTTGTTAAAGAAGCCCCCGTTAACGAAATTGTTGTTCCATCTAACCGATCGCCTTCATCTGATGTTGATAAGCCAGTATGTTCCGCCGTTACATGCCACCCTCCACGAGTACCACGTAAATCAGCAATGATTAATTGCAAATCACCTGTTGCAGATGATGTTCGTGCACTTCCTTCGCCATCGATAGTTAAGTTACGAAACTCTAATTTATCAGTTACGTTCGAAACTGATAGATCTGATCCTTGAATAGTGATATTAGAACCAGTTGTATTTGTTGTCTCCACTGCTTTCACGCTGGTAGTTGTTAATGCAAATGCTGATGCTAGACCTAATAGTGTTAATGCGATTGTTTTTTTGTTCATTTTTCTCATTCTCCCAAATAAATTTTTTTGAAATAAACAACTATCTCACTCATATAGTAAGGTTTCGGAAATTATATAGCTAGTTATTTTTAGCCATTTTTTATTTTTGTTGTAATCATTTCTAGAAAAGTAAGAAAACCATTGATACATCAACTTCCTACACACAATAACCTTTTAGTTAAAAGACGTTTTTTATATTTTTATATACAAACATTGTATTTTATTTAAATTTAGAACCAATTTTTTATTTGAAATTCGGCTATATACGAGAAATAGATAACGCCATTTAATTTAATTTACCTATATAAAAAAGCACCCAATTAGAAAACCGGATGCTCTCTTATATAAAATATCTGAATATTACTCAGCGTCTAAACCTTTCATCGTCAAGTTGATACGGCCACGATTGTCGATTTCTGTCACTTTCACGCGTACTTTTTCGTCCATAGACACGACGTCTTCCACATTATTGGTTCGTTCTTCTTGCAGTTGAGAAATATGCACTAAACCATCTTTACCTTTAGCAATTTCTATAAAGGCACCAAATTTTTCAATGCGTTTGACAGTTCCTTCATACACTTCACCTGCTTGAACTTTCAAGGTTAATTCAGCAATAATTTCCTTCGCACGTTTAATCATTTCCGCGTTATCTGAAGCGATATTTACGCCACCCTCTTGATCGATATCAATTTTAACACCTGTTTCATCGATAATTTTGTTGATGGTATCCCCACCTTTACCGATAACCACTTTAATGTCATCTGGATCAATTTGCATTTGCTCAATTTTTGGTGCATAAGGACTTAATTCAGCACGTGGTGCGTCAATTGCAGTCGCTAAATGACCTAAGATTTCAACACGCGCTTTATGCGCTTGGTCTAAAGCTTCACGTAGAATTTGCTCCGTGATCCCTTTAATCTTGATATCCATTTGTAGAGCAGTAATACCGTTTTCTGTACCGGCTACTTTAAAGTCCATGTCACCTAAGTGGTCTTCTAGACCTTGGATATCTGTTAAAACAGTGTAGTTTTCTTCGTCTTCATCCATGATTAGACCCATTGCGATACCAGCAACTGGTGCTTTAATTGGTACACCTGCGTCCATAAGCGCTAAAGTACCTGCACAAATAGATGCTTGTGATGATGAACCGTTAGATTCTAATACTTCAGCAACTAAACGAATTGCATACGGGAAGTCTTCTTCACTTGGCAATACTTCGTTTAAGGCGCGGTAACCTAAAGCACCGTGACCAATTTCACGACGGCCAGGTGAACCGTAACGACCGGTTGAACCTACTGAGTATTGAGGGAAGTTGTAGTGGTGCATGAAACGTTGGGTAACATCACCAGATAAACCATCAATACGTTGTTCTTCAGATAAGGGGGCTAATGTCGCTACTGACAAGGCTTGGGTTTGTCCACGAGTGAATAAACCAGAACCGTGTGTACGTGGTAATAAGCCAACTTCTGAATCTAAAGGACGAATTTCGTCAATTTTACGACCATCAGGACGAACTTTATCGTCAGTAATTAAACGACGGACTTCCTTATATTCTAATTGGTGAGCGATTTGGCGCACTTGATCCATTAAGGTCGCAGCATCTTCATGCTCCGCATATAATTCGCTGTAGTGGTCGATAATCGCTACCTTAACCGCTTCGATATTTTCTTCACGTTCCAACTTGTCAAAAGTTTGGATTGCTTCAACCATTTGTTGGTTGTATTGTGCTGTTACTTCAGCAACCAATACGTTATCCGGTGTATTTAATTGGACGTCCATTTTTTCTTGACCAACTTTTTCGCGGATCTCGTCTTGGAAGTAGCACAATTCACGAATTGATGTATGACCAAACATTAAGGCTTCAAGCATTTCTGTTTCAGATAACTCTGCAGCTGAAGACTCTACCATGTTGATGGCATCTTTAGAACCAGCAACAATTAACTCTAAATCAGATTGTGCTTGCTGTTCTACTGTTGGGTTAATCACCAAATCACCATTCACACGACCAACATTCACCCCTGCAATAGGACCGTCAAAAGGGATATCTGAGATTGTTAAGGCTGCTGATGAACCAAACATTGCTGCCATTTCTGGTGAACAGTCTGGGTCTACTGATAAAACAGTATTAATCACTTGCACTTCATTGGTAAACCCTTCGTCAAACATTGGACGGATTGGGCGGTCAATCAAACGCGCTGTTAATGTTGCATGTTCGCTTGGGCGACCTTCACGTTTAATGTAGCCACCAGGAATTTTACCTACTGAGTACATTTTTTCTTCATAGTTTACTTGTAATGGGAAGAAGTCTTGTCCTGGCTTAGCTTCTTTTGCTCCTACTACGGCAGTTAATACGACAGTATCTCCGTAACGAACCAATACCGCTGCATTGGCTTGTTTAGCTACCTGACCGTATTCGATCGATAACGGGCGGCCGGCCCAATTCATCTTAAACACTTGCTTTTCTTCCATGTTCTAACATGCTCCTTTATTTGCATACTGCCAACAAGTTTGCTACTAAACAAATTTCTAAGATCAAGACTTGATACTCACAAATTTGCATAGTAGTGAACAACTGTTGGCGCTTTTATTCCATACCAGTTTATTTTCCTATAAAAAGGGTTAAAAATCAACAAAAGCGAGACACAAATGTATCCCGCTTTAAGATCATATTTATAAGAATTAACGACGTAAGCCTAATGCTTTGATTAAATCACGGTAACGTTGAACATCTTTGTTACGTAAGTAAGCTAACAAGTTACGACGGTGACCAACTTTTTTCATTAAACCACGGTAAGAATGGTGGTCTTTTTTGTGTGTACGTGCATGCTCGTTAAGAGAGTTGATATCTTCAGTTAAGATAGCGATTTGTACCTCTGGGCTACCAGTATCTCCTTCGTGACGTGCAAATTGTTGGATTAATTCGTTTTTACGTTCTTTTGAAATTGCCATGTGACAACACCTCTTTCATAATATTCGCCGTAAACTGCGACAAGCGTTGGTGATTCAACTCGCGAAGTAAACGGTCATCTGACATTATACACACAATCAACTTATAATGCAAATGGAATCTTGGGGAAATTAGCAAGCATAAATGTACTGTATCGATTAATCTAAGGTGTACTGAAATTTTTAGTCCTCCGGCCTGCACTTACCCATCATAGCCTTACATGCGGTGGGACAATCCAGAGCCTTGGTCTCTGGGCTTGGCTGACTATTCATTCTGTAGGGTCTAAAGCTCACAGACTGATATACGTCACCACATCCTCTTTCACCGCTAAGGCATGCTAGGTAGATGTGGCCTCAGCTAAAACTCATCAAAAATTTTATCCACAATACCCATCTAACTCCTAATTCTATTAATGTGCTAAAAACATGAGCTGATTGAATAAACCATAGCTATCGCAAAACGCCCTGTCATTATCACACTAAAAAATAAATTTAATACGAGTTTTGATAAAGAAGGAATCGTGACATATTCAAAGACACAAAACTTTCCCAATACGCCAACCCTTGGACAATCAACCTTTAGTTTCTTGCGAAATGTTCCTACAATATATACAATAAGGCATAATATCGTCATGGAGGCACGCAATGAAAAAAGATCCAATTCAACCTTATTTAATGGCATCTGCCATCACCGCAATACCCTTTATCTTAATCTGTTTAACAGCAATGATTGACATCGACTTTTTAACAGTCATCGACCAAAATATTGGCCAGCATCTCTATCAATGGGGCCCAGCTCCTTTTACAACTTTTGTACAATCCTTCACCCTCATTGGTAATGCCCAAGGAATTATTCCCCTCACGCTGATGATAGCTGTTATTTTCTACTATATCAGCCGAAAATGGCAAGTATTCCTTTGGATAGTTTTCACTATTCTAGTTGGCGTTGGGCCTCTTGTTGACCTAATTAAATATATCATCCAAAGGCCGCGCCCGAGTTACGTCTCGCACCTTGTTGACCAAGGGGGCTATTCATTCCCTTCTGGCCATGCAACTGGTGCAGTACTTGCATGGGGAACCCTAGCTTTCTTAACTTGGTATTATTTTAAAGATAAGTATCCAAAGATGATGCCCTACTTAATTGGCTTTACTATCTTCATGGTAGTTGCTATCAGTGCGTCTCGCTTATACCTTGGCGTCCACTATCTATCTGACATCATCGCCGGTTGGTCTATAGGCGCTACTTGGTTAATCCTCTGCTTGAATTACTTTAATCTTTTTATAGCAGATAGAATAGCATCGGAAAATAAAGGATAGTCACTTAAAAGAAAAATAATCAAAGAAAAAGGCACCGCCGACAAAGCGATGCCTTTTTTGTTATTAAAAATCTTATGCAATATCCAAGGCAAGCTACGCTTACTGTATAGCTAAGACAAGTAATAGCTATTTCTTCATTTCTGCTTTTAATTCCATGATAATATCACGAAGTTCTGCGGCTTTTTCAAAGTTCAAGTCCTTAGCAGCTTGTTTCATTTCTAATTCCACATTCCGTAAGGCTTGCTCTCTATCATCCCGTTTTAGAGCCCGTAATTGCTCTGTTAGGGAATTACTCATTTCTTCAGAATTTACATGGGTAATTCGAATAGCATCACGGATTTCTTTCTTGATAGTTTGCGGTACAATCCCATGTTCCTTATTGTAAGCTTGTTGGATAGCACGACGACGCGCCGTTTCATCCATGGCACGGCGCATAGAATCGGTGATTCCATCAGCATACATAATAACATGACCATTTTGATTACGCGCTGCCCGTCCAATGGTCTGGATAAGTGACCGCTCATTACGCAAGAAGCCTTCTTTGTCTGCATCCAAGATAGTCACTAGGGATACCTCTGGCACGTCAATCCCCTCACGTAACAAGTTGATCCCAATTAACACATCAAACACACCTAAACGTAAGTCACGAATGATTTCCGTCCGCTCTAACGTCTTGATATCTGAATGCAGGTATTTTACCTTGATGCCCACTTCTTCCAAGTAATCAGTCAAGTCTTCTGCCATTCGTTTGGTTAAAGTGGTGATAAATACCCGCTCTTCTCGTTCGATCCGGTCATTAATTTCACTAATAATATCATCAATTTGACCTTCAATTGGTCGAACTTCCACAGTAGGATCAAGCAAGCCCGTTGGTCGAATGATTTGTTCTACAATATTATCTTCCCCGGATTTCTCAACTTCATAATCAGCTGGTGTGGCGGATACGTATAGGGTCTGGTTTAATTTTTCTTCAAACTCTTCTAATTTTAATGGTCGGTTATCCAAGGCTGAAGGTAAACGGAAACCATGGTCAATTAAAACTTGTTTTCTAGCCTTATCTCCATTATACATTCCACGCACCTGCGGCATTGTCATATGTGACTCATCCACCATTAATAAGAAATCTTCTGGGAAGAAATCTAGCAAGGTATATGGTGCTTCACCAGGTTTACGTCCGTCCATATGACGAGAGTAGTTTTCGATCCCGTTACAGTAACCCATTTCAAGAAGCATTTCGATGTCATAGCGGGTACGTTGTTCTAGACGTTGTGCTTCAAGCAACTTCCCTTCATCATTCAATTCTTTCAAACGCTCTTCTAATTCAGCTTCAATCGATCTGACTGATTTCTCTACTTGTTCATGGTCTACCACAAAGTGGGTTGCTGGATAAATGGGAAAATGTTCTACTTCAGACTGGACTTCACCTGTTAAAGCATCCACTTCTCGGATGCGATCAATTTCATCACCAAAAAACTCCACTCGAATCGATGAAGAATCATGAGATGATAAGAATACGTCGACAATATCCCCGCGCACCCGGAAAGTGCCACGCTGGAAGTCGATATCATTTCGTTCATACTGATTTTCAACTAAACGACGCATAAAAGCGTCTCTAGATAATTCCTGTCCTTGTCTAACAGAAATCACGTGATCACGATATTCTGCAGGATTCACCAACCCATAAATACAAGAAACAGAAGCTACTACAATCGTATCCCGACGCTCCAAAATAGAAGACGTCGCCGAATGACGCAACTTATCAATTTCGTCATTCACGGACGCTGATTTTTCAATATAGGAGTCACTTGACGGCACATAGGCCTCCGGTTGGTAATAGTCGTAGTAAGATACGAAATACTCCACCGCATTATTCGGGAAGAATTCCTTTAATTCACCATATAACTGCCCAGCAAGTGTCTTATTATGGGCTAATACCAAAGTTGGTCGGTTGGTTTGGGCGATCACATTAGCCATGGTAAATGTCTTCCCAGTCCCCGTACCACCTAGTAAGACTTGCGCCTTGTCGCCAGCTTCCACTTGTTCCACAATTCTTCTGATGGCTTCCGGTTGGTCCCCACTCGGTTCATATTCCGAAACTAAATCAAATTGGTTTATCATCATGAACCTCTCTTCCTTTTAAAATACACAATTACATACCCTCATATTATACCACCTAAGTGATTAAAGCCGAAACCTTAGCCCTTGGAAAAAGGGGGTTCGCGACTTGGTTAACGGTTCAGTGGAAACTGCTATCAGTTTTCAAAATCGACGTCATCATTTCCCTTTAAATATCATGTGATTTTTGACCAAAATCCATCTACAAGAAACAAGTCATATTCATAATGATAGTGATTAGCTCGCTATTTCCACCAAGTTTGATCTGCCCCAGACACTTTCCCTTATGGATACTTAGGCCATTATCACTTGTTAATAACAGGTTAAATAAGACTCATTAAATTTACCTTGACTTATCCCTTATTATTTCTGTATAATATTGTCTGTTAGTGACAAGTTCACTTTTATAATTTGACAGGAAAGTGGGTGTTTTTAATGCCAAATATTGAATCAGCAATCAAACGTGCTCGTCAAAACGAAACTGCTAACGCTCGTAACAGTGCGAAAATCGCTTCTGTACGTACAGCTGTTAAACGTTTTGAACAAGCTGCTGCAGAAAACGCAGACAACAAGGATGAATTATTCCGTAACGCTTCTAAAATGTTAGATCAAGCTGCTAGCAAAGGATTAATCCACGCTAACAAAGCTGCTCGTGAAAAAGCTCGCTTAGCTAAAAAAGCATAATCGACCTTGGTAAATGGTGTTACCAAAACCGATCATTATAAAAAGCAGGAAAATGACGTACGCATTTTCCTGCTTTTTTTGTTGCCTGTTTTTTTCTCACATATATGTCTTAACTAGCTGCCCTACCTGAACAAAAGTCTAAAATAAACCACTCAATTCCGAGATGTTGGTCTACTTTTCCCTGTTTAATATCAAAGTCTAATTCAATCAACTTCATATAACCTACCATTAGTAAATTCGGCGAATAAGGGTTAATCGATTGGCCAGCCATTTTAATTCGGTATGGATGAACGCCAATAGTTTCAGCGATTGATCCTTGGTCGTAACCCGCTTTCTTCAATTGGATAATTTGCGTATACAAGCGGAAGTTAGACTGAAGTAAACCCAGAATGGCGATGGGTTGATTTTTCTGTGCGATCAGTTCGCGGTATAACCTTAAAGCAGCGGCCGAATCTTGACGCATGATATGGTCCGTCAGATGGAAGATATTGTCATCCAATGACGGTGTCACCAACAAGTCTACATCTCGCTGATTGATCCTTTTCTCATCCCCTACATATAAAATCAACTTGTCCATCTCACGAATGGACTGGGTAAGCTGGAAATTGGTTCGTTTCAAGAATAAGGCCATGGCTTCTCTGGTCATATCGACGCCTTCTGAAGCCACGTACCGCTGCATATAGTCCTTCACTTGAGGTTCGGCCATGACAGAGGTATCCACAAATGTGGCCTTCTTCTTGAGTTGTTTCACAATTTTCTTCCGGCCATCTAAGGATTCGTAATCAGCCACAATGACTAAAACCACATCATCAGCTGGATTATCCAGGTATTCGATTAAGGATGTGTCATCCTGCTTGATGGCATTCTTCTTCTGTGACCCAGTTAGAAAAGCTGGTTGCCGCATTAAAATCAGTCTTGGTTGATTGAAAAATGAAATAGTGTTGGCTTCAACCATTACATCCGCCAAGCTGTCTTCTTCCATATCAAAGGACATGTAATTCATAGCGTTGGCGTCTTCTTGTAAGTACTGGCTTTCGATAGCCGTTAAAAACCGGTTGATTAAGTAGGTTTCAGGCCCTTGTAGTACATATATGGGGTCAATTTGCCCGTTATTTAGCGCCTGTAATGCCTTTTGTAATTCCATAACCTACCTCCTAATTTGATTGCACACTGTCTATTTTAGCGGATTTCGGCCAATAAATATAGTGGACAGCGCCCATTGTATCCGTCCGGTATATTTTTGTTTGATTGGCTTCTAAATCAGCCACCACCCGGTCAGCTGGATGGCCATAACGGTTGCCCTTACCCACTGAAATCCAAGCGATTTTTGGGTTAGTCCTCTCGATAAAGTCAGCTGGCGTTGAATGATCTGATCCATGGTGGGCAACTTTTAAAATATCGACCGGAACAGTCGGCAGTGCATCCTCCGCTGCCCCATCTATATCTCCCGTAAATAGAAAGTCATGAAGTCCTATTCTACCATATAAGACTAAAGAATCCGCATTTTCTCCTGCACCTGATTTATCCGGCGCTAAAACTTGTAAATTAGTTGTTTGGTCAAGGGCCACCTGGTCTCCCGATTTAAGCCAGATAATCTCCATTTTGGGATTTTTCCCGGCCTCGATTGCCACCTGCAATGTGGTTAAGGATTCTGTGTCCGCGTTCATTCCGATGGGTAAATATAAGGTTTCGATTTTAAAGGCCTTGGCGATTTCACCAAATGATCCGATATGGTCGAAGTCGCCGTGAGTTAAAAACACCCCATCGATTGTCCTTGTGCCGGCTGCTTTAAGGGCAGGAATAATTTGCCTTTCAGCGATACTTTCACTGTCCCGTAATTGCCAGGATTTGGATGGATCTTGGTCAGCTAAAAGTGTAGTGAAGTTGATTTTCCCCGCTAAATCGATTAAATAGACCTTTCTTTGGTAAGGCATTTCTAGGAAAAAGGTATCCCCTTGCCCAATCGCTAGCATGGCTACTTGCCCATATCTGTGTAAATAAGGGTTCAAATACAGTAAAACTAAGCTAAGCGCTAAAAGTCCGTGCAAGCTTTTACTGACTTTCGCTTTTGAAAGATTCGCTAGATACATGAGTAAAGTGACCACAAAAAATACCAATACAGCAATTTGTGGCCTACCCGTCACCCACTGAAACCAAGTCCATTTTTCAGCGAAAAGCGCTAGCATTTCAATCCCCTCAATCAAGTAAGCTAATCCAGCTTGTAGCCAGACGAAATAAGGGCCTAAGCTGGTGATTTGAATGAGTAAAATCAATAGGAGTCCGGGAAATAAAAAGGTGGCGAATAACCAAGAATAACCATAGTTTAAGATAAGGGACACCCAGGAGAATTCAAAGTAGGTCATGGTTAAAAAGGGAATGGTGACTAAACTGCAGATAAAACTTTGCCAGATTTCGATTTGTAGAGAATGTCGGCATTTGGCTTGGATAAATTTCCCGGTAAATAAAATGGTATAGGACAAGGCATAGGTCAACTGAAAGGACAGGCTAAAGATAATGCGTGGGTCTATGATTAAAAGTAGGATCATGGACCAGGAAGTGCCTACGAGGGATGAAGGTTGCCCGCCCCACCGCTTCTTGAGGACGTTATAGGTATAAGCCACAAAAGACCGAATCATACCGTAGGGCCACCCTAAGAAGACGGTGTATATGAGTAGGATGGCAACGGCGAAATAGTCAAAAGATTCTACTGTGACGCCTAATCGGAGAAGGATTTTCTTGAAAAAATTCAGGAAATATTGGACGTGAAAACCGGAAATAGAAAACAAATGAATCAGACCGATTGCTTGATAGGCATCTAATACTTCCCCTTCAAGGGCATCCATTTCATTGAAAAAGAGGGACAAGGTATAGGCTGATACGGTCGGGTTTTGAATTGTTGCCAGCCAATTAATGGTGGCTTGCCTTTGGTTGGCTAACCAATATTGACTGTGGTTCAAATCACCGCTAATGTTAATGGCATCCGGTGACATGATCCAATAGATATCTTGCCGTTTTAAATAAGTCCGGTAGTTAAACAGATGAAAATTTTGGTTTTCATCCGCTTGTTCTAACGTACCGGTAAGGGTAACCTGAAAAGATTGTTCATTATCTAACCAAGCTTTCTGGTCCGCTTCGTCTTCAAGTATATAAAATACTTGCACCTTTTCATTTTGTCCCTTTAAGAGTGCAGTCCCTTGAAAAGACAACAGATTGCCTTCAACTTTTACATCAGTGATGGCCACATCCATAACCAATTCTTCTTCTGCCCCAGTTAGGATACTGTGTCGACTAGCATCTTGATAGGCAAAATAAGCGCCGAGTAAACAATGCACAAACACTAGTTGTAGCAGAAATTTACCCTCTTTTAAAGCAAGCACACGGACCACAAATAAGCCATAACAAAGCCAGGCCCAAGGACTATTGGTCAAGGCTACAATAGCAAGTAGAAGGATACCTAAACTATGGAGGACTAATTTATATGGCATCTTAATCCACCGTAATTAAAGGCCGTAACTTCTCCATCGTTTTCTCCCCAATACCTGAAACTTGGTCTAGGTCATCGACGGTTTCAAATAGACCGTTCGCCTCTCGGTAATTAATGATATCGGCCGCCCGCTTCTCCCCTATACCAGATAAGGTCTGTAGCATTGCAGCATCTGCAGTATTGATATTAACCAGGTCCCCGTCACTTGTGGCGTTCCCAGAACTCTCGGATACAGCACTTTCTGTGACCTGGGAACCAGCAACCAATGCTTCAGTTGAAGGACTGACCTCTTCGCCCATTTTAGGGACATAAATCACCATTTGATCAGTCACTAATTGCGCTAAATTCACCTGACTTTGGTCTGCCTCTCCAGTTACCCCACCCGCCATTTCAACCACATCATGAACCCGCATACCTGGGTTCACTGGGACAACTTGTGGGATTTTTACTGCGCCTTTAATGTCTACATACCAGGTTTCATTGGCTGCGCTACTCGCGATATTTTCGGTTTCTTCATCAACTTCTTCATCAGCTTCTTCTCTAGAGATTTCGCTTGCTGTACCACTCACCGCACTTGATGAAACTACCACATTTTCCGACAGACGCTCGTCTGAGCTTAGCAAGTCGGAGATTCCTTCGTCCGCTTCTGCCTCTACCACTAAGGCGTCAGTTTGGCCTTGTCTGCCTTGAAATACCTGACTAAGTCCGTAAATACCTAATCCACTCACAGTCAAAAAGACGATAAAAATACCCAGCAAGTAGGGTCTATACAAGAACCACACTTGTTGGATATTCTTTTCTTTAATATCTAACTGAAATTGTCTTAACCACGCCCGCAACTGCTTCATGATGATCACCTCACCTATTATATACGGCAAGATCAGTTAAAAGCGTCGACTCATATTTCAAAAAAATTAACCATTTAATTCAGCGTATTTGGCTTTAATCGCTTGGTTGACATTTGGCGGTACAACGCCAGACACGTCCCCATTAAACTTAGCGACTTCCTTGATAATGGAGCTTGAAACAAAGCGGTATTTCTCACTTGATAATAAAAGAACGGTCTCGATATCTGGCGCTTGGTGCTTGTTCATTAGGGCGATATTAGTTTCTTGTTCAAAGTCACTGCCGTTACGCAAACCGCGGATCAGAATACCGCAGTCCAATTCTCTAGCGAAATTCACTGTTAGGCCAGATTTTAAGTAGATTACTTCCACATTATCTAGGTGTTGAGTGGCTTCCTGGGCTAAAGCTAATTTCTCCTCGCCAGTAAATAAAGAGGTTTTGGTGGTATTTGTTGCGACAGCGACGTAGACGTAATCAAACATCTTGGCTGCCCGTTCAATCATATCCACATGGCCCATGGTTAAGGGGTCAAAAGACCCGGCGTATAAGGCTCTTCCTTTTGTTGTCATCTAGTCTTCCTCCATTCGGTATACCAGGATTCTGGTAATACCGTATGTCACATCTTTGATTTGTTTGAGTGGTCCGAAGGCTTCTGGCAGTGTGTCTCGCTTGTCTAATTCACAAATTAAGCGGGCATCCGGTGCCAGCCAATTATCCGCTAAAAAGCCGTTGATCACATCTTCTAATTGTTGCCCTTTATAAGGTGGGTCCAAGAATACCAAGTCAAATTGCAGGTCCTTATCTGCTTGACGTAATTGTTGGATGGCCTTGCGGTTGTCCCCTGCCTTCAAGACATACTGGTCCTCAATCCGCACAGCAGCAACATTTTCTTTAATCGTTGCTTGTGCTTGCCGGTTCTTTTCAAAACCGTAAACCACTGCTGCCCCTCTTGAAATAGCTTCTATTCCAAGTGCTCCAGACCCCGCATAGAAGTCTAAAACTCTTGTCTCCTCATCGAAATAAGGGCCAATAATATTAAATAACGATTCCTTGATTTTATCTGTAGTTGGTCGGGTATTATCCCCTGGCACCGCTTTTAAACGATGTTTCCCAAATTTTCCAGCTATGACGCGCATAGACTTGTCACCCCACGTTTTAAAATTTGTCTATATTTTACCATATCAAAGACCACCCACCTATAAGTGACCCCTTGAAAAAGGGATCCCCAAAATTAATCTGAGATATTTCTGATATAGACCTCATCAAAAAAGAACGCTGTGCTTTACCACATGACGTCCTTTTCCAATCAATATTTAAATGAATCTACACCATATAGCCTAGGAAATACGGCAGTTGCTTACGCCACCAGATCCAGTCATGAGACACATCTGGCCCCCACTCTGCAAACCAGGCTGGGATATTCTTATGCTCGAAAGCTTCACGCAACTTGTAGTAACCGGGCAGACCGTCTGCTTCCCAGTCGCCTAAACCGGTACAAACAATGATATCTGCTTGGCGCAAGTGGTCGATAAACCACGGATCGTTCAAGGTCCAAATGTAGTCCACTGGCGAGTTGTAATAAACAGCTAAGTCACCACCGAAATCACCACCAAAATAACGGGCGTCGTAAACACCTGATAAGGCAATGGTTTTATTAAAGACATCCGGATGTTTCAATTGGAAGTTTAAGGCATGGTAAGCACCCATCGAACAACCCGTTGTCATCATTGGTTCAAACCAACCCGTATAGTGCTTGATGAACGGGATAGCTTCATCAAGCACATAACGTTCGTAAGCATTATGGGCTTCAGCGCGGTCATGTTGAGACTTACCTTTGTGTAACCAAGATTCTTGGTCATGGGATGATAGAGTGAAGAATTGGACTTTTCCTGCTTCGATGAAATAATGTGCAGCTTCAATCATACCGAAGTCTGCAAATTCATCTTTAGAACCACCAGATGACGGGAATACCACTACCGGAATACCTGCGTGGCCATAACGATTTAAGTACATTTCTTGATTTAAGTGACCTGAATAATGGTGTAAGAATTCTGCATTCATTGGGTTTCCTCCAGTTTTGGGTAAAATGACAACCAGTGTAAAGCTAACCTTCTTTATGTTGGTGGACGTAGTGGAAAATTTCTTCAATTTCCGCTTCTGTATCCGCTAAAATACCATAGAATTGGTTACCTTGTAAGGCCGCAAAAGCGTCTGGTAAACGTTTTGAGAAGACAAATCGGTCGCCGTAATGACTGCGCAAAGCCGCCTCATCGTGGGCATAAGTATTTTGATCACGGTGGGTAATAGCCACGCAGTAACGAGCAGGCTCAGTCGACGTTTCAAAAGGTTGACCGTCCACAATACGGGCAAATTGACGGAATAAATCTACATGATTGGCATAGTTATACATATCAATAGCATAACCGCCCGCAACCCGGTTATTATATTCAACCACTAGATAATCGTCCCCATTTTTAAAGAATTCAATATGGAAAAACCGTTCCTTCATGCCAAATTGTTTGACGATTGCTTGACCATAGGCACGTAATTTTTCCGGAATTTCCTTTTGGATAATATAACCATAGTCTAACTGGTATTTTAATACCTCCAAAGTTGGGTCGCGATAATACAAGCTTGTTTCAAAGACAATATCCCCGTTTTGGTCGATTAAACCGTCATACGACAATAACTTCCCGTCCTCTATATAAGGTTCAAAGAAGTAGGCATCTTTCTCGTCCCACTCCTCTAAAAATTTGTAGACCGCGTCTTGGTCTTTTAACTTGTAGGTACCTGATGAACCCACACCTGAATTGGGTTTGGCTACTAATGGAAGTCCCAGTTCCTTGACGATTCGGTTGACGGTACCCTTTTTATTGGCCACTTTTCCTGGAACCGCTGGCACTCCCGCCTTGGCGAATAATTTCTTCATTTCAGACTTAAATTTAACCTTGCGCAAATCTTTTGGCTTGTTGCCAGGAATATTAAACTGTTCACGAATCTCAGCTTCCAAATTCAACCAATGTTCATTTTGCGACTCAATGCGGTCAATTTTCCCGTGCTTGAAAAATAAGTAAGCAACAGCTTTTTTAACTTCTTCAGTATTTTCTAAGTCGTTGACTTTGTAATATTCAGTCAAATCATCTTTTAAAGATTGGGGTAATTGGTCATAAGGTTCTTGACCGATGCCAAGCACATTAAATCCTTGCTGCTTTAACCGGTTAGTAAATAATTGAAAATTCTCTGGATAAAAAGGTGATGTCACAATGAAATTCATGTAAGTTCCTCCGCTCAAGGTCTTTTGCTTGTATATTATATTAATTTTTGATTAGAATCTCTCATTCATTATAAGCGGTAATCGGACTAAAAGCAATCGCATCTAAGTTATAGGAAACGTATTCATTCCCCCTCTTAAAGCCCCGCATAGCGGTCACTCTGTATCATTTGAACTTAATATGGCCATCGGTTAGAATGGAAAGTGGAGGTGTTTTATGACACAAGAAGTTATTTTAAGATCTGCCCAAGCTGCAGACTATCCAGCAATACACGCATTAAACCGAGGCGCTTGGTTTAAATCAGACTATGAAGCATACCCAGAAGCAACTGATGCTTACGTTGACTTAAACTTAAACAGCTCGTTGAGTGATGCATCAATGGCAACCGTTGCGGAAGTTGACGACCAGATTGCTGGTGTTATTTTAGTATCCGCAGATTCAGAGCCTAAATACGGACGAATGTTAATGCGGTCAACAGCTGAATCAGCTGCAACTATCCACGCACAAGGTCAGGAAATTGCCGACTATTTTTATGACCGAATGATAATAGAAAATGAATACGATGCAAAATTACTAGAAAAAGCGCAAGCAAGTACCGCCTATGATGGTCGCATCGTCTTATTTATTATGGATCCAAATTTCCAAGGTCTAGGAATCGGCAGCAAATTATTCCAAGCCGCTAAAGATTATTTTGAAGCAAAAAATGTGGCAAATTACTACCTATTCACTGACTCTTCATGTAATTATCCTTTCTATGATTACAAAGGAATGCATCGTGCAGGTAGTTTATCATTTGATCAATCAGGTTTATTCGAACAATTTGATGGTTCAAATAGTACTGAACCTTTTGAATTCTTCATCTATGATAATCAATAACAATACTGGAATACTTTTCAAATATGGCGTAAACATCTTATACCATACCTCTTTTACATAGTTACTTATCTGCAATGGATAGGCAAGGAAATAATTTAGCAGATGAACTTTCCTCGATCACTTAATATATCTACAATACGTGTACTTATATTACCGATGTCATGCTCTAGCCACGGACTCGACAACATCGGGTACCTACATCAAATTTAGTGACATAAAAGAACAAATAGCACATGTTTTCCAATAATTGGAAAACATGTGCTATTTGTTGTTGCATATATTATAAAGAAACCCCCCTTAAATTAAGATTTTACATCGCAATTTGCTTACCTTTATTTGTTCGTTCTACAATTAAATCTCGTTAGCAATCTTCAAAAGCACTAAAGACAGTGAAGTTTTAACGTCCAGTTGATGAACTTTCAATAAATACAAGATTTAAAATATGAATATCAAGTTTTTAAATGAAAAGGCATTCTATAACCTTCCAAGCTTCCTTTATACACCTGGCTAATCAACTTTCTTAACCACTAAAATATGCTGAGGATGCAATTGAATAAGTAAATCCGTAAATTTTGAATGATGATTATGTCTAAATCATTTATTTGCATATATTTTTCGCCGTGTTCTGTTTCTAGCATTGGAATTTGAGAGGTTAACTGTTGTTGTGTCCTACTTCCACGTGTATATCCGTATTTCATTATAATCTTCTTTCATATAAAATTTTAAAACGCAATATGATGATGACTTATGACACTCATTAAAAATTTGGTGTAAAAGTAAAATAAAATCTTATCTGCAAGATTTAGGAGGCGTCTATCTGCGTGTATAGTTAAATATTTTATCTACTTATAACTTAATTGAGCGATTTATATAATAATGGTATTGTTAATTGTATAAATTTAGTGCGAAGGAGATAAACATGGCTTCAATTAAAGATGTTGCAAGGTTAGCAAATGTATCTGTTGGAAGTGTTTCAAAATATTTGAACGGTGGTAAGCTAAAAGAAAAAACAAAAATAGCAATTGAAGAAGCAATCAAAGAGTTAAACTATGAGAAAAATATATATGCTACTGGATTAAGAACAAATAGAACACATACAATTGCCTTACTTATACCAACTATTTGGAATCCTTTCTTTAGTGAACTAGCATTTTATATTGAAACAGAATTAAGATATTATCAAACTAAATTAGTGTTATGCAACACTATAAATAATTATGAAAATGAAGTTGCCTATATTACAATGGCACGTCAAAATAAAATTGATGGCTTAATTACCTTATCTTATAGTAATGTAGATGCCTATATTTCTAGTGAACTACCAGTTGTAAGTATAGATCGTTATTTTTCCGAAAAAATACCAACAATTATGAGTGATAATTTTATGGGAGGTAAATTAGCTGCTGAAAAATTACAGCTAGCTGGCGCAACTAAATTGGCGTTTATTGGCTATGGTTCAATTTATGAAAATTCTACAAGAGATCGTTATCGTGGTTTTCAGGATTACTGTAAAACTAATAAGATTGATTGGAAAAGTTTTTATTATGAAGGACATCATCGAGAGTTTCGAGAACAATTATCTTTATTTGTTCAAGAACAAATAATAAATAATGAAACAGATGGAATATTTGTGGTAACAGATGAACAAGCTATGGAAGTTATTGATTTACTTCACCAGAACGGCAAAAGAGTCCCAGAAGATATCCAAGTTATTGGTTTTGATGGCAGTAAACAATCTAATAATAGTCCAATATATCTTTCTAGCATCCGACAATCAGTTCCAGAAATTGCAGCTGAAGCAGTGAAGTGTCTATTCAAAATTATTGAAAAAAAAGAAGTTCGTTTACAAACAATTTTACCAATAACATATCAACCCGGAACAACAACTAGAGATTAGATTTATTATATATAAAACAAGTTTTCATTCCTTTAAAAAAGGGGCTTCTCCATCAGCCCCATAATTTATAAGGCCAAAAATAATTGACAACTTGTTTTTTTTTGTTTATATTTTAAAAATGAAACGTTTCATTTTTAAAATCTTATGGAGGTGTATAGTAAATATGTTAGATAGTAAAAAGATAGCAACAGATATTATTCTTGGAGTTGGTGGAGTGGAAAATATTGTTTCAGCTGCCCATTGTTCTACTAGATTGCGGATAGTTTTGAAAAACGACAGTCTTATAGCCACAGATACTATCTCTGAAATTGACGGTGTTAAAGGTTCATTTAATAATGGTGGACAATTTCAAATAATTTTAGGCACTGGATTAGTAAACAAGGTCTATCAAGAGTTTTTAAATCAAACTAATCTATCTGAAATAGGTAAAGATGAATTGAAAGAAATAGCTTCAACAAAATTGAATATTATACAACAAATTTTGAAAGCGCTAGCAGATGTATTTGTGCCAATTTTACCAGCTTTAGTGGCTTCGGGATTATTAATGGGATTAAATAATTTATTAACAGCCGAAGGTTTATTTATTCCTAATCAGACAATAATCGAGGCTTACCCACAATTTTCAGATTTAGCAGAAATGATTAATCTCTTCTCTAATACTGCATTTGTATTTCTCCCTGTCCTGATTGGATTTTACGCGGCTCAAACTTTTGGTGCGACCCCTGTTTTAGGTGCGGTTATTGGTGCATTAATGATTCATCCCGACTTATTAAATGGTTATGATTATGGTCAAGCATTACTGGATAATAATTTACCGGTATGGAATATTTTAGGTTTTGAAATCGCTAAAGTAGGTTATCAAGGTACAGTCTTACCTGTAATTGGAGCTGCTTTTGTTTTAGCTAAAATAGAAAAATTATTGCAGAAATTTATTCCAATGATGTTAGACAACATCGTTACACCTTTACTTGCAGTGTTACTTACAGCAACTTTTACTTTTGTAGCTATTGGTCCTGTCATGAGAGTAGTCGGAGATTGGATGACTAACGGTGTAATGTGGTTATTCTTTGAGTTAGGACCTATAGGAGGAGCCATTTATGGAGTTGTATATCCATTACTTGTCATTACAGGTATGCACCATAGTTTGGTTACTTCTGAAATGCAAATCTTGGCTAATATTGAAACACTTGGAGGTTCACCAACTTTTGCAGTTGTAGCTGCTTCCAATGTGGCACAAGGTGCTGCTGCTTTAGCAGTGTTTAACCTATTTAAAAAAGATATTAAAATGAAATCCATTGCTTCAGCGGCAGGCGTATCAGCTTTACTAGGGATTACTGAACCCGCTGTTTTTGGTGTCAATTTGAAACTCAAATATCCTTTTATTGCAGCCCTTATTGGATCAGCAACAGGAGCAGCTTACGCTACATGGATGAATGTTTTATCCTTATCACAAGGGCCCGCTGGTCTACCAGGAGTGATTGTCATTCGACCACAATCGATGATTCAATATTTAATTTCATTAGGAATAGCTTTTATTGTAACGTTTATTTTTACAATACTATTTGCGAAAACCAATAAGATAAAAAAATAAATTAAAAAAGGAAATTGTGAGGGATTTTATAAATGGAATGGACAAAAAAAGAGCGTTACAAAAAGATTGATGATGTTTCTAGCGCTTATATGACAGAATTGAGAAAAAAAGTTGATGAGGGACCTTATCGACAAACTTTTCATATTCAACCTAAAACAGGGTTATTAAATGATCCAAACGGCTTTAGCTATTATAACGGCCAGTATCACTTATTTTATCAGTGGTTTCCTCTAGGTCCAGTGCATGGCGTGAAGTACTGGTATCACATGGTTTCTAATAATTTGGTTGATTGGGAAGATAAAGGTATTGCATTGAGCCCCGATACTAAATACGATAGCCATGGTGTCTTCTCAGGTACAGGATTCGTGAAAGATGACCAATTACATTTGTTCTATACAGGCAACACTCGAACAGAAAATTGGAAGCGAATTCCTTATCAATGTCATGCAGTAATGGGCAAAGATAACAACATCAAGAAATCTCAAAAACCGTTGATTATAGATTCACCCGAAGGATACACGGATAACTTCAGAGACCCTAAAATTATTGAACAAAATGGTTACTATTACTGTATTATCGGAGCAGAAACAAGTAATCATGAAGGAGCAATTGTTTACTATGTTTCAGATGATTTAGAAAAATGGACGTATCAACAAGCAATAGAATTAAAAGGGAATATTACTTCAGAAAATCAAGGATTTATGTGGGAATGTCCAGACTATTTTGAGTTAGACAATCATGGGGTTCTCTTATTTTCACCTCAAGGGATGACCGAGAAAGGAGATAAATATCAAAATATTTATCAATCTGGTTATTTATTAGGAAATCCCCTTGATTTTACTAAAGGGGTTTTTCATGTAACTGAGGACTTCACAGAATTAGATAGAGGTTTTGATTTTTACGCGCCTCAAACAATGACTGATCCAAATGGACGTCAATTGTTAGTTGGATGGTTAGGTCTTCCTGGTGTCGATTGTGTTACAGATGAATTTGGATGGGCTCACTGTTTAACAATTTTGCGTGAAATCAGTTTAAAAAACGGGAAAATTTATCAGAAACCTGTACCTGAACTAGCTTTACTACGTGGGAAGAAAAATACAGTAGAAATAGAGTTAGAAAACGAAGTAGTAATTGTTAATCAATTTTCTGCTAGAACTTACGAACTCCAAGCATCTTTTACTAATATAACTGGACAATATGTAGGTCTAAGTTTTCGAATGGGCGACAAGGAAGTAACCAATTTCTACTATGACCGAGTAGAAAAAAAATTAGTTTTTGATCGGGGGCAATCTGGTGAAACATCAACTGCTGAATTTGGAACTTTAAGGAAATGCGATTTTTCTGAAGAAGAACTACAGATTCAATTGTTTATGGATGAGTCCTCCGTCGAAATATTTGTGAATGATGGTTTAGAAGTCTTTACGTCGCGTCTTTATTCACAAGTAGATCAAAATCAAATACAGTTCTATGCAAAAGGACATGCAATTGTAACAGCAACTCAATGGGAAATTGGATAAAGGGAGGATCAACTAGGACAAATATAATATATCAAGGAGGCTTTAATTGATTTTATTTGTTCCGGTCATTTAGGATTAAAAAAAGGAAATAAAGTCACACTTTAAAGATATAGCATGCTATTAATTTAGCCAATACGAAACCCCTCTAGTTTTCTAGAGGGGTTGTTTATTACTTTGCTACTTTTAAGAGTCATTTATTCTTATAGTTCGATTGAGTAGAGTTTTCATCTGGTTACAGATGATTCTAAATAAAATATTTTATACTGTTTACCAAGTTCCATTAATTTCTCTTAATCCCGCTAATCCTATTAGTGTTCCTAATCTTTATTATTATTCTTTTGATTAGTTGTAAGTTTAACGATTAATTCTTCTTTTTTCGCTACTCTCCCTATAACTTTTCAACTATAATAAAAGAAATAAGAACTTATAAAATAAACGACTAAAAATGGGGGTTGTATCATGGAAGAAAATAACACAGTAATAGGTAACGTTCTTGCAAGAGTAGATGAATTTAAAGACGAGAATGCCGTAATACTTCGCGATAATATTCAAAATGAAATTAGTTCCTACAAGTCCTCTCTACCAAGTGATAATTTTCTAAATGACATCGATTATCAAATAAATCAAGAGATTGATAACAAAATAAGTGAGTTTAAACAAGAGATTGATCTAAAACCAAAGGCACTTTACTATAATCTAAAATCAAAAGTTGAACTAAGTGATAACCTTACTGAAAAAGAACTCACTTTGTCTGCCTATGAATTTTTGGAAAAAAATACTAAGAACAGATTCTTGAAGAAAATCCTGAGAGACTTAAAAAAGGAGGCTAAGAAATGAAAAATAAACTTTCAGAATTTGCTGTGAAAGCTGGGAAAGCTATTATAGCAATCATTTCTAAACAATTAATCAGCTATGTCTCAAGTGAAGAATTCACCCGAAAAGTCAAACAACTCATTCAATACGTGGTTTCAAATTTAGTTAGCGTAGTTCTTGAAGAAAAAAATGCTACTAATAAGAAAAGTACTGGCCTTTAGACTAAGTAGGTTGATGTTAGTTCATATTCTTTTATAATGCCCTAATGCCTTATCACATTCATATTGATGAACTAGGAATAGAAAGACTATTAAGGACTTTCTTGAAAACTGATACTATTGTAGAGAAAAAAACCGTGAGAGTATTATTCTCTTACGGTTTCTTTAGACACTTTAATCATATTCCTAGAATTTCTAAAAAGTTATTCCTTTTAGTGTTTCATGAGTAACTAGTATTCCTTATTACTAACTATTTTACAAATAAAAGCACTATATTAATTTCCCTTATTAATTCTATTTTTTGATAGCGATCACTTTAACTCGATGCAAATAATAATTCATCTAGATCAAATATTTCAATATATTTATGCGTATGTTGTTTAATTAAGCCTTTATCCTCTAACGAAGAGAACTTCCGACTTATTGTTTCAGGTGTTGTACCCAAATAAGAAGCTAGCTCCTTTTTTGACATTGGTAATGTCACATAAGTATGGTTTTTCTCATCTTCAACATATTCTGCTAGAAAATTAATAATACGAGACTCTACCTGCTCCATACCAACCTGCATCGTTTGCTTTTCTGATACCTGTAAACGTTTCGTAACATCTGAAAGTATTCGTCTCATAATTTCTGGGTAAGCGTCTAGATAGTTATCCATATCTTTTTTATGGATTCTACATATGCTTACTTCTGATATTGCTTCAGCATAATTGGAATGGTAACTTTCAGTTTGAAAAATAGCCACTTCGCCCATAAAATCACCAGGATTTAGTATGCGTACCGTTTGTTCACGACCGGATTCAGTTAAGTTATAAATACGTACACGTCCATTATTTACGATATATAATGTGTCATCTTTATCACCATTTCCAAATAACAACGCATTCTTTGCATAATGTACTTCATGCGCTGATTGTGCAATTAAACTCATTTGTTCTTCGTTTAGGTGGTTAAAAATTGGTACTAACCGTATACAATCTACATGACTATGGTGATGATGGTGTGCCATACAACTTTCCTCCTAATTAATCGTTATCTATATAATCATCGTCTTCTAACGCATCCTTATTAACAAAGGCTTGAAGTTGCCAAATATTTACATCTAAATAATCTTTATAACTAATTAGTAAATCCTCTAACGCATCATCTGCTTCTTCTTGAGCTAAACGCAATGCACGAACGGTAAATTCACGATTAGTTCTAAAATCTTCTACTAACTGTAAGACCATTTCTTCAGCAGAATAATATTTTTCAGACGGATCTTCAGAAATTATTGCAAATTGCTGAAATTTAGCAGTTGTTGATGCTGGCTTAAATCCCGAAGCTAGTAAACGTTCTGCAATTTTATCAAACCATGTTTCATTCTCATTATACAGTTTTTCAAATAACTCATGCAATGAATAGAAATTTGCCCCTTTTACATACCAGTGATATTGATGTAATTTTACATGTAAGGTATGAATATTGGCCAGTACATGATCTGTAACAGCTGCAGCATTAATCTTGGTATGGTGAATGTGTTCTTTATAGGCTTGTTCAGCAGCTAATTTTTCTTGTCTTTCGTTTACTGTTGTCATTTTATAAACCTTCCTTTACTTTTGAACTAATAACGGAATATCCTAAGTTTTCAATAGCGTTTTCAATTGTACTCAAATTGACTTGTTCTTCATCGAAATCCACCTTTACCTTACTTGCATTAAACAGTACTTTTACAGAATCCTTTTCTACACCAGCGGTCTGTTTTAAACCACTTTCAATTTTTTGTAAACATGATGGACAAGTTAATGTTTCTAATTTTAATGTTGCTTTTGTCATATCTATCACTCCTTTAAATAAATTATATAAGGTATTTTTTTAAAAATAATTGATACAGATCAATTATTTTAATTGATATCCTCTTAATCTCATTGCATTTAAAATAACAACCAAAATACTTGCCTCGTGAACTAACATACCAATTGACATAGACATCCATTCACTGAATAATAAACTAAAGAGTAATATTATCACCACACCAACAGCAATAAGAATATTTTGTTGCATATTCGCATATGTCCCTTTAGCTAAACCTAAAGCATGGGGGAGACGATTAAAATTGGAATTCATCAAAACAATATCTGAACTTTCAATGGCTACATCTGTTCCATTTCCCATAGCTATCCCTACTTCTGCAGTAGCTAGAGAGGGGCTATCGTTCACACCATCACCAATAAAAGCAACAATTTCACCAGTAGACTGTCTTTCTTTTAAAAATGCTTGCTTGTCCTCAGGCAGCATATCGCCATGGGCTTCGGTTAATCCTAGCTCCTTTTTAACTAAATTAACAGTACCTTGATTATCCCCTGATAATACAATGAGATTTTTAACACCAAGTGATTTTAATTTTTGTAGGTCTTGTTTAACACCTGGTCGAACCTGGTCACGGATTCCCATTAAAATCATTAACTGATGATCAACTGCTGTTAATACAATTGAACTACCGTCTCTTTCTAATGTATCTAATTTTTTAAGCACATCAGCAGATAGTGGTATCCTTTCTTGTTCCATTAAGTGTTTATTCCCTACTGCAACGACGTGTCCATCAACGTGAGCAATTATGCCCCCACCTTTTATAACCTGTGTACGCTCTACAGGTCGTAGTTTATATTGCGCTAACTTATTCGTAATAGCGACTGCTAAGGGATGATCAGATTCCCTTTCAACCGAGAATAATAGAGATAAATCCTCCTCTTGATTATTTCCATAGTAAACAAATTCGCCCACTTCAGGCTTTCCTTCAGTTAATGTACCTGTTTTATCAAATAGGATTGTATCTACATTCGCAAAATGACTAATCACTTCAGAACCTTTAAATAAAATACCATTTTTTGCACCATTTCCTATACCCGCCACGTTTGAAACTGGTACACCAATGACCAAGGCTCCTGGACAACCGAGTACTAATACAGTAACTGCTAGTGCCGTATCTTTAGTTAATACCCAAACTAATAACCCAATAATAAGTACTACAGGTGTATACCAACGAGAGAACTGGTCAATAAATCGCTCAGCTTCCGATTTAGAATCCTGTGCCTCTTCTACTAATTCAATAATTCGACCAAATGTAGAATCCTCCCCAATTCTATCAGCGACTATTTGAATAGTCCCATTATCCATAATGGTACCGGCAAATACTTCGTCACCTTTTTCTTTCTTTAGAGGTAAAGATTCGCCAGTGATATTAGCCTCATTTACATGTCCCTTTCCAGTAGTTACCCTACCATCTACTGGAATCTTAGCGCCAGTTTTTACTAAGAGAATATCTCCTTCCTCTACTTCATCAATATCTACTTCTTCAAATTGCCCCTCGTTCAATTGCTTAAAAGCGGTCTCTGGAGCCATTTCTGTCAACTCTTTAATCGCAGATCGTGTTTGCTTAAGTGTACGCTGCTCTAAATATGATCCAAATAAAAATAAAAAAGTAACAATAGCTGACTCTTCGTAATTTTGAATAAAGAAAGCACCAATAACCGCTATCGTTACTAAAACATCAATACTCACTACTTTTACTTTCATAGCCTGATAAGCCTGTATCGCAATGGGCATAACACCAAATATGGAAGCAATGATAAAAGCACTGTTAAAGATAACCGTATTAGTAAAAATGAAATGTGCAATAAAACCTATTATAATAAGCAAACCACTAATAACCGTAATATGATTTTTATGTTTCAAAATAATCTGTTGCATATAAATCCCTCCTATACTTTTGTACAACTACAGTGTATTCATTTTTGAAAGATATAAAATTGATGCGCATCAATTTTATATACATAGTATAAAAAAAGTTAAGATTTATTATTTTAATCATTTTTTCAAAACTCATTATTATCCAAAAAAATAGTCATCTCAAATTTTCCACAAAAAAAAAGAGGGTTTACATGGTCGATTTAGTTAAATAACTAAATTGACTATGTAAACCCTGGTATTGATATTTACAGTATTCGTTTTTTGATAATAGACATTTTCCAAGACATCGTCGTCAAGATGCGATTAAGCCATAGAAAGTACACTTTTAGTTGGAAAAGTGTCATTTATCTAAATTGATATAAATGATCAGTTTAAATTCTTTTAGAAGACTTATCAAGTATTACCCAAATCATAAAAGTTTATAATGGCCAACCTTGACTGATAAAACGTAAACAATCTGGTAGGTGTTTGGACCAATACTTTTCAGAATGTTCATCGCCATAGAAAATATTCAAGGACACATTTTCCGGCGCCACACCTGCCTGCATCACCTGTTGGCTATATTTAATGGCGTCGGTAATGTAAGCCTGCTCGGTATTAGGACCGATGATCATCTCATCTACCTCGTCCCCTTCTTCTGTCCCACATTCAATATAAATTCGTTGATCTTTTGGTAAATCCACCCGCTCAATAAACCGGTCAAAATCTTGCGCAACTGCCCAATTGGTTAATGAAAAAATCCCTAACCGACCAATTTTGTCCTTATAAGCAGCGCCAAGATACGTCGAAATAGTCGCCCCAAAGGAAGACCCTACCATCGCCGTGTGGGCAGCGTCTGGTATAGTCCGGTAGTGTTTGTCGACAAAGTCTTTGACAATGGTCACCACAAACTCAGAAAACTCAGCACCTCGTCCCCCTTGACCAGATAGTCTTGGATCGTAGGCATCCTTGAGCGTCCACGGAAGGTATTCCAAGGTCCGCGTTTCTTCACCGTTATCGATACCGACAATAATCATGCTTGGTAAATCCGGATTCCGCTTGATTGCGTGAATCGTTTTCCAAGAGTGTTTCGAAAAAGCTTCCTTAGAATGAAATACATTCTGCCCGTCATGCATATAAACAACGGGATAATGCTTGTCCGGATGCGCTTCATAGTCCTTAGGTAAGAGGACACGGATTCGCCGCTTAGCCAAGGTATAAGGCACATCTAAAATATGTTCTTTCAGTTCCAAATAGAAAAATGGTGCAAACTCCATACTGACTCTCCTCCAAAGATTGAAAAAGGACCCTGGGCACATTCAATCCCAAGGTCCCTTCAAACTTTCATTCACTATCTATTTTATTATATATTAAGCGTACCGTTCATTTAAACGATCTTTATCATCCGAATCCTTCTTGGCCATCAAGTCTGCCGCATAGGTATCAAAGGCCGTCGCATAATCCGTCGCCATCGCCTGTCTAGGAGATACATCCACCTTGCGTACGAAATGCAACTTCTCAAGATTCTTTTGAATGTGGTCCGCTTCCGACACATCCGTGTACAAAACCGCATACTTCATCTTCCGCGACACATAATAAACGAAACCGTACTTTTGTAACTGTTTAACTTTTTTATTTGAATACATCCACACAATCAATGCTTGTCGAGACTGTGCTTGATCATAAATACTCATATTATCGACTTCCTTTAATCACTCGCTTTAATCTCATTATAACAGGAATTCATCTGCCAGTAACCCTTAAACCTTTATATGGCAAAATAACGGGCCCAAACTTGCTGGCCCGCTATTATCACCTCTTATTTTATTCCAAGACTAATAGTAAGTCACCAGAATTTACTTGATCGCCGTTGGCAACAAGTAATTCTTTCACAACAGCCTTACGCGGTGCTTTCAAAGTAGTTTCCATCTTCATGGCTTCAGAAATTAACAATAATTGACCTTCTTCAATTTCATCACCTTGTTGCACCTGAACATCAAGGATTGTACCTGGCATGGTTGCAGCAATATGATTTTTATTGCTATGATCAGCCTTACGACGAACAGCTGCCGTTGTTTGTGCATTAGCGTCACGTACAATAATTTCACGAGATTGACCGTTTAATTCAAAGAAGACAATTCGTTGGCCAGTTTCATCAAGTTCACCAATTTGAATCAAGCGGATGTATAAGACTTTACCCTTTTGAATTTCAACATTGACTGTTTCACCAGTCTTCATACCATAGAAGAAGCTTGGTGTTGGGATGATTGAAACGTCAGAATAGCGCTCAAGTTTATGACGGTAGTCTACAAAGACTTCTGGGTACATGATGTAAGATAACACATCTTTATCATCAACATCTTCGTCGCCTAAACGTTCAATCAATTCTTGGCGAGTGGCTTCAAAATCAATTGGCGCTAAGTGTTCACCTGGACGATCAGTAGAAGCTTTTTCGCCTTTTAAGATGATGTCAGATACATCTTGCGGGAAACCGCCTTCTGGTTGACCAATTTTACCTTTAAATAAATCAATCACAGATTGAGGGAAGTCGTATTTTTTCCCTTCTGCATAGAATTTCTCAATTGAAAGATCATTTTGAACCATGAATAAAGCCATGTCTCCAACTACTTTAGATGAAGGGGTAACTTTAACTATGTCACCGAATAAGAAGTTCACATCATGGTACATCTCTTTCACTTCGTTCCAGCGGCTACCCAACCCAACAGATTTCGCTTGTTGTTGTAAGTTAGTGTATTGACCACCTGGCATTTCAGTATCATAGATCTCAGTTTCTGGACCCTCTAAACCTGAAGTAAACTCATCATAGTAAGAACGCACACCTAACCAGTATTGGTTAATTTTCTCAGCGTTCTGTACATGAATATTTGGTTTACGGTCGTTATACTCCATAGCGTAGTATAGTGACTGCATAGATGGTTGTGAAGTTGTCGAAGCAAAGGCAGAAGATGCCACATCAACAATATCCACACCAGCACGAGATGCTTCAGCATAAGTTAAGATACCGTTGCCCGCAGTATCATGCGTATGCAAGTGAATTGGCACATCTACATTGTCTTTCAATTCTGAAATTAATGCATAAGCAGCTTGAGGTTTTAATAAACCAGCCATATCTTTCACTGCAATAATATCTGCACCCATCGCTTGTAACTCTTTAGCCAACTTCACATAGTAGTCTAGAGAATATTTAGTACGCTCTGGATTTAAGATATCACCTGTATAACACATTGTCGCTTCAGCGATCTTACCAGCATCTTTCACATATTGAATTGGTTTTTCAATTTGTTTCGTCCAGTTTAATGAGTCAAACACACGGAAGACGTCAATTCCTGAAGCTGCAGCTTGGTCGATAAAGGCTTTCAACGTGTTATCTGGGTATGAAGTATAGCCTACCGCATTTGAACCACGGAATAACATTTGTAGCAGGGTATTCGGCATTGCTTCACGCAACTGCGCTAGACGGTTCCAAGGGTCTTCAGTTAAGAAACGGAAGGCTGCATCAAATGTCGCCCCACCCCAAACTTCCATAGAGAATAGGTTTGGCAAAGCATCTTCCATCACTTTAGCTGGTTTCACCATGTCACGCGTACGCATACGAGTCGCAATCAACGATTGGTGCGCATCACGCATTGTCGTATCTGTTAATAATAGGTCATTTGAATTTTTAATGAAGTCTTGAACACCCTTAGCGCCATCACGGTCTAAAATTTGTTTAGCCGATAGGCCATTACGGTCTACTAGCTCAATTTTAGGGGTTGCGATGGTCTCGAAGTGCCCTTTTTCATTTTCAATACCCGGGAAGCCATTTACAGAGATGTCCCCGATGTATTGTAAGACTTTGTTCCCACGGTCGCGGTTACGTTCTTTAGGGAAATCAAACAATTCAGGTGTATTATCGATGAATACAGTGTTTGCAGTACCTGCTTGGAAGACAGGATGGTTTACAACGTTACGTAAGAACGGAATATTGTTCTTAACCCCACGCACACGATACTCTCTTAAGGCACGGTCGGTTTTGGCTACTGTATCTTCGAAATCTGTACCGTAAGTGATTAACTTAGCGATCATTGAGTCAAAGTATGGACTAACAACCGTATTTTGGAAACCATTACCCGCATCTAAACGGACACCAAAACCGCCTGGAGAACGGTAAGTATTGATTTTACCTGTATCTGGGAAGAAGTTGTTATTTGGATCCTCTGTCGTTACACGACATTGGATTGCAAAACCATTTAATGGTAAGTCTTCTTGTGCTGGTAAACCAATTTCACTTAAGCTTTCGCCTGCAGCAACACGGATTTGCGTTTGCACAATGTCCACACCAGTGATTTGCTCTGTAATTGTATGTTCTACTTGGACACGAGGGTTTACTTCGATAAAGTAGAAGTCATCGCCATCTAGTAAGAACTCAACAGTTCCGGCATTAGCGTAGTCCACTGAATCTAAGAAGTCACGGGCAGAATTACAGATTCGGTTACGTAATTCCATTGACATGTTTACAGTTGGGGCAACCTCAACCACTTTCTGATGACGACGTTGAACTGAACAGTCACGTTCCCATAAATGCATAGTGTTTCCTTGCTCATCAGCCATAATTTGAACTTCGATATGTTTAGGTCCTTCTACATATTTCTCAACGTAGGCTTCACCTGAACCAAAAGCTTTAGTCGCTTCAGAAACCGCTAGACGGTATTGTTCTGCTACTTCATCTTCTGAACGCACTACACGCATACCACGTCCACCACCACCTAGGGCAGCTTTGATGATAATTGGGTAACCAGCAGTTTTACCAAATTCAACCACTTCTTCAAGACTTTCAACTGGTCCATCAGAACCTGGAATCAACGGAATATTCGCTTTTTTAGCAGCTTCACGAGCTTTTACTTTATCCCCGAACATATCTAAAATTTCGTGTGAAGGACCGATAAACTTGATGCCCTCTTCCTCACAACGACGCGCAAATTCAGTATTTTCAGACAGGAAGCCGTAACCAGGGTGAATCGCGTCAGCATTCACATCTTTAGCAATTTGTATAATTGACTCGATATCTAAATAAGCCTCAACTGCTTTTTTATCCTTAGACAATAAATAAGACTCATCCGCCTTGAAACGGTGAACTGATCCTTCATCCTCTTGCGAATAAACTGCGACAGTATTAATGCCTAGTTCAAAACACGCTCGGAAAATACGGATTGCGATTTCCCCACGGTTCGCAACTAACACTTTATTTATCATATATAGTAACTCCCTCTCTTACGTCTCTCATTTCTTGACGCTTGTTTCCACTAGCCAATTGTATCATATTTTGACATATTTGAAATCATTTTGGTATCTAAAAATGAAAGAAATCTCATTTTTTTATCATAATTCTTTATAGATACATTATATCGACCAGTTAGAAAATCCTTGTTGCTATTATGGCATTTTTTTAGCGCTTACTCTATACCTAATCATTATAGGGAAGCTTAATATAGTTATTTAACGTTCTGAATACCGATTTTTTAACCCGATTTTCTCAAGCATAAATATGGGTAGTGGTGCCCAAATACTTTAAAACTTAGCTTTATTTCATAGAATCTAACCTTTTTAATAAATGTAAACAATTTTTTAAATTATAATCCAACTAAAAAAAGAGCAGCACTTTTTAAAAGTCTGCCCTTAGCATGCATACTAATTTTCAATTTCGTTCTGTCTATTGTGTCCTCTTCTTGCCCGAAGGTCACGCCGCCACGCTTGGTCTGAGGCAATAACGGACAAGGCAATCCCAATCATGATGCTGGTTACAAGTAGGCTGGAACCCCCGTAGGACATGAACGGGAAGGTAACACCAGTTAATGGAATCAGTCCTAATACCCCGCCCAGGTTTACAAAGGCTTGGATCAGGAAGTAAGAACCGACACCAACTAAAACTGCTTGGTCAAATGTCCGGCGCATCTTAATGGCTTTGTGGAAGATGTAAATAACCAGACCAAAGTACAAGGTTAGGACTAATAAAATTCCCCACAAGCCGAATTCTTCGCCAATAATGGCCATAATGAAGTCATTATGGGCTTCCGGTAGGTAACCCAGTTTTTGAATTGAGTTCCCTGCCCCACGGCCAAGAATACCCCCGTTTGATAAGGCATAATAGCCGTAAACTAATTGCATCCCCGTATCTTGGGCATCTGCGAATGGATTAATAAAAGAGGTAAAGCGAGCAACCTGATAATTATCGATATGTGATAAATCAAATAGATTCAAGACAATAACAACTGAAATATACACAACAACTGCTACTAGAACTGCTCTGGTCAGCCATTTCATTGTTAGGCCAGAATTTAATAGGAGGATTACAAATAAAGACCCAAGAATGAGTACCCCACCTACATCTGGGAAGAAGGTTACGAGCACTAACCAAATACCTATAGCTGCAGCCTCTTTTTTGTATTGAGTAATCAATTTAAATGGACTATTTATTTCAACAATCGTCTTCTGAACCTCATCCTTCGCTAAGAAATTAGCGACTAATAGAACCAAAGCAGGTTTTGCAAACTCTACTGGCTGAATGGAGAAGGCACCAACCCCAATCCAACCTTGAGCACCATTAATTGTTTCCCCAAATATGAAAGTGAAAACTAATAGGACCGTGACTCCTATATACATTAACTTTTGAACATGACGATGTCGCCATATTTTTGGCTTTGTAATATAGATGAGAATAATGGTGAACAAACCTACTACCGCAAAGAATATTTGCCTAACCAGATAGTAGTATGTCGCTTGACCTGATGAAGTCGCTAGGTAAGATGAAGCAGTTGTCACCATCAATAATCCAATTGTCAGCAGCAAGCCATATAATATCAGAATCTTCCCATCTAAATCTTCACAATGGGCAAGGACGCGTTTAAACCAAGTTGGTCCTTCATGATTTCTTTCTTTTTTAGCTTGCTTTTGATCCTTTTTCGCTTGCTTCCGCGCTTTTTTCGACTGTTTTTTTGCTTTTTCTTTATCTAATGCATTGGATTCTTTTTGTTTTTCTTTATTTGCTTGGGCTTTTTTTCTTTTAGATTCTGTTGGCACAATAGCCCTCCTTTATGGATTTTAAGTGATGTTAAATATCCGATGATTCTAGAAGTTAGCATAGGTATTTTTACCTAATACTCAGTTATCCATTATAGCATAATTACCTAATGTATTAGCGTAAACCTATTGCATTTTATAGAAAAATAAAACATGGTTTATTGGTCAACCTACTGTTAATCTTCTCAGTAAAAAGTTACCATAAAAAAGACGCAGACAGATGGTCTACGTCTTAAAGAATTATTTAGCTAGGCTATAGCGCATTAATCAAATTAACCTAAGTTTTTCTTTTTAGCTGCTTTTGCACGTTCAGATTCGTTTAAGATTGCTTTACGTAAACGAATGCTTTCTGGTGTTACTTCACAGTACTCATCTTCATCCATGAATTCTAATGATTCTTCAAGTGTCATTAGTTTCGGTGTTTTAATTGAAGCTGTTTGGTCTTTGTTTGAAGAACGAACGTTCGTTAAGTTTTTAGAACGGATAATATTTACAACAATATCTTTTTCACGTGTACTTTCACCAACAATCATACCACCGTATACTTGTGTACCTGGGTTAACAAAGATTGTACCACGGTCTTCAACTTGCATGATACCGTAAGTAGTTGCTTTACCAGTATCCGTTGATACTAAGGCACCGTTACGACGACCACCGATTGGTTCGTTGATGTATGGTGCATAGTGGTCAAATGTATGGTTCAAGATACCGTAACCATGTGTTAATGACATGAAGTAAGTGGTGAAACCAATCATACCACGAGCTGGTACATGGTAAGTTAAACGCGTTGTACCTAAACCTGTAGAGATCATGTCTACCATAGTACCACGACGTTGGTTTAAGGCGTCGATAATTGAACCTTGGTATTCTTCAGGTGTATCGATTTGAACTAACTCGAAAGGTTCAGATTTCACGCCGTCAATGTTACGGATGATAACTTCTGGACGAGATACTTGTAACTCGTAACCTTCACGACGCATGTTTTCAATCAAGATAGATAAGTGAAGCTCACCACGACCTGAAACAACCCATGCATCCGGAGATTCTGTATTGTCTACACGTAATGAAACGTCAGTATGTAATTCGTAACGTAAACGTTCTTCTAATTTACGAGAAGTTACGTGTTTACCTTCTTGACCTGCGAATGGTGAATCGTTTGTTAAGAAAGTCATTTGTAGTGTTGGTTCATCAATACGTAATGGCTCTAAAGCCTCTTTGATGCTTGAATCTACAACTGTTTCCCCAACGAAAATATCTTCCATACCAGAAACAGCAATAAGTTCTCCGGCTTTCGCTTCATTAATTTCAACACGCTCTAAACCTAAGAAACCGAATAATTTTGTTACACGGAAGTTTTTCTCAGTACCGTCAAGTTTCATTAAGGTAACTTGGTCACCTACACGGATAGTACCTCGGAATACACGACCAATACCAATACGACCAACGTAGTCGTTATAGTCTAGTAACGATACTTGGAATTGTAAACCTTCTTCAGAGTTATCAACTGGTGCTGGGATTTCTTCAAGGATTGTATCGAAGATTGGGTCCATTGTTTCTGATTGGTCAGCTGGATCGTCAGAAAGACTTGAAGTACCACTTAAAGCTGAAGCGTATACTACTGGGAAGTCTAACATTTCATCATCTGCACCTAATTCGATAAACAAGTCTAATACTTCGTCTACAACTTCTGATGGACGAGCTGATGGTTTATCAATTTTGTTAACAACAACGATTGGCGTTAAGTTCGCTTCAAACGCTTTTTTCAATACAAAACGCGTTTGCGGCATTGTACCTTCGTAAGCATCTACAACTAAAACCACACCGTCTACCATTGTCATGATACGCTCAACTTCACCACCGAAGTCCGCATGTCCTGGAGTATCCATGATGTTAATGTGGTGACCCTTGTAGTTTACAGCTGTATTCTTAGCTAGGATGGTGATACCACGTTCTTTCTCGATATCGTTAGAGTCCATTGCACGCTCATCAATTTTTGTACGTTCATCTAAAGTATCTGATTGTTCCAACAATTGGTTAACCAAAGTAGTTTTACCGTGGTCAACGTGGGCAATGATTGCAACATTACGAATATCTTCACGTTTTGCCATTTTTAAAAATTCCTCCATTTATATAATAAATACAAAATTTGTATCAATTATTTGTCAAGTTTATGAAACCGTTTTACCCTAAAACCCCTAGTTATAAACTTTAACAAAGTTTCTCGTAATAAAACCGCCATAATATCGTATCACTTATCAATTGAAATTACTAGTTTTTTCGATTATGTCGACCAAATAAATCACAAAGTTCAAGCCCCTCTTGATATGAAAAGTACAATGCTTGCTTATCTTGGACCCTTCAAATTTTCAATCATTCGTCGGTAGGCTGACGGGTAGGCTGCTAATACCTGATTTCGGTTCAATAAATCAACCGGTTCGCCAGTAAATTGCGACACTTGAATGCCCACTTCATTTGCCAAGACTTGGCCGGCAGCAATGTCCCAGGGTTGCAACCTTGGTGAAACGTAAGCGGCGATTTCACCCTTCAACAAGGCAATGATTTCAATGCCCGCTGACCCATAAATACGAAGACCCATAGATTCTTTGACTAGTTCTTGTACTTTATAAGCGTCAGTCATGATCATGCCCCCATTGACCGCAATCAAGGAGTCTTTTAGGCTTTTGTCCTTGAATGGTGGTTGAAAGACTTGGCTGTTTCGTTTAATCCCCTGACCAGCGATGGCTTCAAAGTAATCATCATTCATCACGTCATATACAACACCTAGCTTTCCAAGGCCGTTTTCGTAGTAAGCGACCATGATGGCAAAGTGATTTTGCTGTAGGACAAAATTGGCTGTGCCATCGATGGGATCTACAATCCATACACCGCCAGCCAGACTGGACGGGGTGTCACCCATTTTCTCCTCACCGATATAACGGTCGTCTGGAAAATTGGCTGCAATCTTGTTTCTAAATAGTAATTCAACTTCTTTATCTACGTTGGTAACAAGATCTTTTCGGTTGGATTTACTTTCTATTTCGATTTCACTATTCAATTGGTCATGGATATAGGTTGTCGCTTCTTCAACCCACTCTTTCACCAACGCTGCCCGCGCTTCTAACATTTACATGCCTCCTACTTCACCCTGTAATGATTCAACTTGTTCGCCTTACGGCATTGAAATGGTTTTGGTTTCCGAATTTCTTGCCTTTTTGATGGTGCCATAAAGCTGATAACCAGAAATTTTCTCAAAGCTGTTGCCTAACTGCTTCTCTTCCATCTTACTTGGGACAACTTCCTTAAATGCTTTATACCGATTCAGTAATTCCTCACGGTTGATGCTTGATTCATACGCCTGCTCTAAGCCATTCCACATCTTCACTACTGTCGCCATTTCTTGACTGGTCCAATCCAAATCGATTGGATATTGATAATTATTAGCCATCGTATTCCTCCGCTTCCGTTTTCATATTTATTATAGCGGAAAATATGTAAAAGAGATAACTTACCCATCAGTTTTTCAAGTTTTCATCGTCATTTAATTTTCAATTGATAAAGTTAGCAATCTTCAGCTTCCGCAATAGCAGCTTGCATTTAGTGTGTATGGGCAAAATAAGGGCTAGGTTCTCGCTTTATTTGATTGCCATCGCCCCGCCCCTCGGTTAAAATACAACTATCATTTAATGATTGGGGAGAAGTTTATTGAATATTAAGAAAAGTTTGAAATTGAGCTTGGCTGTTACCAGTGCTTTACTTCTTGCAGCTTGCGGAAATGGTGCAAGTGAAGATGCGTCATCTAGTGAAGCAACTACTGAAGAACCACGGGAATACTCAGTTGGTGTGGTTGGTGATGTGACGGCTGAAATTTGGGAAGATGTGGCGACACGTTTAGAGGACCAAGGGATTGACCTTCAAGTAGTCACTTTCTCAGAATACTCACAACCAAATCGAGCTTTAGAGGATGGAGAATTGGACTTAAATGCTTTCCAACACATCTCCTTCTTGAGCGCATACGCTAAAGACCTTGGTGATTCAAAGATTACACCGATTGCCTATACGATTGTGTCACCGATGTACATTTTCGCAGTTCCTGAAATTACTGACGTAGATGCTATTCCTGAAGGTGCTACCGTTGCAGTTTCAAATTCCGCAACTAACGCGGAACGTGCTTTCTTAGGCTTGCAAGATATCGGTTTAATTAAATTGGACGAGGATGCAGGTTTTGCGCCAACTAAAGCAGACGTTGTTGAAAATACGAAAAACATCAAAATCATCGAGATGGATCCGGCACAAATTGCACGCTCTCTTGGGGATGCAGATTTGATTACTATCGGGGGTGACATGTTGATGGATGCCGGATTGGACCCTGAAGACGCTATTTATGTAGATACTGATGATGCGTCAAATATTGACCCCGTGAAGAAAAATATCATTGCAACGACAGCAGACCAAGTGGACAATCCAGATATTCAAGCCATTGTAGAAGCTTACCAATCTGAAGAAACAAAAGTGAAGATTGAAGAAATCTCTGGTGGTAGCTCGATCCCAATTTGGTCAGATTCTGATAACCCACAAGCTGACTACGAAAAAGAGTTAGCTGAAAACTAATATCGCTTGTATAAATAAAAATGGCGTTAGGATTTTTTAGTCCTAACGCCATTTCTATATCTTACAGGGATCTTAATATTGGGTTCCTTCTAAAGTAAATACATCTGTAAGTCACTGCGTTACGAGTGCGATGCTCTACCAACTGAACTAAACCGGCATTCTTTGTGTTTTGAACTAAAGAGAATATTATAAACCTTTCAGCGAAAAATAACACAGATAGTTTTCAGTTTCAAGCTCATTCCTCTAGCTCAGGATTGTTAATCCCTAGAATACGTTGTTGGCGTTCCTCGATATTTTGAATATCTAGTCTTTCCGTAAAATTGGGACTCGTTAGATTAAACAGATAATTACTGTAATCCTTAATATAGTTTAGCTTCTTCGGATGTGCAGAATAAGCAACTGTCAACAAAGAGTCAAACAGTGCCACCACTCCAGAAATATCTTGCTTCATATAGTGAATTAATTGCCAATAACTTTCATATAAGTCTTTTGGAAAATTATTGAAATCATAAATCACGTTACCTCCCGAAGAAAATGTCTCATCAGTGTCTTCGCCCATTACCACAAACCTTCCTGGTATACTGGCAAATTTTGAATCCAACAAAGCCTTGTAGTTTAAGATATAAATGGCGGTATTAGGATCATTTATGCCTGGCGAAACCGCCCTCAGAGCTACTTCAATCAATTTAGCTCGAGCAAAATTTGGATCGTACATAGAAGAAGGTTTTTCTTCATAAGTTAGGGTGCGGTTTATTACCGCTTGGAGCTGTGATTCATCTTTAACTTTTCGGTTAGTGTATAAATCGACTAGCGGCTGATTTGCGGAAATAAACTCTCCTATTCTTAGATGTAGCACTATGGTGCCTTTGAATTCCTTGCTCAGTTCAACTAGTCGATTAAAATTAATATATTCAACATAACCACTCTCGTTAGCCTTTACTGTGAAGATGTGTAGCGTGTCTATTTGAGGAAGATGATCCAACAAAGGCATTTCTTGAAAGTATTCAATCGTTTCATCCGCAACTGACTCGGCCTCCTTGTACAATTTAGTCACAAGATGGTTCAATTGTACGGATATTGCCACATTATAAACGAACTTCGTAAAATAAAAAACGCAGGCAAGGGCGTACAATAAGGCAATGGAGGCCGAAACAACCAAATATTCATCTTCTGAATTGCGCATAAAAAACAAAGAGGAAAGACAATAAATAAAACCACCAAGAAAAATCCCCAAAGTTTGCATAGATGTTTTCTGTAAGAGAAAATTCTCAACAATCCGGGGACTGAAATTAGATGAGTAGAACGAAATGACCGATAACATCGTCCCAAACGTGAAGGTTGCCACTGAAAAAAGGGAACCCGCTAGCAGGCTCAGGATTGATTTGGCCAGATTGACGCTCGTTAGAAAAACAGTCGGGAAATAGTCCACCACATTTATCATTCTGGTGTCGAGCAAGATAACACCAATCGCTAAAATGAAAGAAAAGAGCACGTTCCCTCCTAGAATAAGCCAAATACGTTTATCTTCAAAAAATAAGCCAAATGCCTTGACCATGTTCTATAACCCCTCCTTTGATAGAATTATTTTCTCTATCATACCACTCGCTCCTTAGGAATGTCTTCTTTTCAGCCGTACTTTTTCTGATGTTCTTTCTTCAACTTTAAATACGCTTCATTTTTCCTCACAATTTTCCACTTCTCTTCAAAAATGGTAGCTGACTTTGCTTTTTCTTCGTCTATTATTCTTTCTTTTATGTCGCCATTTTCATCATATTTGCGACCACCTTTGTAATTGGCGTAACGTCTAGATCTAGTGTAGCCCATTTGAAGAAACTTCCGACTCATATCCATACCCACAAAATCACCGGCTGCCTGGTAATCCAAAAACAGCTGGTAGATTTTGTCAGAAGATACTTTAGCAATTTCTGGAGTCTTAAAACGCCAATGTGGTAGTATCTCGCTTTTATAAGGTTCTACCAGAAGCACCCCTTGTTCTCCTCGGCCCACTCGATACAATTCAGGCTGGTCCCGGAAGTTTATCTGAGCGAAATCCAGTTCATAATCAAAGGCCATGTCCCCCCCCCCTCATGTCGATCCATTTCACTTTTTCTGTTTAGTTTTGTTACTAAACATGACGTTAATTTTGTGTTCCAGGCAACTATCTTGTCTGCTCCTAACCGGAAGACAAAAAAAGCTAGATTCGTAAAGGTCTCGCTAACATTTGTCTGTAAATTGTTTTCAATTTTATCATCATTTATGATACGCATGCCCGTATCAGTTGTCACTGCGGTTTTTAATCGCAATTGAGTCGTTACGGATTCCTTATCTACATCAGCTATTTCTTTTAATTCATCTGGTTCTATAATAAATAGTGCCGATGAGACTCAATTGAATCTCACCAACACTATTTATTATAAAACCACAAAAATAAACCCCACCAAATATTGATTTGATAGGGTTTGATAACTTATTACATATGAATTGGCATACCCAATAATCCTTCAGCTGCATCCATTACAGCTTCGGATAATGTTGGGTGGCCATGAATTGTTAAAGCGATGTCTTCTGCGTTCATGCCTGCTTCGATTGCTAAGCCAACTTCAGCCATAACGTCTGAAGCAGAGATACCAACCATTTGCGCACCAACTAATACGTCATCTTCTTTAGTCGCTACTAAGCGGATGAAACCTTGGCCAGCGTTTAATGATAATGCACGACCGTTACCAGCTAATGGGAATTTCACAGTTTTCACGTCTAAACCTTGATCTTTAGCTTCTTTTTCAGTTAATCCATAAGACGCTAATTCAGGTGTAGTGTAGGCTACCGATGGCATTACTTTGTAGTCAATAGCTGCTGGTTTACCAGAGATTGCTTCGGCTGCAATCTTACCTTCGTAAGATGCTTTATGCGCTAAAGCCGCACCAGGTGTGATATCACCGATTGCGAAGAAGTTTTTCAATGAGGTACGCCCTTGATTATCAACTTTTACTAAACCACGTTCAGTTAATTCAACCCCAATTGCTTCTAACCCTAAGTCTGCTGTATTCGCACGACGACCAACAGATACTAATACATAGTCAGCAGTTATTTCTTTAGCTTCACCTTTCACTTCGTATTTAACTGTTACTGAGTCACCGTTGTCTACAGCTTCTTTCGCCAACGCGTTGACAGTTGTTTCAATACCGATGTTCTTCATTTCTTTTTCTACAACTTTTACCATATCTTTTTCAAATGTTGGTAATAATTGAGGAGAACCTTCTAAGATTGTTACCTTAGAACCTAGGTTAGCGTAAGCCATACCTAATTCAGAACCGATAACCCCACCACCGATAACAACTAAGCTTTCAGGAACTTCTTCAAAGTTTAAAGCACCTGTTGAATCTACAACACGGCCGCCAAATTTGAATCCAGGGATTTGGATTGGTGTAGAACCTGTTGCAACGATTGCGTTGTTGAATGAGTATAATTGGTGAGAATCATCGTCACCCATTACGGTAAATTCATTTTCGTTGTTGAAGTAAGCTTCACCACGGATGATTTCAACTTTGTTCTTTTTAAGTAACATTTCAACACCAGAAGTTAACGTATTTACTACTGTATTGTTCTTCCAGTCTTGTGTTTGCGCGAAGTCTAATTTAACGTCACCAGAAGTTACACCAAAGACAGCGTCGCCGCCTTTAGCGTTATGGTAAGCATGACCAGCTTGGATCAAGGCTTTAGATGGAATACATCCAACGTTTAAGCAGACACCACCGATGAACTCACGTTCAACGATAGCTACTTTTTGCCCCAATTGCGCGGCACGGATGGCAGCTACATAGCCCCCAGGTCCAGAACCAACAACAACTGTATCTAATTCAATTGCGAATGCGCCTACTACCATTCTAAAATCATCCTTCCATTAATAATAATTCAGGGTCAGCCATTAAACGAGCGATTTCATTAAGCGCTTGTTGACCAGTTGCACCATCAACGATACGGTGGTCAAATGTTAATGATAATTTCAATACGCGACCAGCAACAACTTCACCATCAGCATTAACTACTGGTTCAGATTTGATTGCACCGAAACCTAAGATCGCTGTTTCTGGGTAGTTTAAGATTGGTGTGAAGAATTCACCACCAACAGAACCGATGTTAGAGATAGATACTGTACCGTCAGCCATGTCTGGCCCTTTAAGTTCGCCAGCGTGTGCTTTAGCAGCATTCTCATTGATGATATCAGCAATATCAAACATTGAACGAGTGTCTGCATTCTTGATGTTTGGCACGTATAAACCTGCATCTGTATCTGTTGCGATACCAATGTTGTAGTAATGTTTGTGTACAAACTCTTGGCTTGCATCGTCGATTGACGCGTTTAATTGAGGGTATTTCTTAACTGCAGCAATTAAAGCTTTCACTGCGTATGGTAAGAATGTCAATTTAGTACCACGTTCAGCCGCAACGTTTTTAAATTTCTTACGGTGATCCCATAATTTAGAAACTTCAACGTCTTTGAACAATGTAACAGAAGGTGCTGTATGGTTAGCAGTATCCATTGCTTTAGCGATTGCTTTACGCATCGGTGTCATCTTGATACGTTCTACACGGTCTGAATTATCAGCAACTGCTGCTGGCGCTTTCGTAGCTGGTTTAGCTGCTGGTGCTTCTGGTGTCGCTGCAGCTTGTGCAGTTTCTCTAGCTGGTGCTTCAGGCGCAACAGCTGCTGCGCCGTTAAAGTTGGCAACATCTTCACGTAAGACACGACCATTTTTACCAGTACCCGCAACAGCTGTAATGTCAACCCCTTGTTCACGAGCAAATTGACGTACAGAAGGCATTGCTAATACGCGTTTGTTAGGGTCAGAAGCAACTGGTACGTTACCAGCTGATGCGTTTGTAGATACGCCAGCTGCTGGATCTGTTGCTTTTGTTTCTTGTGCAGGTGATTCTGGTGTAGAAACTGGTGCTGACGCTTCTGAGTTATGACCAGGTGCATCGATTTCAGCTAATACATCACCAACGTTAGCAACTGTTCCAGCTTCAACTAAGATACGAACAATCTTACCTGTTACAGGAGAAGCTACTTCTTCAACTGATTTATCGTTTTGGATTTCAACTAATGAATCTTCTTCATTTACGTCGTCGCCTTCAGCAACTAACCAAGAAACGATTTCACCTTCAGCCATACCTTCACCTACGTCTGGTAAAGTGAATTGGTATACGCCGCCACCTGTTGCAGGGGCAACTGGTGTTTCCACCGCTGGTGCAGGTGCTGCAGCTTCTTCTGCAGCCGCTGATCCAGCTGCGTTATCCTCTAATCCTTCACCTTCAAAAGTGATTAATGGCGTACCAACCATGGCAACATCACCTTCACTGTAATGTAATTCAGTTACTTTACCTGAAACTGGTGAGTAAATTTCTTCTACTGATTTATCGTTTTGGATTTCAACGATTGGATCTTCTTCGTTGACTTGGTCGCCTACAGCTACTAGCCATGAAACGATTTCGCCTTCCGCCATACCTTCGCCGACATCTGGTAAATTAAATACAAAGGCCATATTTGTTATTCATCCCTTCTAATTTGAGTTCAAAGTTTATATGTTAACAAGTAATAAAGGGGGCTTTGACATCAGTGTCACGCCCCTAATCCCTATTTGCCTGTAATTTCGTTAGCAGCTGCAACAATGTCAGTTGCATTTGGTAACCAAGTATTTTCAGCCATACCGAATGGAAAGACTGTATCTGGCGCAGCTACCACTTTAATTGGTTCTTCTAGAGATAAAATGCTACGTTGAGAAATTTCTGAAGCCACTTTATCCGCAATACCCGCTTGACGTTGTGCTTCTTGTACGATTATTACGCGACCAGTTTTTTCAACTGATTTTGTAATTGTTGCCATATCTAATGGAGACACTGTACGTAAGTCAACGATTTCAGCAGAAACACCATTTTTACCTAATTCATCAGCCGCTTTGATTGCTTCACGAACCATGTAGCCATAAGCAATGATTGTTAAATCAGAACCTTCTTGAACTAGGTTAGCTTTGCCGATTTCTAGTTCGTATTGTTCTTCAGGTACTTCTTCACGGAATGAACGGTAAAGTTTCATGTGCTCTAAGAATAATACTGGGTCGTTATCACGAATTGCAGCAGTTAATAAACCTTTAGCATCACTTGGGCTAGATGGAATAACAACTTTCAAACCAGGCGTTTGTGCCATTAAACCTTCTAATGAGTCCGCATGCATTTCTGGTGTATGCACACCACCACCAAATGGCGAACGGATAGTGATAGGTAAGTTACGAGTTTGGCCCATGCGGAATCGTGTACGGTTCATTTGACCAGCAATTGAGTCAAATACTTCAAATACGAAACCAAAGAATTGGATTTCCATTACTGGACGGAAACCGTGTAATGCCATACCAATTGCCATACCACCGATAGCTGATTCAGATAACGGTGTATCGCTTAAACGTTCTTCGCCATATTTGTCGAATAAACCTTTAGTCGCACGGAAAACACCACCGTTTTTACCAACGTCTTCACCAAAAATATATACTTTTTCATCGCGAGCCATTTCTTGGTCTAGCGCTTCAGTAATCGCTTCGATCATTGTTAAGTTAGCCATAATTATTTAGCCTCCTTTGCTGAATATGCTTCAATTTGTTCTTGAATATTTTGTCCAGGCACTTCGAACATGTTTTCTAAGAATTGCGTAACTGTTTGTTTAGGTGCCATGTCAGCTTCTTTCGCAGCTTCCTTGATTTCTTCACGAACTTGTTCTACATATTCATTTTCGATTTCTTCAGACCATAGACCTTTACCTTCTAAGAATGCACGCATACGGATTAAGGGTTCACGTTTAGTCCAGCTGTCGATGTCTTCTTGCGTACGATAGATCTTAGGATCATCACCTGACGTAGAATGAGCGCCTAAACGGTTTGTAACTGTTTCAATTAAAACAGGGCCGTTGCCAGCTAATGCCCATTCACGTGCTTGCTTAGATACAGCGTAAACCGCTAAAGCATCGTTACCATCCACTTGAATACCTGGGATACCTACAGATACCGCTTTTTGCGCTAAAGTTTCAGCAGCTGTTTGTTTGTAACGAGGTGTTGAAATCGCAAAACCATTGTTTTGGATAAAGAATACGACTGGTGCTTTGTAACGAGAAGCATAGTTCATACCTTCGTATACGTCACCTTGGGATGAACCACCGTCACCTGTATATGTGAATGTTACAGCTTTGTCACCATTTAACTTTTGTGCACGAGCAGAACCCATCGCTTGGATGTATTGTGCGCCAATGATAATTTGTGGTGGCATTGCATTTAGATCAGCCGGGTAGTTGTTCCCTTCAACATGTCCACGAGACCATAAGAATGCTTGAGAGATTTTTAAACCGTGAGCGATTAATTGAGGGATATCACGATATCCTGGGAATAACCAGTCATCTTTAGTAAATGCAAAAGAACTTGCCATTTGAGAAGCTTCTTGACCTAAAGTAGGTGCGTAGAAACCTAAACGACCTTGTTTTGCCAATGCCATTGAGCGTTCATGAAGTGTACGTGAGAAAACCATACTTTTCATTAACTCAACTAATTCTTCATCTGATAAATCAGGCATGATGTCAGGGTTAACAACATTGCCATCTTCATCTAAAATTTGAACCATTTGAAATTGGGCACTGATAGCATCTAGCTGTGCTTCATAATCCACTGGTAATTTAGCCATTTGTAACACATTCCTCTCTTTTATAAAAATTACACATACTGTCGTTAATCTGTGTTATTTTATTTACCTTACTGATTTACTTTATCAAATCATGCGAGCCTTTTCAATCTTTTTGCAATTTTTGCAACAAAATCTATTATAATACAGAAACCATTATCAGAAAACCCTTCCATTGTTAATTTGATAGTAATATTCATCTTTTACTACAACCAAGCCTTTTTTGATTAAATAGAAAATAGATTGTTTTAAAGGTGTTTTTAAACTGTAATAGTCATTGTTAAACTTCTGTTTCACCTAGTGAATTAGTTTACATAGTATGGTTTTTTTGCATTCAAAGTCTTTTTATGAGAAAATATACCAGTTATGATAGAAGAAAAGGAGTTGTTCAGATGATTACTATGGAAGATATTATTCGCGAAGGACATCCTACCTTACGCAAGAAAGCTGAAAAAATTACTTTCCCAGTTTCTGATGAAATTCGTCAGTTAGCTGATGATATGATGGAATTTTTACGCAATAGCCAAGATGAAGAATTAGCTGAAAAATATGGTTTACGTGGTGGCGTTGGGATTGCTGCGCCACAATTAGATGTATCTATTCAAATGACTGCCCTATTAGTGCCCGACTTGATGGATCCAGAAAATGCCGAGCCATTATTAAACGGTGTATTCTTAAATCCGCGCGTTGTCAGCCATTCTGTTGAAGGTGTTTGTCTTCGTGAAGGTGAAGGTTGTTTATCTGTTGACCGCGACGTACCAGGTTATGTTCCTCGTCACGCCCGCATTACAGTTACTTACAACGATATTGACGGTAACGAATATAAGAAACGTTTCTCAGGCTACCCAGCCATCGTATTGCAACATGAAATTGACCACTTAAATGGGATCATGTTCTACGACCACATCAGTGAGGAAACACCATTCGCCCTTGACGAGCATACCCACTTGTTAGGCGACGAGTAATGTAAGATTAATTATTTATCAATATACGAAAAAATGATGCTGGATTTCGATTCCGGCATCATTTTTTTGCGTTATTTGATTTCGTCTTGTATACGGGCTAACAGTTCAACTGCTACACCGACTTTACTTTGTTTTTCTAAAAGATGCTCACTATCTTTAGTGATTAAGGTCACTTGATTGTCATCTGTATTGAAGCCGATTGTTTGGTCTGAAACGTCATTTGCTACAATCATGTCGACGCCTTTTCTAACCAACTTATCGCGCCCGTATTCAATGACATTTTGTGTTTCAGCAGCAAAGCCAACGGTATAATGCCCTTCTTTAGGCAGACTAGATAAAATATCAGGATTTTCGGCCAATTGAATGGTCAACCCATCTTGATTAGATAGTTGGTCTTTTTTCATCTTTTGATCAGCTGGATGGGCAGACCGGTAGTCAGAAACAGCGGCAGACATGATAACAATCTCCTTGTCTGTGACATATTCGTGCATGGTGTCATACAAATCTTGTGCTGATTCGACGGTGACCACTTCTATGCCGGGTAGAACAGGCAGATTTTTAGCATGGTCAGTACGGACTAGGGTCACTTGCCCGCCAGCAAGGGCGGCGGCATTGGCGATAGCCAAACCCATTTTGCCAGAAGAACGGTTGGTCAAGAAACGGACGGGGTCTAATCTCTCGGTAGTCCCGCCGGCTGAAATCAATAGTTTATGACCGGTTAAATCAAGATTTTTAGCCTGCTTATCGATGGCAATGTAAGCTAATAAGGCTTGGAACACGGCTTCAGGGGCTGGCATCCGGCCTTTACCCTCATAACCTTCTGCCAGGAATCCGGTATCTGGTTCTACCACAATATGGCCGTCTAAACGGAGTTGGTCAACATTACGCTGAGTAGCTGAGTTGGCCCACATTTTCTCGTTCATAGCTGGCACGAATAAGAGAGGCGATTTCAAGGCCAACATCATGGATAATGCTTCGTTATCCGCAATGCCATTAGCAAATTTTCCAATTGTATTGGCGGTCGCTGGCATAACGATAGCGTAGTCAGTCCAATCAGCTAAAGCGATATGGGCCACAGTATCGGGGCTATTGGCCCCTTCAACTAATGGTGGATATTTGATTAGAACTTCAAAGGTAAATGGTGTGACAAATTGCTTAGCAGACGGTGTCAAGGCCACACGCACATTAGCCCCCGCTTTAATGAGGGTACGGACAAAATCTGGGATTTTATACGCCGCGATGCCACCTGTGACAACAACTGTTAAATTTAATCCTTTAAGCATGGTCTCCTCCGCTTTCCAATTGACTTATTCTCCAGTTAAAATATCCACAACTGTTGCCTTCATATCCGCTACAGTCGATACACGGTTGTGGCGTACTTCAGCAGTTTGGATTTCTTTGATGGCATTTGGATAATCGCGGTTTCCTGCAGATTGAATGTTGGCTACCAATTCATCGTCAGTCGCATGTTCAACATCTTGTCCAATCGCTTTCAAAACAGCTTGCGGGAACTTGTATGGGCTAGCTGTTGACACAACAACGCTTGGTCCACTTAGGGCATCTTTGGCCTTCAATTTTTGTAGACTCGCTGATGCAACACCAGTATGTGGATCCATTAAATAGTCGTATTCTTGGTATACGCGGTCAATTTCAGCTTTAGTTTCATCCTCGTCGGCGAACTCGCCAAGGAAGGATGCAAATTTCTCGCTAACATCAGCTGGGAATTCGTACCGCCCTTTTTCATCTAAGTCATTCATCAAGGCTGACAATTGAGCCACGTCATCTCCTAAGGCGTGGAATAACATCCGTTCGAAGTTGCTTGAAACCAAGATATCCATAGATGGTGAAATCGTTAATTTGAACTCACGGTTTTTGTCATAAACACCTGTATTAAAGAAGTCGTATAAGACAGTGTTATCGTTAGAAGCACAAACCAATTTACCAACCGGAAGACCTAATTTTTGTGCATAGTAACCAGCTAAGATGTCCCCGAAGTTTCCTGTTGGGACCATAAAGTTGACCGGACTGCCTGCTTCAATTTCTTCATGTTTCACTAATTGGGCATATGCGTAGAAGTAGTACACCACTTGCGGAATTAAGCGCCCGATATTCATTGAGTTGGCTGATGAAAATTGGATGTTTTCTGACGCTAAATCAGCGCGTAAAGCTTCATCGTTAAATAAGCGTTTCACTTCTGTTTGTGCATCATCAAAGTTCCCTTCAATCGCCACCACAAAGGTGTTATCCCCTTTTTGGGTTACCATTTGTTTTTCTTGAATAGTCGAAACCCCACCTTGTGGGTAGAAGACAATGATTTTTGTACCTGGTACATCTGCGAATCCAGCCATTGCTGCCTTACCAGTGTCGCCTGAAGTAGCTGTCAAAATGGCAATCTCTTTGTCGTTGGCATTCATTTCAGCTGATTTCTTCATTAAATGCGGTAAAATTTGTAGTGCTAGATCTTTAAAGGCAATCGTTGGACCGTGGAATAATTCTAAATAGTAGTCATCGCCAACTTTTGCTAAAGGCGCAATCACATCCGTATCAAATTTTTCATCATAAGCCCCATCGATACATGCTTTTAAATCCGCTTCTGAAAAGTCATCAAAAAAGATAGACATAACAAAATAAGCCAATTCTTGGTAGGTCATCTCTTTTAATTCAGACCAATCAAGGTCAATACTAGGCCATTCTGTTGGGACGTAAAGCCCGCCATCAGTTGCTAGTCCTTGAACAATGGCTTGTGAAGCTGTCACGATATTATCCTGGTTACGTGTACTTTTAAATTGCATCTTAATCCTCCTAAGCGACTCCTATTACCTTGTTGATCATTTTTATCTATGTCAGTCACTCTTTATATTTGCTTTATTTTACCATAGAAGGCACATTTATGGCAGTGTAGGCTACTTTTTCTCATAATTCTCTATTAGAAAATTCATATGAATTATTGCATGTTTATAGCTTAAAATAGATTTTATTACTCACATGTGTTAACATTAATTGTGTTCCTAAATTTTTAAATTGTAGGAAACGTAAATACAAACGTATATACTCAGGAGGTATTCGAATGAAATTTACAGCTCAAAAACGTGATGGCTCTGGTACTTCAGCAGCTAAACAATTACGTAAAGAAGATTTAGTTCCAGGCGTTGTGTACGCTAGTGACTTAGATCCAATTAACATCTCATTATCAGTTTCTGATGTAGAACAAATTCGTCGTGAATTAGGTCTTAACTCAGTATTTGATTTAGAGTTAGATGGTAAAACACATACAGTTTACGTACGTGAAATTTCACAATCAGCGTTGAAACCAACTATTTACAACATTTCTTTACAAGCGATTAAAAAAGGTCAAAAACTTGAAATGCCATTATCTATCGTTATTGTTAACGAAGATGCTTTAGCAGATCAAGAAGGTGTAGCTTCTACAACAACACTTGAAATTGATGTTGTTGCTGACCCAGCAACCGCGCCAGACTCAGTTGAAGTTGACGTTACAGGCTTAGCTATTGGTGACTCAGTAACTGCTGGTGACTTAAAACTTGCTAGCGACATCGAATTAGTAACAGATGCTGAAGAGGTTGTTGTATCTATTTCTGCGCCAGTTGAAGAGCCAGAAGAAGTTGACCCAGATGCAGAGGTTGCTGAACCAGAAGTAATCGATGAAAAAGAAGGCGAAATTGTCGAAGATACTGAAAACTAAGAGTTTTCGATTTCTTTCATCAAAAAAACCGGAGTGATTTATTTCACTCTGGTTTTTTTCTTTAAAAATTAGAAAACCTTTGGCTTTTATTTTAACAAATAACTATATGCATGAAAAAACAGGGCATGATTGCTACGTCACTGCCCTGTTTTGCTCGCGGGTATTTATTTTTCAACTAGGATAATTTTCTTATTAGTTTTGATTAGTAGATAAGAGATGGCATAGCATGCGCCCCATGTCGCAAGTCCCGACATGCCGTTCATGATAGCTGAGTACACCCATGGGCTCATGCCTTCTGGTGCGTATTGCCCCCAAAAGGCTACACCGGCTAGAAAATGAACAAAGTATTCTGCAAATATGGCGATGAAAGTAGCCAATCCAATATATAGGAAAAGATTTTTTTCATGATTGTTCTTTGCTGCTTCTTGGATTTGTAGGGCAAAAATACCCGCTAATCCTGCTAAGGCAAAGGCAAATATATATTCTATAATACCTTGTACTGGAGTTAAAATACTGGCAAATCCAGAAATAAATTTAATCAGTCCTAACAAGAATCCTGACAGTAAACCAGCACGAATCCCTCTTCTAAACGCTACAATATAAATAATGGCTAGTGATATTTGGACTCCGAAACTTGGGCCAATGTCAATCGGTATCATCGATACTATAAAAGCAATTACTGCTGCAATAGCGGCCTCGATATTTTCATTTAACTTAACTGATCTCATTTCTTCTTCTCCATTCTTTTGTAGGCACAGTGCAAGCTATTTTGAAATATCAACAAAGTAAATAAAAAATCGCATCTATCACAATTGTGACAAACACGACCTCTCAATGTATTCAACGATTTAACGCATTAAATCATTCACCAACAAATGGCTATTGAACACTTCCTTACGCCAGTATAAACCGGATCAAGTTATGAGGGTCTGTTTTTAAACATCTCAGCAAAAGCTCCCCTAGTGCATACAAGTATATTATTTCTTTTAGTATATGCTTTTCTTGCACCTTTAGCAAGTGGTAATCACAAACATTTTATAATCGTTCTGACTTAAGGTATAATAGTATTGAGCGTTGGTTGATTAAAACCACACTATTGTATTAATATCATCAATATGATATATTTTTAAGAACATATTTTTGCATTCTTTTATTTTGAGGCCTATGGGGGGAAGAAATTTGAAGCTATTTTTTTCAAATAAAGCGATCAATAAATTGCAATCATTATCACAATTTGAACATATTTGTTTAAGTGATACACAATATTTACGTATTTCTAATGAACAGGAAGTTGACCTAGTTTTGCGGACCAATGAGACGGATTTTTCCGCCTATGACGAGGTACTAGAAACCCATATTGGCCAAGTTCCCATAAGAAAGAATGCTTTAAAATTTTTAGGCCATGACAACCGCATCGATTTCGACGACTTTAGACAAGTTTTCGTTTTAATCGTTGATGGTCAGGTGATGAACGATAATATCTACCTACAGAAAGCGCAATAATTTATAATTCTTAAACTAAACGGGCTAGGTATACTGGTCCGTTTCTTTATTGAAGAAGGAGTAAATATGTCTCAAAACAAATTCCAAGCTTATTATAAAAAGTCTCGGCAAGAACGTATTGATATTTTAGTAGACAAGGAACAAATTACCGGTGACCAAGGAGAATTCTTAAAGAATGGTCAGGGCTTAACTGTTGAAATCGCCGATAATATGGTTGAAAATACCCTTTCTACCTACCGTCTCCCTTATGGTCTAGGACTCAACTTCCTAATCAACAATCGAGAGGTCCAAATTCCAATGGTTACTGAGGAACCTTCTGTGATTGCGGCTGCATCAAATGGTGGGAAAACGATTCAGCAAGCTGGTGGATTTAAGACACAAGTCAACCAGCGTCTGATGACTGGACAAATTGCCTTTACGGGGGTTGAAAATGATACCCAAGCCCTACGTTTTGAAAACTGGGTGAATGAAGTTGCAGATGACTTACTAGCTGTTGCCAATGCTGCCTACCCTTCTATCGTTGGACGTGGTGGCGGTGCGCGGTCCATCCGCAGTCAATACTACCCAGCAAGCGCTCGTAGCGCCCCTTTTTTCGTTATATATCTAACCATTGATACCAAAGAAGCGATGGGTGCGAATATGATGAATACCATGTTGGAGGCTTTAAAAGCTTATATCATACACCATGTGGATTTTATTCCTGGTCTTGATGGGTTGATGGCTATTCTATCGAATTATGCAGTGGAAGCTACGGCAACGGCGACTTGTGAGATTCCAGCCCAGCTATTGGATAAGGGGGAGGTTTCAGGAAGTGAAGTTGCTAGAAAAATAGCATTAGCGAGTCAGTTGGCTCAAGTGGATGTATACCGGGCAACTACTCACAACAAGGGGATTATGAACGGTGTAGATGCTTTTGTATTAGCTACAGGTAATGACTGGCGAGCAGTTGAAGCTGGTGTGCATGCCTATGCGGCCAGAGACGGACAATACCGAGGATTGGCCACTTGGTCATACGACGTTGACCGCGAAGTGCTAACTGGTGCCCTTACCTTACCTTTAGCTTTAGGTGCTGTTGGTGGGTCTATTGGTATCCATCCAACTGTTCAAGTGACCAAGTCCATACTAGGTCAAGCAGACGCTAAAACACTGATGGAAATTGCTGTATCACTTGGGTTAGCCCAAAACTTTGCAGCCGTCCGAGCCCTTGTTTCTGAAGGTATTCAAGCTGGACATATGGAACTACAAGCCAAGTCCCTAGCCATCCAAGCAGGTGCACAAGGTGACCAGGAAATTAACCAATTATTATCAGCATTAGAAAAAGCTGATCACAAAAACTTGGCGACCGCTAAAGAATTATTAAAGAAATTACGAAATGCCTAAAAAAATCGTTACCTGCTTGAAGTTCAGTTTACTTCTTGTAGGTAACGATTTTCTTTATTTATATAGTCGTTTATGATCTTCAACACCGGCTAATTGGAATTGCTCTTCATCTTCAGATAAGACTAATTGACTACCATCTGTTGGTAATTCTTCTTGGAAAATCAATTCATAATCGGCAACGGATAATTGTACACGATTGTCTAACATTGCTACGTGCCTATCTACTGCTAGCATATCTTTGAAACCATCTACTAAAGAAATAGAGAAGAATTCACCAACTGCACCTGAACCATAAGAATACAATCCAATAGTGTCCCCAGCTTCAAGATTTTGACTTTGGTCTAACAAGGATATCAAGCTTAAATATAAAGAACCTGTATAGATGTTACCAACGCGTTTATTATAAATACGACTTGCTTCAAATTGGTCGGTTAGATTAGCTTGTTTAGCTTCATCCACTTCTGGCAATAATTGGCGTAATCCTTTTAAGCCCATTTTTGAATAGGGTAAATGGAAGGCTAAAGCCTTAAAGTCAGCTAACGTTTTATTGGTTCGTTTTTTATATTCAGTCCACACTGTCTCTAAGTAAAAGAGGTATTGTTCATTAGAGAATTTACCATCTACTTGGGCATATGTAGAATAATTTGGACGCCAGAAGTCGTAAATGTCCCCAGTGTAAGAAACAGCATCATCATTGATCACAGCCACACGAGGGTCTTTACTGATTAGCATAGCCACGGCACCTGCCCCTTGTGTTGATTCTCCTGACGTATTCAAGCCGTATCTAGCTATGTCAGTTGCAATCACCAAGACTTTTGACTCAGGATGACGAGCAATATGGGATACCGCCGTTTGAATACCTACAGTTGCTGCATAACATGCCTCTTTCATTTCAATAGCACGAGCAAATGGGTTAATCCCCAAAAGCTGGTGTACATGGACTGCCATTGCTTTTGATTGGTCGACACCTGATTCTGATCCCACAATAATGAAATCTATTGCCTCTTTATCTTCTGCTGTTAAAATTGGCCAAGCTGCATTAGCTGCCATTGAAACTGGATCTTGGGTTAAGGGTGCCACTGCTTGCTGGGTTTGACCTAAACCAACTGTAAACTTCGCCGGCTCAACATCTCTAGCTTCAGCCAGTTCTTCCATATCCACATAGACATGTGGTGTGAAGAAATGCAGTTTATCTATACCAATATTCATATTCGTTACTCTCCCAACATCATTTTTATATGTATAACGTAATTTATCACCTATCATTTTATCATAGTTTCCCCTCACTATCCGTATTTGTAGCATTCTTAGGAAATTCTGAACAAATTTTTTCATAAAAAAAGATAGACACGACAATTTGTCCTACCTATCCTAAATGGCACATGTCTGGTCAATTGGTTACTGTTTTAGTGACGAGGAATCAGGTATCAAAAGACTTACTTTGATACGACGTCAGTAGCATCAAATTCCGCTACTGCAGTTTCGTAAGAAACGTGAGTGATTATTCATCTAATATTACTTCATCATCAGGAATTCCACCGCGTTCAACCGAATCCATACGTTCAACATTTTCTTTGATAACCGCTAATGATTTAGAACCAACATTTACATTTTTCAATAGTAAAATGGCAATAATTGCAATTTTTTATAATGATATGTAAGGAGATACCTATTTATAGGCTATCACTTTAAAATTTAATCTTTTTCATGGTATAATAAGACATACCAAAAAAGTTATTTATCTGTAAGGGGGTTAAGCATATGCCAACTAGTAAGGCACAGAAAAAAAGAAACCGTAAAATACTATGGTATCTATTTTTAATCATTTTTACGATTGTACAAGGTTTTCTAATTTCAGATGATGATTAGGCATAGCTAATTGAATATACTATGATTAAAACGTCAAAAAATGATTTTCTTTGTTTTTTGACGTTTTTTTATGAATATCTATCATTAACAAAATACGCAATGATATTGAGCATTTAAGAAAAAATGATGATCCAGTCATCATGTTTAGAAGAGAAGCAGTGTAACAAGGTCCTATCATTTAAAAATATTTTACTGCTTTGTAAAAGTACCTTCCTCTTCTTAAATTCCCCCACCTCCATTCACTCATTTTCGGTCTAAATTTATATTTTCCCCTTTATTAAAAACTGCATAAAAAAATCGAGCTAGGAAAATACCTAACTCGATATTAACGCATATACTACCCATTAAATTCTACGACTTGCCCATCATTAGCCATTAAGACTTTGTTCGCTATTCCTAAGAATAAGCCATGTTCTACAACACCGACCATTTGAATCAACTCGTCAGCCAACTTGACTGCGTCTACTATTTTTTCTAAATGAAGGTCTATGATGTAGTTGCCTGAATCGGTGATAAATTTGCTGCCGTCCGGTAATTGACGGAATGTTGGGGCGTAAGCTTTATCTTCAAAGGCATAGAATAGGTGTTGACTAGCCGCTGGGATAACCTCAATTGGCAGTGGAAAAGCACCTAGTTGGTCTACTTGCTTGCTATGGTCACAAATCCAAATGACGCGTTCACTATTCACTGCGATAATTTTCTCAATCAGGTGCGCACCCCCGCCACCTTTTATGCCGTTTAAGGCTGGATCAAATTCGTCTGTGCCATCAATTGTTAGATCAATGGCTGGGACATCATTTAATGAGGCTATTGGAATGTTTAGACTGGTTGCTAATTCGGCTGACTGAATGGAGGTTGGTACACCGGTAAAGGTTAAGCCTTCCTCTTTCATCCGTCTGCCTAGTTCTCTAATCAGGTAATAGGCTGTTGAGCCTGTGCCTAATCCAACGACCATACCATCTTCAACATATTGGGCTGCTGCAACCCCAACTAATTCTTTTTCGTTCACCATATGACTCCCTTATTTGTCTTCCTACCCTAAATGATCTGCTTGACCAAGTTGGATGAAAGCGTCTGTGTATAGTTTTAATAAATCTTCTAATGTATCCATTTCGATGTACTCATCTGCTTGGTGCGCTACATGTGCATCATGTTGGAAGTTCATTCCAAATGATACGCAATTCGGCATTACTTTACTATATGATACCCCACCAGAGATAATAGGTTCAATAGCGTGGTCTGGGAAATGTTTGTGGAAGGTATTTAATAATAGTTGATTGGCTGGTAAATTTACGTCAGATAGTATTGGTGCTGTATCAAAGGATTTCACAAATGGGATATCCGCGAATTCTTTGGTGAAGGCGGCTGTCAATTCCGGTTCGGTAATATTTGTTGGGTAACGGACATCAATGGTAAAGGCAATTTGCCCATCTGCCGTTTTCTCAATAACACCTTGGTTTAAGGTCAATGGCCCCATAATTTCGTGGTTACGGGCTACATCAAATCCTGACCCATCATAAGGACGAAATAGGCGTGTCCACTTGTTGGCCAAGTCATCTGAATAGGTATTGGCGATGATTTCAAAACCACGGGTGATCGCTGAGTCCCCTGCTTCTGGTGTTGAGGCGTGGGCAGAAATGCCGTAAACAGTTAGGATTGTTTGGCCATTTTCTTCTTTGATAGCGATTGGCCATTGTTTGTTATGAGCATAAGTTTCTAGACCGAGATTTAAGGTGTCAGCGATGACAAATGTCGCTTCTGATGGCACTACATTTGACCCGGCTCCGCCGACTACACTTTTAATGATGGTATCTAGTTTTAAATCGCCCTTGAAGTTCCAAGTTGTGGCTCCTTTTTCCCCGATTTGTAATGGGAATTGCCCGTCTGGTGTGATGGCGAAGTCAGGCGCCCCTTCTTTAATTACGTATTGTGGAATGTCCGTCATGTCCGATTCTTCGTCAGACCCAATCACGATACGGATGGTATTTTTTAAGGGAATTTGGTAGTCCTGCAAGATTTTAACGGCATAGTATGACAAGACGGCATTCCGTTTCATATCTGATGTTCCGCGGCCATACATACGTCCGTCGACAATTTCAGCGCCAAATGGTTCTTTGGTCCAATTTGACAAGGCTCCTACAGGTACGACGTCAATATGACTAGCAACGTCCACCCGGTGGTTAGTCCCCGCATTTTGGGGTTCCATGTGAACGGTATATGGGAAAACATCCCCAACTTTCATGTCGTCACGGACAGCTAAATCGTGCATAAAATCTAGTGCCTTGCGGACTTCAGGTCCATAAGGTGCATCTGCTGTAGCCGCCTCGTCATCGCGAATAGATGGAATACGGACCAAACCTTGGATGTCTTCAATCATTTGTGGTATGTATTGTGCGAAATCTATTTTATCTAACATATTATTCTCCTAGTTTTTCTAAATTTTAAATTTTTTGTGTTATCTGAATAGGCTAAATGATGAAATAACGGGCAATTAAGCCGAATAACAGCAGATGAATCGGGTAAATCCAATACAGCCATTTGGCGTTGTAACGACCCCTTAGTCCATTGTAGCAGTAGGTCATTACAAAAGATATCGGTGCAGTCACTTCCCATAAAACGAGTACAGCTCCAGCAAATGATTGGATGAATCGTTGATCTCTGGTGATATAAAGAACACCAATTAAAATAACGCCGAACATGCCGTAATCCGTATTGAAATATTCAGCAGCGATTGCTAATAAGACGATAGCGATAATACCTAGCCAGCGGAATTTCATTATACTAGCCAACCAGATTGCTAATAACCCCAACAATAAGGTAAAGAATACATTTTGATAGGCCAAATCAAAAAATTGTTGACTAATAGCTAGGTTAAAAGGAATTTCCGATATCAAAGCAAAAGCCCCTAACCTTATAGCGTATTTTTGTTTATTAGAGGTATGGAAGAAACCTTCAACCAATAGGAAACAAAATATCGGAAAAGCAATCCGCCCGATTAGCCGAAAGCTGGTATAAGCCGTATAAGCCAGGGAATAATGAAAACTTTCTAGTTGTCCATTATTTAATAAAGGCAGTAAAATGGCTGCACCCATGTGGTCAATAATCATGGTGACCATGGCAATCCATTTCAAGGTAGAACCTGAAAGCCCACCCTGTTTATTCTGTGCGTTCATTGCTTGAGACAAGCAACCGCCTCCTTCTTTTTACGATTTTCATGATGGTGTTATTTTATCATAGTTTTTTCATTTTTCTTTATTTATCACATTGTTTGGGCAAATAAAAAGATCGAGAAAAAATCTCGACCCCTTGTTAATATAAAAAATATCGAACACAGACATGTTTTTTTGAGTCCCTAACCTGTTTTCAGCTTCATGAAACAACTTAAGCCCAATGTCAAAAAAATATCTTATTTTACAATCAACCTACATATTCTTGTGGTCCTTTGAAAGCACGACTTCTTCAAGGCTAAAGCCGATGCTTTTCTAGCATACCTTCGCGATGATGGAGGATGAATCTGACGCATATCTGTCTTAACGCCCTGGTTCGCATCCTAGTTCAAAGGCTATGATAGGAAAAACGAAGACCAACCGATTGAACTATACTATGCCGGTGTTTTCAAAGCGCCATCTTTTGCTGTGGCCTTGCTAGAACGTCGGTTTGATAGGTATTTTGAAAATTTAGACAAGGTATAACATACCAACCAATATAGGAAGGTCATGATCACAAACATTGGTATCACATATGCTGTATTTTGGTTGTAGATAATCTTCGCATTATGCGTCAATTCCGGTAAGGAAATGATTGTCGCAAGCGATGTATCTTTAATCAAGGCAATCAATTGCGACACAATCGAAGGTGCCATTGACCGCACAGCTTGCGGTAATAAAATATATACCAAGGTTTGAACACGGGTTAAACCGGTTGAAATCCCTGCTTCTGCCTGCCCTTTTGGAATAGCATTCAATCCACCACGAATAATTTCTGAAATCATGGCTGATTCAAATATGGTCAAGGCCCCTACTGCTGCCCAGAAAATATTTAAGCGAATCCCTAATTGTGGCAAAGCAAAATAAGTAAAGAAGATAATCAATAGTAAAGGTAAGTTACGAATAATATCGACAACAAGCCCTAAAGCTTTAGATAAAATTGGAATCCCCATATAACGAACAACTCCAAAGATACCACCTAAAATTAACGAGAAGATGATAGCGTAAAACGTTACTTGAAGCGTAACCCATAGACCATCAAGTAAAAACTGGATATTCATCCATTGAAATGCACCTGCAAAATCCATCTATTACCGCTCCTTTCTAACGTACGTCCTGTTGTGCTAATCGTTTTTCAATATATGAAACTAATAAAGTTAAAGGTACTGTAATGACCAAGTATATACATGCGATCATTGTGTAAGTCCCTAGAGTATTAAAGGTTTCACTGGCAATTAAATCACCGTAATACATTAAATCTAACCCAGCTACCATAGCTAGAATAGAAGAGTTTTTCACTAAGTTGATAAATTGGTTACCTAATGGTGGAATCACAATTTTCACAGCTTGTGGTAAAACCACGTACTGCATCGTTTGTACATAAGTCATCCCTTGTGAAATACCTGCTTCTCTTTGACCTTTAGGTACAGCTTCAATCCCTGAACGCACAACGTCCGCGATAAAGGCTGATGTATAAAGTGTTAAACCGATAATCCCTGATTGGAATCCGGTAATATCCATCCCGTATAAAGGAATAACTACATAGAAAAACATCACAATAATCAATAAAGGAATATTACGGAAAAATTCTACAAAGATATCTCCAATTTTAGCTAAAACCTTGTTTTCTAAGGTCTGGATAATTCCCACTAAACCACCAAGAATTAAGGAAGCAATCAGAGCGATCACTGATGCAATCAAGGTATTGATAAATCCTTCAATAATTAAATCAGAATAATTTGTTAATAATTCAAACATGTGCTCAACCTCCCTACTCTGCAATTGATGACTCAGTATCGTCACCAAACCATTTTGCATATATTTCTTGATACGTACCATCAGCTACCATGTCATCAATGGCTTGGTTTACTTCATTTAAGAAGTCATCTTGGCCCTTGTTGATGGCAATACCATATGGTTCTTTTGTAAAGGTTGATCCAGCAATTTTGTAACCTGGATTTTGTTCCATGATTCCTAATAAAATAGCATTATCCGTGGTCATCGCGTCCCCTTGACCTGATTTTAAGGCCGTGAAAGCTTCAGCGTAGTTTTCTAACTCTAAGATATTCGCATCCGGCGCTGCTTCTTTAATTCGTTGGGCTGATGTAGACCCTTTTACCGCCAAAATGGTATGTTCACTTGTCAAGCTCTCAACACCTTCGATATCAGAATCTTCAGGTACCATCAAGGCTTGCCCGGCATCAAAGTACACTTGACTAAAGTCAACTTGTTTTAACCGATCTTCTGTGATGGTCATGGTTGCAATCAAAGCATCTACGTTCCCGTTTTTCAGTAAAGGAATACGGGTTTTAGAGGTTACCTCAACAAATTCAGCTTCGGCATTTTCCCCACCGACACGCTTAGTAATCTCTTTCGCCATATCGATATCAAAACCTTCGATACGATTTTCCTCAATATTATATTTCCCAAATAAGTTGGTATCGACTTTTACCCCCCAAGTGATGACCGGGTAGGCTTCGCTGTCGATTCGCTCAGCAATATCCTGTTGGCTAGCAGCAGTGCTTGTACAAGCCGTAGCCAAGAAAGCAAAAGCCACTAGCGCGACAATTCGCCATAGTTTTTTCATAGTATTTCCCTCTTTTCTTAAGCGTGACTTGGTGATTAGACTAAGATCTTGCTTAGGAATTGAATGGCCCGTTCATCATGAGGATCTTCGAAGAACTCTTTTGATGGACGGTCTTCTAAAATTTCTCCGTCTGCCATAAAGATGGTTCTATTCGATACTTCTTTGGCAAAGCCCATCTCATGCGTTACAACAACCATAGTCATGTTGTCCTCAAAAGCGATACGTTTCATTTGGTCCAATACTTCCCCAACCATTTCTGGGTCAAGGGCTGAAGTTGGCTCGTCAAATAGCATCATTTTTGGACGCATAGCTAGGCCACGAGCGATGGCCACACGTTGTTTTTGCCCACCAGATAATTGACCTGGGTAAGCATCACGTTTATCCCACATGTTTACACGTTGTAATAAACGCTCTGCTCTATCTTGGGCGTCTTTATCGGTTTTCTTCAAGACTTTTAAAGGTGCTAATGTCACGTTTTCTAACACCGTCATGTGAGGATATAATTCGAAATGTTGGAACACCATACCGCAGTCGCGACGAATTTGACGGATGTCAGTGTTGCGGTCTGTAATATCTTTACCGTCAACAATCAAATGGCCTGAGTCTACCTTCTCTAAAGCATTTATCGTCCGAATCAACGTTGATTTACCAGAACCAGAAGGTCCAATCAAGGTCACAACTTCACCCTCATTTATCTTCAGATTAATGTCTTTCAACGCGTGGAATTTACCATAATATTTTTCAACATGATCAAATGTAATCATCATAGCACCTCTTCTTATTTGATTTTTCCTTTTGAATACAATTGCAATAAACTTGAATGTAAACAGGATTCTTGCATAAAGATAAAATAATTCTAATCATTTCTTAAGCAAGTGTCAACTTATTTGATAGATTTCTTAACATGTTTGGGCACCAATGTTATTTTATATTTCATATTTGAATCATTTGAGCACTTTTTTACTTGATATGACGCCATGTCGAGATTTTGAATTGTCATTCTTTTTATATAAGTACTATAATAAGACTAAAACTATCTGAAACACCCATTCAATCAATTAAATGGAGGTTATAGCGTTGAATCAACCAAAAAACGGCTCTCAAAATATCTCTTCTCAGTTTAGAAGCGATATGGTGATGGTGCCAGAAGTTATTAATGAAGCATCCGGTATTCGCGTTTTTGGACGAACTTTAAAATCATTTGTCTTTACAACTGACGTCGCCACAATCCTATACTGTAATGCGGATGCCGTCTTAGCTGTCTACCCATTCTCCCCGCATCCTGCGATCATTTCAGCAGTGACATCAGTAGCCAGTCAACCTGTATTTGCCGGTGTTGGTGGCGGTACAACTCAGGGTAAGCGTAGCGTAGATATTGCCCTTTTTGCCGAAGCGACAGGGGTCCAAGGGGTGGTGGTGAATGCGCCGATGACCGCAGAAAATATTCTAGATATTGAGCACACAGTCGACTCCCCAATTGTAGCGACAGTTGTCTCTGCCTATAACGATATCGAAGCCCGAATTTCTGCCGGTGCGGATATCCTTAACGTTTCAGGGGGCAAAGAAACAGCCGCTATCGTTGAACGGATTCGCCGGGATTTCCCAGATGTGCCGATTATCGCAACTGGTGGTAATAATGAAGACACCATTCGTAAGGTAATTGAAGCAGGCGCTAACGCCGTTTCCTGGACACCGCCGACTACTGGTGAAATATTTAAAGAAAAAATGGTCAAATACCGTAAAGACCGCCGCGAGGACTTCCTTGAAACCCATGATGGTATGACCTTACATGAATTTGAGGAATATATTGAGGAACATCCAGAAGCTGAAGAGAAATATAATGAAGATTCTTCTGACGGCTATCTGTAAGAAGAGATGGAGGATATATGGATCAAGAACATAGCAACAGACTAACAACCATTCAACAACAAGTTAAAAACCACAACTTAGATGCCCTAATCATTAGCGACAAGGCATCCATCGACTACTACACTGGTGTCATTTTTGACCCCATGGAACGTTTTTGGTTATTGATTATACAGCCGGACAAAGGTCCACAAATTATCGCTAACAAACTATTTGTATTCGACGAATTAGCTGATGTTGACGTCACTTGGGTGGATGATAACTACACAATCGCTGAAGCCTTTGCAAATCTAGCGGATTTCCCAGCAACCGACGCCCCACTACGAATCGGCGTGGATAAATTGTGGCGGGCTGACCAACTATTAGCCATCGCCAAAACATACAACCAGGCCACTTTTGAAGTAGGTTCTGACTTAGTGGATGCACAAAGAGCCATTAAAACCGATGAGGAACAAGAAAAAATGCGTAAAGCTTCAGATATTAACGACCGTGCCATGGCTCGTTTAATCGAAGAAGTCTTACCACTTGGTTTAGACGAATTGGCTGCAGTAGATCAATTAGCCCGTATTTACGATGAAGAAGGCGCAGATGCCGGCTTTTCATTCGAACCCATTATCGCCTACGGTTCAAACGGTGCTGACCCACACCATGAATCTGACCATACCTTGCCGAAACTGGGTGATTCGATTGTCATTGATATCGGCTGTAAACATGAAGAATACTGTTCCGACATGACCCGTACCGTTTATTACGGTGAGCCTAGTGCTGAAGCCAAAAGGGTTTATGACATCGTGCTTGAAGCCAATTTACGTGGTATTAACGCTGTCAAGGTTGGCGAAACTTTGGCGAATGTGGACGCTGCAGCGCGTGATTACATTACAGCCCAAGGATATGGTGATCAATTTACCCACCGACTAGGCCATTTCATCGGACGCGAAGTTCATGAGAAAGGCGATGTGTCAAAAGCTAATACAGATACCATTAAAGATGGCAATATCTTCTCAATCGAACCCGGTGTTTACCTGACTGGTAATACAGCCGTTCGTATTGAAGATTTAGTAATCGCGCATGATGGTGGCACTGAAAACTTGAACCACTTCACCAAAGATATGCTTATTATTCAACCAAAATAAAACATTGCACACTAAAAACACGACAGTCGTCGTGTTTTTTAGATTAATATTCATCTACCCTATGTAGTAATTTAGATTTATTTCATATTACAGGATCCTAACCACTTTTCATCTAAATACTAGTCTACTTATATACACGACGTGCCAGGTAAATGAAGAAACTCCTCCTAACGCTTCTTCCTATGACTTGCTGATTTGGTGTATCTGCCATTTCAATCGCTTCTCTTTTAAGAAACAACCAAAATAATACTGGTTACACAGTCCACCAATACCCTATTTTTCATTTTATGATGCCAAATATTTAAATGATAAGCTTCAAAAAGCGCCCATCACGACAAGTGAAGGGCGCTTTTTACTATTATTCTAGTGTTTTATTTCTAAACGACTTCTGTCGCACCTTTTCTACTTAAAGATCATTTGGAAGAATTCGAAAACGCGCGGTCCGAGCAAGACTACTGCTAGGATGGCGAGGGCTAGAATAATCCATACCAGTACTTTGCGGGAGTGATTGCTTGAACCAGACCAAAAGTATTGTTTTTGTTTTTGTCTTTCGAAGAAGATTTCATTGGTGTCTAAGTCTTGGAAGGTTTCTTTTGGCACAGGTGTTTCCGCAAACGTTTCGACGTTAAATTCAGCAGTATCCTGTGTGAGTGTTGTCTCAGGTACTGAGGATTTAATGTCATCTGAAAAAGGATTTCCATACTTTTTTTGGTTATTCTTCTTCTCGCGTTCAAGCGCTTTTTTCGCTTGGCGATATGTTTGCCGCTTCACCTGATGCACCACCTTTATTATTTAGTTCATTTTATCCAGTATTCCTAGTATAATCTATTTACAAGAAATTTCAAATTGTAGAGAAGGGAAATTTTTCAACTTTCCCTCTTAATTAAAGGAGCTTATTTCAGTGAAACAAAGTTTTCATATTGGTATGCGGACCCTAAAGACTTCATTGAGTGTCTTTATTATTGTTCTTATTTCAGCATTTATCCCTATTGACCCGCAAATTGCTGCCCTTTCAGCGGTATTTTCACAAAGGGCTAACGTCACTTCGTCGCTTTCTTTTGGTTTGCGTAGAACCTTAGCCATTGTTTGTGGGGCTTTTGCCTCATTAGTTTATATTTTTTTACATAAGTTATTGCCTGACCATTATTTGATTACTGCACTTTTAGGCGGTTTAGGTATTTTAATTACGATTCAAACTAACCTTCTCGTTAAGAATCCACAAGGGGTTATTGGTGGTAGCGCCACTTTCCTTGTCATTGTCTTCAATATTCCAGAGCACAACCAATATGTCTATGCCCTACTTCGGGTGTTAGATACCTTCTTGGGAGCCATTGTCGCTGTTGGTATCGAGTACATTTTTCCAAGAGACCGAGTTGTTCCTTGGATCCTTACTTACAATAGTTATGTACCGAAGTTTCTACAAATCTCTACCTCTGATAAAATTTAAATGACCACTAAGGTGAGCTTAGGATTGGACTAACTTAGCTTTTCCTTAAGTTAGAGACCCTTCTTTCGAGTTTTTACCCACAAGTGGTATAATAAATGAGAAGTGGAATGCGCGGTATTAACGTCATTTACTATCTATTTCAATCAATCCATGTGATTAAAGAGAGGTTTAAACTATGACCATTGGTTATCATCGCCCTAGTAAGGCCATCGTGTCTCTAGATGCGATTATTCATAATTATTTCGCTATTAAAAAGCATATCGGTAATAAAGCTGTCATGGCAGTTGTTAAGGCTGACGGCTATGGTTTAGGTGCCGTCAAAATAGCCGACGCCCTCCAATCTCGCGGTGCCGACGGTTTTGCGGTCGCGGTTGCGGATGAAGCATTAGAATTAAGAGACGCTGGGATTATTGCCCCTATCATGATTTTAGGCTTGACTGATCCAGACGACGCTTGGCTTTTAGCCAATTTAGAAATTGGTGTGACAGTGTCTAGCTTAGACTATTTAAAATATGCCAAGAAACACGATAAAGACTTTTCTCGCCTTCATCAATTGAATGTCCACCTTAAAGTGGATTCTGGGATGGGACGGATTGGCGTGCGGTCTGCTAAAGAAGCACAGAAAATCATTGATTACATTGCCAAACATCCGAAGAAATTTAAGTTGGCTTCAGTCTTTACCCACTATGCTACAGCTGATTCCTTCACTGACCATGGTAAGGATAAGGTTCAAGCCCAATCTGACTTTTTTGAAAGTTTGCTTGGGAAATTGGACTACTCAGCATTAGGGTACACTCCCCTTTTCCATCAATCAAACTCTGCCTTAAGCCTTTGGTACCCGGAAAAAACTTTGGATGTTGCGCGACTTGGCCTGGGCTTATACGGTTCCATTCCAAGTATGGAAGATGTGGCGTCGCCGGTTGATTTCAAGCAAGCATTAACCTTGGAGACGGAAATTATCTACGTCAAACAAATGCATGCGGGCGATACGATTTCCTACGGGGCTGATTATGTGGCTGGTTCGGATGAATGGGTGGCTACCCTACCGATTGGCTACGCGGACGGCTGGCAAAGAAATTATTTGGGATTGGATGCCATTGTTGACGGCGAGCGGTGTCCGAGCGTGGGCCGGATCTGTATGGACCAGATGATTATTCGCCTACCCCATGAGATGCCTGTGGGCGCTAAAGTGACCTTAATTGGGACAAATGGCGGCCAAACTGTTGATGTGGTGGACGTTGCTAGTCATGCTGGAACGATTGCCCATGAAGTATTGACGAATTTAAGTCAACGATTGCCCAGAGCTTATACGTCTAATAAGAAAAAGAAAATGAAATAACGATTGCGAAATCTAATAGTTTTTTCATTTAGCCCTTGCCTTTAATTGGTAGTCATGTTAGTTTTAAACTAACGATTATACGAATAGAAAGTATAGATATAGAGGATGCGCAACCAATCAGTAGCCGATGGTGAAAGGTGGTTGTGCCGAAATGCAGATTTTCTGTGTTGGGGGTAATACCTAAGAGGGTTATCCCTGTCAAACCTTAATACCCATTAAGGTGCGGAGCGCTTGTCTTATGCTAGGGATTAAAAACTGTTAGGATTATTGAATGCTATCAGTATTTTTTGACACGTTTTCCTAGGTAGACATAGAGTGATGCTCTTGTCTGCCTTTTTTTATACTCAAGCTATCTGATCGTTTTTTCATAAAAACAATTACAAATTGCACACAATATAGGAGGATTCTCATGACAATTTTTAAAGGTTCTGCGGTAGCCATCGTTACCCCTTATGATAATTCATTAGAACAAAATATCAATTACGATGTGTTTGCGGAGTTGATTGAATTTCAAATTGAAAATGGTACAGATGCCATTGTCGTTGCAGGAACAACTGGTGAAGCTTCAACACAAACTGACGAAGAACAAGTTGAATTAGTAAAATTCTGCGTGGAAAAAGTCAATGGCCGGGTACCCGTGATAGCCGGTGCTGGTTCTAATGATACTGCCCACGGAATCCAATTAACGAAAGACTGTGTAGCCGCAGGTGCAGATGCTATTCTATCTGTAACGCCTTATTATTTAAAAACGAGCCAAGCTGGTTTATTGGCGCATTATAGCGCCATTGCAGATGCTGTGAAAACAACGCCGATTATCTTATATGATGTACCAGGTCGTACAGGAATGTCTATTGCCCCTAAAACATTGTCGGAACTTAAAAACATCGATAACATTGTTGCCATTAAAGATGCAACTGGTGATTTAGCCAATGCAGTAGATGCGCGCTACCACGTCGGTCCTGATTTTGATGTGTACTCTGGTAACGACGATACAGTTATTCCATTAATGAGTTTGGGTGGCCATGGGGTGATTTCTGTTTTGGCTAATATTGCACCAAAACAAGTACACGAAATGACGCATTATGCCTTAAATGGTGACTTTAAAAAAGCGGCTGAAATTCAAACAGCTTTTAAACCATTAATCGACATTTTATTCAGTGAGCCAAATCCAATTCCAATCAAAAAAGCCATGTCCATGCTTGGTTTCGATACAGGTTCAGTGCGTCTACCACTGGTCCCTGCCCAAGAAGAAACAGTGGCTGCACTAGAAGCTGAAATGAAACGATTGAATTTGATATAGTCTTTTCAATTCTAAAGTAAATTGTGGTATATTAAAGGGTGTGTAACTTATCAGTGCACGCCCTTTCTTTTATTGCTACTGATAAGTGATAGATTGAATATTTAAAATAGGAGCTTTGATTTATGCCAACTGGAACACCACCATTTCGAATCAAACTGAAAAAAGTTGATCAGCAAATGGTTGACATTTATAATCGTTCTTCTTTTCATCGAAACGAACTCTTGATTCCTCTTAGACCCTTCTCTATTGAGTTAGCCGACAAAAAAATTGACGTCTCAGTGCGCCAAATTGTTGTCTTACCTGAACCGATTATGAGACGGTTAATCTTACCGGAAAAAGATTGTAGTCCTCAAGTTGATGACCATAAACCAACAGAAGAAAAAATATACGCCTATATTTTATCCCTAGGCGAACCTTACATAGATGCCATTGCCAATGATTTTGTGGAAACACCTGAAATTAAACACATTTTTGATGAACCACATGTCTTCAGCTTCTCTTTCGTCACTTGGCAACATCTACTACAAACTTTGATTCAATTACAGTTGGAATTGAAACGGCCTGAAGACAACATTCAAAAGAAAATGGTCTTTAGTATAGTATCGACCATATTCCTTGAATTGTATCGACTTTGTTCTGCTTCAAACCAAAACCGGTTAGAGATGTCTGAAAGAGAGATTTTAGCCTACGAAATTAAACATTTTATTGTTGATTCCTACCGAAAAGACTTAACCCTTCAAGACATTGCAGACAAGTTCGACATTTCAACGTCAACTGTCAACCGAGTATTCCAGCCTTACTTCCATTCAACCATATATCAATTCATCTTGGACTTGCGGTTGGGCTATGCCTATACCTTGATAGAAAGTGGCTTGTCTATCACAGAGTCATGGCAAAAAGCTGGCTTTAATGATTATAGTAACTTCTATAGAGCCTTTATTAAGCATTATCATATTAGACCGCATGAGGTACCAAAAAAAGGAGAATCGTAAGCATCTCCTTTTTTGATTATGTTCAGCCTTCTACTGTTTCTTTACCTATCGTTGCCTTAAAAGTAGGATGAAAGGTATAGTCTATCCTCGGGCAAAAATAATGATGAGTCCTGCTACTAGCAACAAGTTTTTCGTATACCAACAAAAAAGGTCACGGTACTTGCCCTAATCTGGGTTAAGTACTGTGACCTTTTGTATGCTGTCATTGCGGTTTTGCATTAAATTATTTTTCAACTAGTCCTAATTTTTTGAAGATATCATCCACTTTTTGGATGTGGTAGTGGTAGTCGAAGGCGTCTTCAATAGCTGCTTGGTCTAGGTGACTAGCGATTTCTTCATTGGCTTCGACAAGCCCTTTAAAGTGCTTGCCTTCGTCCCAAGCGATTGCTGTTAATGGTTGAACTAAATCGTAGGCTGCTTCGCGTGATAAGCCTGCATCAACCAATTTTAGCAATACACGTTGTGAGTAGATTAAACCGTGAGTAGCATCCATGTTGCGTTTCATATTTTCAGGGAAGACGGTGAGTTTTTCCATAATGTTTGCGAAACGATTTAACATATAATCTACTAAGATCGTTGTATCTGGTAGGATAATCCGTTCGGCAGATGAATGAGAGATATCTCTTTCATGCCATAAAGTCACGTTTTCATAAGCAGTCATCACATGTCCGCGAACAACACGGGCTAATCCAGCCATGTTTTCTGAACCGATTGGGTTACGCTTATGTGGCATTGCGCTTGACCCTTTTTGCCCTTTTGCAAAGAATTCCTCCACTTCACGTGTTTCCGATTTTTGTAGTGAACGGACTTCTGTCGCAATATTTTCTATCATTGTAGCAATTAAAGCGAGTGATGAAATATATTCAGCATGTAGGTCACGTGGTAGGATTTGCGTTGAAATCTCTTGTGGGTTAATGCCTAGGTGTTCACACACATAAGTCTCAATAAATGGCGGTACATTGGCGTATGTACCTACTGCACCAGAAATTTTACCTGCTTCAACACCGCGCGCAGCCGCTTCAAAACGTTGGATATTTCGTTTACATTCTGAATACCAACGCGCTACTTTCAAACCAAAAGTCGTTGGTTCAGCATGAACACCATGGGTACGCCCCATCGTAACAGTATATTTATGTTCAATCGCACGTGCTTTTAACACCTGCAAGAATCGGTCTAAACCTTTACGAATTAAATCATTTGCTTGTTTTAATTGGTAACCTTGAGCCGTATCCACAACATCCGTAGACGTTAAGCCATAATGCACCCATTTACGTTCTTCGCCCAATGATTCAGACACATTACGGGTAAAGGCAACCACATCATGACGGGTTTCTTTTTCAATTTCTTCCACTCGTTTTGTATCAAAAGTGGCCTTTTCACGAATAGCTTGCGCATCCTCTTTAGGGACTTCCCCTAAGGCTGCCCATGCCTCTGTTGCAAGAATTTCAACTTCCAACCAAGAGGCATATTTATTTTCTTGTGACCAGATTTGCCCCATTTCAGGACGGGTATATCTAGGTATCATAACATTCTCCTTTATTGCACGCGCTCAATTTTTGTACGCAACAATTATATCACAAGCCAGCTTTCTGGCAGTGATTATTTTTCGCAAAAAAAAAGACGAGTCCCGATATGAATCTCAAATTGGTCTCGTCTCTGTAATTTTTATAGCTTAATGATGGTGGTGGTGGTGATCGTGATCATGGTCCAATTCTTCCATCAATAAATCAGGGTGGTCAGCTTCTAGTTGGTCTAAAACTGCCGTCACTTGCGGGTCAACATTGCCCAGAATATCTTCATAAATGGCTAAATATTCGTAGGCCGCTTCATATTCGCCGTGCTCGTTAAAGCGGAATGCGGCTTCTTTTAAAGCAGTTAACATATCCACTGATGGGTAGTCGTTTAAGCCCAGATCGTCAAGGAAGGCTTCTTGTTCCTTGCCTTCAAGAATTGCAGGCCACTCACGGTCTAATTCTGCTAAGACTTCTAAACCTGCTCTGGCATTATCATTTTCATTCCACATCAGTGAAATATGGTATAACATGTAGGCTTTCTCAAAGTCTTCTTTATGGTAATAGAAATCCCCAATTAAGGCAAAACCATAAGCTAGGTCTTCCACTCTAAGTGAATAACTCAAGCCATTAAGAACGGTTGGGTAAGACATCCCGTACTGTTCCATTTCTTGGTATAGTTCCGCTAAGGCGTAGATAGTGTCTACATCATAGGGATTCCATAATAAGGCTTGTTGGTATGAGTCAATCGCTTCACGCCATTCATTGGCTTGAATTTGCACCTTGGCATATTCTACATACATCCCAGCATAGTCACGCGTTGTTGGTGCTAATTCTAGACCTGGTTCATTATGGTAAATAAACTGGAATAAGTCTAATTCCTCATAGATACTTAAGTTTTTTATGTTTTTCTTAGGTGTGAATTGGTCGAAATCGTCTTCCATCCGGCGAATATATAATGACATTTCAAAATTGGCGCGGACTGGATCGATTGCCATAATATTGCGAATGCGTTTAACGAATTCGACATCATCTTGCATTTTAATTTCAGCAATCATTTGATTGTAATCTGTTGATTGATTCGGGAATTTTTCCGTCATCACTTCATTAAAGGCTTTAATAAATTCATCATCGCTGGTGTGTTTGTGGTTATCTCTTAAAATTTTAGAGATAACTTGAATGCAGTAGCTGTAATCATCAGTTGGCACAGCTTGAATTCTTTGTATAAGTTTTTCTTGGTCCTTATCCATAAGCTCGTCTCCTAAAGCAATAAATTTCAGCATAAAATAGGTTCTTCATTACACCAAAATTTATTGTACTGTTTTTTTTGTGCTATTGAAACCAAAAACCCTTTAAAATATTTTTTCAATTTAGATTCTAAAGTTGCGCAGTGTTAAAAAGTGTATTTTTCCTGACTGTCGTAAAATACTATATGATATCTGATTATAACTGGCATTGGTTATCAAAGACCTCATTTTCTCCTAAATTATACCATATATAATAGGTTTTTTACGGTACAATGCCTTTCTTAAAATTAAATTATAAAAAGTCTTGAAACCGCTTGTACAAGTTTAGTACACTATAGTCATAAGTTAAATATTGCAAAGTATAAATTATTATGAAGAAAGTTAAATTAGAAGGTGAACTCTTGGAAGCAATTGCCGTTAATACATTTCAGAAACATTTATCTCTTAGCTATCATGATGAACGACGCACAATGATGTTTAAATCTTATAATAATATTCCTTCACTTGAGCAAATTGGTATGGATCTTGCAGAATACTCTAGTATTACTGCTAGTATGCATTATCATGACCATTTTGAAATTCTATTCTACTTAGGTAATCAATGTCAGTTTATCGTAAATGATATCAGTTACACACTTTACAATGGTGATATTATGATCATTCCACCTAACATTCCGCATTTAATGACTAGTGAAGAAGGTATTAATAATACCCGTTTTAGCTGCATGGTACCTGAGAAGTTGATTCATCAATATGCTATGGTAAATGATAATCTTTATGAAGATATTATTCGCTTTTATAATGAACCGGGGCATTACCGTTTAGATAAAGAAAATCTGGATAAGACAATTACTCATTTAAATAAAATTCTTACTTATAGTGATGAAGAAGTAGAAGAAACTACCTTCGCAACTGCTTTTCACCTATACCACTCATTGATGAACGTCTACCATGCGAAGAAAATCCCGTCTATGTCTGGTGATTATAAAGAGGACAAACACTTTAGTCACATCATCTACTATATCGATCAACACTTTAAAGAATCTGACTTACAATTAGACCGGATTACACAAGTATTTGATATTTCGCCATATTATTTATCAAAACTATTCCGTAAAGAAATGAACCAAAACTTCCACGAATATTTAATTGCGAAACGTGCCAACTATGCTGCACAATTAATCAATCATATGAGCACCAACAAAATGTCCTTACAAGACGTTTCCGACGCATCCGGATTCGGTGACTACTCTACTTTCTACCGTTCATTCAAGAAGGTATTCAACACCTCTCCGAAGAAGTATGCACAACAAAATACGCAGACTATTCTTTAAAATTTACAAAAAGAAGAACCACCCTATCCATGCCGACTAGCGCTGATAGAGTGGTTCTTTTGTTATATATCCTATTGGTCAGGTTGGTCATCGTCAGATTTATTTCTAAAATCTAAGATATCATGGACGTCGCCAAGTGTCGTGTCGCTGTCTTGGTTGTTATCGCCGTCTTCTTTAACATCATCTTCCTCTTCATCAGCTCTACTGTATGATGGTTCTGCCTCAGGCATATCCAGGTTATAGCGGTCATGGATATTTTGCGAGAATTCTTCATAAGAAATCACTTTAACAAATGAATCTGGTGTAAATCGTGGTCGGTATGCCTCTGGGAAATCATCAAATTCAGACATTGAGAATAAGAAGCTCTCCCTTTGTTCTGGTGTTAGCGTAGTAAAATAAGCTAATGGAATCATATCGTCCGTTAAACGTTTGTTTCGTAGACGTTTGATAAAATGCACAATATTATTTAAATCATGGTAATAGGCAAAATATAGGGCTGACTGTCGTCCTTCAATTGGTGTTTGTGCATAGTTGATGAGTAAGTTTAATAAAGCTTGTTTTTCAAGTTCATTTCTAGCCTCAAACCCTTCATAGGTTGTGCGAATCATGTATGGTTGGTCTAAAGCTACTTCGGCCAGTTTGGAATCATCATCATAAATTTTCAAAATCCGATGTTTTGACCCATCCTTGTATTCTTTGCTAGCTACATAGTAGTTTTCTATAAATCCTAAATTGATCAACTTTGAATATAATTCATCTGTTCTCACACTAGCCCTCCGTTCGTATTGCTATCATTCTTATGATATATATATTTATTATACATGATTATTGGAACAAAAAGGCTAATTCTTGATACTAGAATTTTTTCCTTTCAACGCACGCTCTCTTAGTTTAGCAATTTGAGACTGTTTTCTTCTTACTTCAAAGGAGAATCCGCGCCCAGTCACTTCAGATACAGGCGACACATACATAAAAGCATTCGCATCCATTTCAGTTACCTGGTTTTTCAAACGTAATAATTCTTCACGGTCAACAACTGTTGTAATCACCGCACGTGATTTCTTGGTATAGCCACCCTTAGCCGTATAGATTGTTGTCGCACGGGCCAATTCTATCAAAATAAAATCGTTGATTTCCCCTGCAATTTCTGACGTAATATTCACATTGTATCTTGCGGAACCACCAGTGATTACGCGGTCAACAACGACATTGGCCAGTAGAACCCCGATTGCGGCATACAATCCTCGTTCAATCCCAAATACTAGCATATTGGCAGACAAGATGGTCATATCAGAAATCATGACCCCTGTCGCAAAGTTGACAGGTAGGTACATGTTCATTATTTTGGCAATAATATCTACCCCACCAGTTGTGGCACCGGCATTAAAAACTAGGCCGACACCAGTTGACAGGAGGACTTGCCCCAAAATCAAGTTGACCAAGGGATCATCAGCAACTGCCCCTGTCACAGGCACAAACCGTTCAAATAAGGCATAAAAGCCTGAATAGAGGATAACAGAATACAGGGTTGTCCCGCCAAACTCCTTACCAATCACTTTAATCCCAATGACCAGTAAGACTATATTAATGGCAAAAAGAATCACTGAATAAGGTAGCGGAATAAAAGGTGCCAATACCTGGGCCATACCTCCAGTACCCCCACCGACAAGGGAATCAGGTACTAAAAAGAAATACAAACCGATGGTCATGCTTAAAGTCCCTAAAGTGATGATGAATAATTGCTGAATATCTACGGCAGCTAATACTTTTTTCAATTTACTACCTCTCTTTCTTGTCCAATCTAATACACAAAATATATCAAAATACCCCAGATCAATCAATCAGTGCCCCTCAAAGTTTACATTACAATTAAAGCTTGTGATAAAAGTTGACAAAGTGACCATTTCAAATTAAAATACCATTAAATTTATCAATCGAAAATATACGAGTAGATGAATAAGAATGAACTCCGAGAGGGATGAGAAAATGGCTGAAACAACAGCAACTGCAAAAGTTATTGTAAATGATTTAAAGAAAAGCTTCGGTAAAAATGAGGTCCTTAAAGGGATCGACTTAACCATTAACCAAGGTGAGGTAGTTTGTATCATCGGGCCATCAGGGTCTGGTAAATCAACATTCTTACGTTGTTTAAACCGTTTAGAAGACATTAACGGCGGTGAAGTTTTAGTTGATGGCACAAATATTGCCGACAAATCTATTGATATTAATAAAGCCCGCCAAAATATCGGCATGGTATTCCAACACTTTAACCTATTCCCACATTTAAGCGTTTTGGAGAATATTACCCTAGCGCCAACTGAGTTAGGTAAGACACAAAAAGATGCCAGCAAAGAACAAGCTTTGTCTTTATTAGAACAAGTAGGCTTAGCGGATAAAGCAGAAGCTTTTCCAAACTCTTTATCTGGTGGACAAAAACAACGTGTGGCCATCGCCCGCGCTTTAGCAATGAATCCTGATATCATGCTGTTTGATGAACCAACATCAGCACTTGACCCAGAGATGGTTGGTGACGTATTAAACGTTATGAAGGACCTTGCTAAAGAAGGTATGACCATGGTCGTTGTAACACATGAAATGGGCTTTGCCCGTGAAGTAGCTGACCGTGTAATCTTCATGGACGGTGGATATGTTGTTGAAGAAGGTAAACCTGAAGATATCTTCAGTAATCCACAACACAACCGTACAAAAGAATTCTTAGACAAAGTTTTATAATATATTGTAAAAGAAAAAGGTATGTGATGTTTTCTATCACATACCTTTTTCTTTATTCACTTTAAACACTATCTTACAGCACCATACAAGGCCATGTCCGAAATGCCTGAATTATTAGCTAAAGCTGCTTTTCGTAGCCCTTCATATTCGAAGTTTAAGGCTAAAGCCAATTGTCTGTCAGCTTCATTTCGACTATCTTGATCAAAAGACAAACGGTTCATTTGCACTTCCTTAAACAAGAAATGCACAATATTTTCTAAAGCTTCCTTGGCCAACCCCTGGTCTTTATAGACTTGACCCATACAGAAGGTTAAGTCTGCAGCCTGGGTGTCTTTATGCACTTCAGTCACTGCGATTTCTCCTATTGCTTCTCCAGAATCTTTGTCTTCCACACACCATCTGTAGGTTTTACTTCTGTCCTTTCGTTTATCCCATTTCTCTAAAATACTCTTACTATCAGAAACGGATTGGTGCTTGTCCCAAGTAACAAATTCTGTATCTGCTATATTCCCTGCCCAATTCTTGAACATGTCTTTGGCATCACTTGTTTTGAACTTACGCAACAATAGATGTTGTGTTTCTATTGTCTTGGTTCCTTTATGATTCATAACTAACCCCTACTAACGATTTACTTAAAAATTCATGTAATCGATCCATATTTCCCAATCTATTATAGCATGTTTCTTTAATGTAAAAACAGGCTTGTAGACTTTTTTCAACAATCGAAACATATTTAGTACTTGTTAATCCTTGATTTATGCCTTATAATATAATCCGTAAAAACTCGCAGTCATACCTGCAATATGATGGAGGAATAATAAATGAATAACAACGAATTCCAGGTACTACTTTACTACAAATATGTACCTATTAAAGATGCAGAGCAATTCGCAAAAGACGAATTACAATTCTGTAAATCAATCGGCTTAAAAGGCCGTATTTTAATTGGTGATGAAGGGATCAACGGTACTGTATCTGGTCCAAAAGAAGCAACCGAACGCTACATGGACCACATGCATGCTATGGAAGAATTTTCTGACCTATGGTTTAAAATTAACGAAGCGGATGACTACGCACACAAAAAAATGTTCGTACGTTACCGTGAAGAAATCGTTTCTTTAAACTTAGAAGAAGATTTAAATCCCAACGAATTATCTGGTACTCACTTAGATCCAGCTGATTTCCGCGAAGCAATGTTAGATGAAGATACTGTTTTATTAGATACACGAAACGACTATGAGTATGATCTTGGTCACTTCAAAGGCGCTATCCGCCCTGATATCCGTAACTTCCGCGAATTACCTGAATGGGTACGCGAAAACAAAGAAAAATTCATGGACAAAAAAGTCCTTGTTTACTGTACTGGTGGCGTACGTTGTGAGAAATTCTCAGGTTGGATGATCCGTGAAGGTATCGAAAACGTTAGCCAATTAAACGGTGGTATCGAAAACTACGGCCAAGACGAAGAAACACGTGGCGACTTATGGGAAGGGAAAATGTACGTCTTTGACGACCGCATCTCTGTACCAATCAACCACGTTGACCCATCAATCGTTGGTAAAGACTACTTCGACGGTACACCATGTGAGCGTTACGTAAACTGTGGTAACCCAGAATGCAACAAACAAATCTTAGCTTCAGAAGAAAACCAAGAAAAACACCTTGGTGGTTGTACACACGAATGCCGTGTTCACCCACGCAACCGTTACGTACAAGCTAAAGGTTGGTCACACGATGAAATCGTTGCACGTTTAGCAGCAATCGGTGAACAACTAACCGTAGAAGCCTAATTTAGAAATCAAAAGACCGCTAGGAAAACCCTGGCGGTCTTTTTGTGTCTAAAGGAAGACGATATTCTTCATGATGCGGCCGTCCTCATATCTTAGTGAGCTAGTTGGCCTAACCACTACAGTCTAATGTATACGAATGATTTTGAATCATCCCCAACAGTTATGAAAGATCATTTATATTGTGATAGCCGAAGACCTTCTAAACTACAATTGCATGGGTTCAATCAAGTCGAGTTTGCTCGACAAACCCAAGTCCGATTCAACTTAAGTTGCACCACACTGCGTGTAGTACCAACTTAGACTGCAATCGTTATTGAGCTGAACGGTCCTGCTCTTAGCCTAGTATTAAAGCGTCATCGTTTAATGCGCGTCCTGATTGTTTTTTGAACATGTCTAATAATTGTTGTACGGTTAATTGTTTCTTCTCTTCACCTGAGATATCAATCAAGATACGGCCATTATCCATCATCAACAAGCGGTTACCCATTTGGATAGCTTGTTCCATATCATGGGTAATCATCAAGGCTGTTAATTGGTCACGCTCGATCACTTCTTCTGTTAGTTTCAATACCATATCCGAAGTTTTAGGGTCTAAGGCGGCTGTATGCTCGTCTAATAATAAGACTTTTGGTTTTTTCAAAGTCGCCATCAATAATGTTAATGCTTGACGTTGTCCACCAGAAAGCAAGCCAACTTCAGCAGTTAATCTATTTTCCAAGTCTAAGTCCAATAGTTTCAAGGCTTCTTTAAATTGTTCACGTTGTTTGTTGTTGACCCCTCGTCCAAATCCAAATAAATGTCCGCGACGGTCTGCAATAGCCATGTTTTCTTCGATAGTTAAACGGCTAGCAGTTCCCATTCGTGTGTCTTGGAATACGCGTGATACTAGGCCTGCGCGTTTGTTGGCAGTTAGGTTAGTCACGTCCTTATCTTCAATTTTAATAGCCCCTCGGTCTACCAACAGCGAACCGGCGATGGCATTTAGGAAAGTCGATTTTCCGGCCCCGTTACCCCCAATAATAGTGATGAAATCCCCTTTTTCCACCTTTAGGTCGATCCCTTTTAATACGTGGTTTTCGTTTGGTGTTTTGGCTTCAAATGTTTTATGTACGTTTTGTAATGTTAATACGCTAGTCATTGGTCAATCTCCTTTCTAATCTTCTTTGGTTGTGATTGAGTTTTTCATAACTTTTTTACCGTGTTGACGAACAGCTGGTACCCCAAGCGCTACGGCTAGGATTAAGGCTGAGAATAGACGAACGTCGTTTGGATTGAAGTTTAGTTCTAATACCAATAGTAATAGTAAACGGTAAATGATTGACCCTAATACAATCGCTAATAATCGTTTAACAAAGGTGATGTTATTCCCGATGGCTTCACCAATGACTACAGAGGCTAAACCGATAACCATGGCCCCAACACCCATGTTGACATCGGCATAGCCATTGTTTTGTGCTAATAAACCACCTGATAAACCAACCAATCCGTTGGCTACCATGAAGCCGATAATCTTTGTCCAGTCTGTATTGATTCCGTTGGCTTCACTCATCATGTAGTTATCACCTGTGGCACGGATGGCTAAACCAATTTGCGTATCGAAGAACCATTTAAGTAAGGCTACGATGGCTACAACAACGATTAAACCAATAACGATAACTGCTAAAGTCTTATCTTCAATTAATTGACGCATTTGAGTGACCAAGGTATTTTGACTTAATAATGGCAAGTTGGCTTGACCTAAAATACGTAGGTTAATAGAGTACAAACCAGTCATGGTAATAATAGATGCAATCAAAGCTGGTACTTTCAATTTCGTATGTAATAAACCAGTAATTAGTCCAGCACCTGCCCCAATAACAAATGATAGTAAGGTGGCCATCCAAGGTTCCATGGCAAATTCAAAAATTAACCGTGATACCAAGGCTGCCCCTAAAGAAAACGATCCTTCAACTGTCATATCGGCCACATTTAGGATTCGGTAAGTTAAGTAAACCCCCATCGCCAATAATCCCCATAACAAGCCTTCTGATATACTGCCTAAAATAACACTCATGTTAAAATCCTCTCTCTTCCCTTTATTCTGCCACTTGGATGCTGTCAGGATCGATGCCCAGCGCTTCCGCCACGTCTTCATTTACATATAATTCTAATTCTTCAGCTTGCTCAATCGGCATGGTCGAAGGATCTTCGCCTTTAATTACACGTGCTGCCATTTCAGCTGTTTGACGTCCCAATTCGTAGTAGTTTAACGAATAAGTCGCCAATCCACCATCTTCCACTTGGTCAATTGATCCAGCAACAACCGGCACTTGATATTGTTCAGAAACCGCACCAACCGTTGACGCTGCCCCTGCCATGATATTATCTGTTGGAATATATAACAATTCCGCTTCTGACATCACAGAATTCAAGGCTTGTTGTACATCATTAGTTGAGGTGACTGTACGAATGACTGGCGTTTTACCGGCCGCTATAATGGCTGCTTCAGCTTGTTCTGCTTGAATTTGCGAGTTGACCTCACCTGTATTGTAGATGATGCCAACTTTTTCCGCTTCAGGTTTAATCGATATTAGGAGCTCAACTTGCTTCTCAACCGGCATCTGGTCGCTTGTTCCCGTCACATTTCGGCCCGAACCCTCTAGTGATTCCGCCAAACCTGCTGTTATAGGGTCAGTTACGGCTGTAAAAAGGAGTGGTTTCTCCTCTTCCGTCACGGCTAGTGCCTGAATCGTCGGCGTTCCGATACCTAAAACCAGCTCAGAATTCTTCAACAATTGTCCTGCCATTGGATACAAGTTGGCTTGCTGACCCTGGGCATTCATCCGGTGGTAAACCACGTCAACGCCCTCTTCATAACCCAGTTCAGTCATCCCATCAATAAAACCTTGCTCCGCATCATTTAAGGAATTGTGGTCCATAATTGACAAAATACCGATATCTAAAATGCCATTGTCTTCAGCATTCTCACAGCCAGCCGCAAAAATAGCCAAACTGGCTAGTAAAGTTACCAGGCCCTTCTTTAAGCTCAATCTTTTCATTATTTACTCCCCTTTATAATCAATCCAAAGAAAAAAAGCACCTATCCAGATAAAATCTAAATAGGTGCTTATAGCGCTAAAATATCTAGCTATGCCACAATAGATTTTATCTCTACGTGGCCACTTGTTACGCAACAAAATATTTAGCCATCATAGATACGGTTCAGTTGTTTACTGACGTTTGTATCTATGATCTAAAACAGATTTCATAAATACAAACTACCTAAAATAGCTAAAGTAAAAGCGATTATTCGTATGTAGGCTGTTCATTTTCATCAAAAAATCCCCTCGAATATGGCTGTCATTCATCTAGTTGCGTCTTTCAATAGCATTATCATAGATTTAATTAAAAAAATTGTCAAGCCAATTCACATAGATTTTTCATATTGTTGTCTTTTTTATAAGGTCATTACCAGACAAAGATTCTTGGCTTGCATAAACCACCCTTTTTCTTCATAATGAGAGTAAGATTAAATTTAAAGGAGACAACAATTCATGCAAAACAAACGTCCATTTACTAGCCTGGCAAAAGTTGAAGAAATTGCCGCTGAAATCCCTACACCATTCCATTTATACGACGAAGCCGGTATCAGAGATCGCTGTCGTCGTCTAAAAAAAGCTTTCTCTTGGAACCCTAACTTCCATGAATATTTCGCTGTTAAAGCCACACCAAATCCACACGTATTGAAAATTATGCAAGAAGAAGGTATGGGCGTAGACTGTGCATCTTATACAGAACTTGTACTAGCCGACAAAGTTGGCTTTTCAGGTCACGATATTATGTTTTCATCTAACGTTACGCCAGCAGCCGACTTCAAGAAAGCGGCTGAACTTGGTGCGATCATTAACTTTGATGACATCACCCATATTGATTTCTTCAAAGAACATGTAGGTGAATTCCCAGAAACAGTTTGTATCCGTTACAATCCGGGTGGGACATTCGAAGTCGCTAACGGCATCATGGATAATCCTGGTGACGCCAAATACGGTATGACACCAGAACAAACCCGCCAAGCCTTCCAAAAATTAGCAGACTACGGCGTGAAAAATATTGGTATCCACTCATTCTTAGTTTCTGGTTCGACATCAAACGAATACTATCCAAAATTAGCCCGTACCTTATTTGAATTAGCGGTTGAATTAAAAGACCAAACTGATTTAAACATTGCCTTCATCAATCTATCTGGTGGTGTTGGGGTTGCTTACAAACCAGAAGAAACACCAGCAGACATCGATATCATCGGTGACGGTGTGCGCCAAGCTTACGAAGACATCATGGAACCAGCTGGCCTAGGCGACGTCGCCATCTTTACCGAATTAGGTCGTTGGATGTTAGCTGAAAATGGTGGTTTAGTAGCCAAAGTCCTACATGAAAAAATCACTTATAAAGACTACCTAGGATTAGACGCATCAGCCTCTGACCTATTACGTCCAGCAATGTACGGTGCTTACCACCACATCTCTGTTTTAGGCAAAGAAGACGAAACTGCCGACCAAACATACGATGTAACAGGTGGTCTATGTGAAAACAACGATAAATTCGCTATCGACCGTCAATTACCAAAAACAAACATTGGCGACTACATCTGGATCCACGACGCAGGTGCACACGGTGCCTCAATGGGTTACCAATACAACGCTAAATTACGTTCAGCAGAAGTCATGTTAAAAGAAGACGGCACATTTAAACAAATACGTCGCCCAGAAACACCAGAAGACTACTTTGCAACAATGGACTTTAATTTCTAAAGATAATATCCATTAAAAAAGCGCTCGATCATGATGTTCGGGCGCTTTTTGCTGGATTCTTTTAGTTTGTTCACAATCAAGTCAGCCCATTAAACTAATCCTTCTGCTGTTAATGTTGTTTGATAGTTTACTAGGGCTAAGAATTCTTCTAATGTGATGTCATACTTAGTGATATATTGCGCAGCTTCTACCCCGACATAACGGTAGTGCCATGGCTCAAAGCTATACCCCGTTACCTGCTCTTTTCCTTGTGGGTACCGTAAAATAAAGCCATAATCTTGGGCATTTTCTGAGAGCCATTGAGCTGATGGTTGGTCTGCATAAGCCTCATCTAAACTGCCACCGATACCTGTCCATTCAGTTCCTAACCAGTCAAAGGCTAGTCCAGTTGAATGTTCACTGGCTTGAGCTGGTGCAAAATAAGCATTTGTTAGGTCACGCGCTTCTGATTCTGAATAGCCTTGGGCTAAATAATCTCGAAAACCATTCTCCACATTTTGTGCTTGGTAAGCAATTGTTCGGTGGGCAGAAATAGTAGCAAGTGTATATCCAGCATTTGTTGCTCCGTCCATTAGTGCAGTATAAGCATCTGTGATTGCAGCGTTATATAATTTCCCTGAATTTGCATAAGCAAAATCCACCACTGGTTCGGTTAGTAATGGGTTAAGTTTGTTGACTAATTGATATTGTGCTGAATCTACGTCAACTTCTTTAGGTAGGTCTGCCAGCAACTGGGCTAAGGCTGCAGTTTCGTCCATTTCCAGCGCAGCAGCTACATTTGTTGCGATATCCTTCACAGAATAAGTTTGGATATCATCAGCATAGTCAGCTGAAAACTCAGCCATTTGGCTTGCTTCTTCATCGGTTGTCGCATTTGATGCGACTGGTGTAGTAATGGTTTCTGCTAGTTCAGCTTTTCGTGCTTCAGCCTTTTTTTCTGCATCATCAGTAGCATTATCACCACTTGTCTGGTCAGTGCTACCGTCTGTTGCTTGCTGAGTATTTACTTCTTGGCTACTAGTCATTTCTTCGTCTGCATTGGTCTTACTATAGCTGACATCGTAGGCTGCAATAACTAAGATAAAAGCCAATACAACAGCAATATAGGCCTTGTTAAATAGACTGATATTCATTTTTGACACAAAAGTCACTCCTCGTTTTTTCCCATTTCTCTTTTACCTGCCTAAAAATCACAGGCCCTCTATGATATAATAACAGAGTGAGATTTCAATTCGATTAAAAAAGAGTAAAACTAATTTTAATATATAAAATTTTTAGATGAGGATGAATGAGATGAATCGTGAAGGAATTTTAAGCGCAGAGAGAATTGTTGTGAAAATTGGGACACATTCTCTTTTGGATAGTCAAAATCAAATCAATTATTACCGGATTGACCGCCTAGCTTTGGCTCTTTCCACCTTAATTCAAGATGGTAAGGAAGTGATTCTTGTAACCTCAGGTGCGATTGGTGTTGGTTCTGTCAAAATGGGCTTAACCAGCCGACCTACCGATATGGCGTCACAGCAAGCGACTGCCGCTGTTGGACAAGTAGCTTTGATGAATTTATATAGTCGGTCATTTAACTACTACAGCCAATTTATCGGGCAAATCTTGTTAACACGGGACATTATCGACTTCCCGGATTCTTACAACAACTACAAGAATGCCATGAATGCCTTATTAGGGCAAAAAATCTTACCGATTATCAATGAAAACGATGCAGTAGCAGTTGATGAAATGGACCACCAAACCCGTTTTGGTGATAACGATACCCTATCTGCCTTGGTTGCTTCCACTATGGATGCGGACTTGTTGATTTTCCTAACAGATGTAGACGGCTTTTATGATGACAATCCGAAGCGAAATCCTGATGCGGTTCGCTTTGATGTCTTGCATGAGGTGACTGACGACTTAATGGATATGGCTAAAGGCGATGTTTCTGCTTTTTCAACTGGTGGAATGGAAACGAAATTGACGGCTGCTAATGAATCTTTAAAATCTGGACAAATGACGGTAATTATGTCATCAGAAGACCCTATGCAGATTTTAGACTTAGTTAAAGGAGAATCAATTGGGACACTTTTCATGCCAGAATAAGCAAATCCAATAGCCTTTCTCAAGAGAAATGGTTATAATTAATGAACAACATGAGAAAATACTCATAATTCTAATGTAATGGAGGTACAGACATGATTGATGCACAAGGTTTAGTGAATCTTGGTAAAGCTGCAAAAGTGGCTTCACGAGAATTAGGCAAATTGCCAAGCCAACAAAAAAATGCAGCTTTATTAGCAATGGCCAAGTCCTTGCGGGCCAAGCAAGCGGCGATTTTAGAGGCGAACCAGGCCGATATTGAAAATACACGAGAGGCTGATCGGCGCCCCGAAAGCTTTATTGAGCGCATGACCTTAACTAAAAGTCGGATTGACGATATGGCCGCTGGTTTTGAAAAGGTGGCGAATTTACCGGATATTATCGGGCAAACGGATGAAATGTGGTTTACGGAAGATGGCATTGAGATTGGGAAGAAACGTGTACCTCTTGGGGTTATCGGGATTATTTTTGAATCACGTCCAAATGTAACAGCAGACGCTACTGCCCTAACCTTTAAAGCCGGTAACGCGGTCATTTTACGTGGGGGTAGCGAAACGATTCAATCCAACTTGGCCATTATTGAAGCCATTAAAGCTGGTTTATCTGAAGCTGGCGTAACAACAGATGCGGTCAACTTGATCGACAATCCTGACCGGGCCTTAGCGACTCAATTTATGCAGATGAATCAATATTTAGATGTCTTAATTCCACGTGGTGGTGCAGCCTTGATTCAAAATGTCGTGAAAAATGCGACTGTGCCAACAATTGAGACAGGTATCGGAAACGACCACCTGTACGTGCATGAAGCGGCTGATTTAGATAATGCTTTAGCCATTTTGAAAAATGGCAAGCTACAGCGGGTTTCAGTATGTAATGCTTTAGAAAACCTACTAGTCGACGAAAAAGTCGCGGAAGCCTTTTTGCCACAAATCGTTGAATCCTTTACGGCGGACAAGGTTGTGGTGCACGGGGATCAAAGAACCCGGGAAATCTTGCAAGGAAAGATCGATATCCTACCTGTCAATGAGGAAGATTATGCGACGGAATTCTTGGCTTATGAAATTGCGGTCAAGGTAACTTCTGGCTATGATGAAGCGGTTGAACATATCCAAACTTATTCATCTGCCCACACAGAAGTGATTGTAACTCAAGACTACTCGGTAGCCCGTCAATTCGTAGATGATATTGATGCTGCTGCGGTGGTTGTTAACGCCTCTTCTCGCTTTACAGATGGCGATAAATTTGGTTTTGGTGGTGAAATAGGGATTTCGACTCAGAAATTGCATGCCCGCGGACCAATGGGGATTGAAGCCTTAACGACTTATAAATATGTGATTTATGGGGATGGGCAAATCCGTCAATAATCATCATATGATAACGGAAACGTGCGTACCGGAGATCCTTTCTGGTACGCTTTTTCGTGGTATAATGGGCGTAAATATTTTTAATAAGGAGCATTTCATGACCAAGCGCGTTTTATTTATACTGACTGGTGGGACGATTTCGGCTCAGGATTCCGACCACGGGCTTGTTGCCGGGACTATCAACCAAGAACTGACTGAAATCCTAGCATCTTCTGGGTTAGACTTTACTTATGAGGCAGTCAACCTATTGTCTATCGATTCAACCAATATGCAACCGGAAAACTGGCTGCAGATGGCCCAAGTTATCCAGGACCAATACGAGGCCTATGACGGCTTTGTTGTCGTGCACGGGACAGATACTATGGCCTACGGGGCTGCTGCTTTATCTTACCTGGTTCAAAACAGTACCAAACCAATTGTCTTTACTGGGTCACAAGTGCCCCTATCAAAAATTGGTAATGATGGCGTGAAAAATATCCTAGACGCCGTAACCTATGCCATTTCTGACCAGGCCTACGCCGTATCGATTGTATTCCACGGGGAGGTCTTACTGGGCACCCGGTCGCGCAAAGTCCGGTCGCGGTCTTACCAAGCTTTCCAAACCATTGATTTCGCCAACCGGGCAGTTGTCCGGTCACAAAGGGTTTTACCTATCTTAAATCAATCTAGTGATTTAGGGCCAGTTAAATTCTACAACCAACTGAATCCGCGCGTGGGCTTGATTAAATTAACGCCAGGCCTTCCTGCCCAAGTCATTGAATCCTATTGTCAGTTGGTGGATGTCATCATTATTGAAGGTTTTGGGATCGGCGGGATTCCACAATTGACAGCTCTTGATTATGCAGGGCAAATTCGGGCAGCCGTTAACCATGGAAAATATGTGATTTTAACCACTCAAGTACCAATGGAAGGTTCTGATTATGAGGTCTATGCAGTTGGTCAGTCAATCCTAGGGGAAAAGCATATTATTGAAACAGCGAATATCACCAGCGAAGCCCTAGTCATGAAGGCTATGTGGGCGCTTGGGAATTCGGCAGATTTTAACCAGTTTAAGACCATGATCCAAAGCCCCGTTGATTATGATTATTTGAAGTAGAAAAAAAAAACAGGTATCCCCTATTGAAGTAAGTGGGTGCACCTGCTCTTTTTATTTAAGCGTTTTTGATTAAAGTAGTTTTATGAGTGGTTCACCCAAAGCTGTATGCATATTTATTGCCCTAACTATCTTGATAAGTAAAGGGACGGTCCCTGTATAATTCCTTGTCTTAACTTGGCACATTATTAGATAACGCGCAAATCACATTTTCGTCAACCTTATTTAAATATTTACTTGGTAAATATTGTTGTAAGTACTTACGATGAGATTTAAACAGCAAGAAGATAGCGGTTTTAATAGTGGTCTGTATTTTTTTGAACAAAGAAAAAGAGCTGAATTAGTGATATTCAGCTCCTTGTTATTTTCTATTGCAATTGTTGATCTACACTAGTTTTTTTGGTGTACTTCTTCACTTCAGGAATGACCTTTTCACCTAGTAAATCAATGGTTCGTTTGATTTTATCTATCGGAACACCACCCATATCAATTTGGCCGATGTACCGATCCATACCATAAACTTCATATTGATAAATCAATTTATCAACAATCATTTCTGGACTGCCCGCCATCATCGTATCTTGAACAGATCTTGACTGAGCGAATTGCTGCTTAGGGAAAATAGAGCCATTTGAATGTAAGAATGATGATTTCACATGTGGGTAAAACTCTGCCAATGCTTCTTGACCTGTAGGGGCAATATACATGGGGCTAGCTGTTGTTAACGGATAAGTTGTTGGGTCTATACCAAGATTCGCTAGCTCTTCGTGGTAAGCCTCTACAGCTGGATAAAAGGCCATCGCTGGTCCAGCTAGAGTCGTTAGGACCATCGGGATACCCGCACGCCCTGCTTTCACTGCTGACGCTGAAGGGCCACCTACACCTCGCCAAATTGGAATGAAGTTGTCTTTTGGTTTAGGGAAAATTTCTGCTTGGTTTAAACGGTGGCGGAATTGCCCTTCCCAAGTGATTTTTTCACCCTTTTCAACTTGTTGGTTTATGTAATTTAATAACTCAAATTTTTCTTCGAACAATTCTTCATAGTCGCGTAATTCATAACCTAACAGCTCAAATAAACCAATTCGAGAGGCACGACCACCTACTAATTCAACCCGCCCGTCAGAAATTAAATCTAAAGTCGCAAAGTTTTCATAAATTCGAACCGGGTCAGATGTCGATACAACAGTTGATGAAGATGATAATTTAATCTTATTCGTCGCTTGGGCAATGGCCCCTAAAATGACTGCATGGGCTTGAGAGACAAAGTGTTCTTGATGAGATTCACCAAGGGCAAAAATATCTAAGCCTGCTTGTTCAGCATGCTTAGCTGTTTCGATTAATTCTTGAATTCTTCTTTGTTCCCCTACCCCTTGGTTGGTATGTGGATTTGGGGCATAGTCACCTAAAGAATACAGGCCAAATTGCAAGCCTTCATTTGGTTTAAAACCAAACTTCTCTTTCATTGTTGTCATCGTTATTCTCCGTTCATTTTTGAATATATTTTTAGATAGTTCTATTATAATTTCAAATCCGAATTAATACAAGAATTCAGCTTACAATTTGTTAGTTAGGGAACTTTCTGTTAATAAGATGATCTTCATTTTCCAATCAGACGAACAAAGATCTTATTTATTGAAATCGAACAAGTTCAAACCGGTTTCTGCTTGGTCCTTCGACCGTTCCACTTCCCCAGAAATCATATGAACAAAAATTTCTCCAGTACCTGAAATAATGGCTTCGTTTAAGTGGCCACCAACTACTGACCCATCTGCACGGCCAAACGTAGCATGTAGGTGGTTATATTGTTCGCCGTCCATCATCGACATATTGCCGTTCAATGAAGTTAGCTCTAACTCTTCACTTAATTCGTTAGGACTGTATGAACGCTCTGCCACATTGTATAGGCTGTATTTCACCTGGTCACAAGCCCCAATCCCTTGAACAGTTGCTAAAGAGATTTTCTCACGCTTAGCTAATTCTGCTAAAGTAGAAATAATCTCTTCGCCTCTATCAAGTCGTACAACTAACACATCGCCAAATCGTCTATAATCCATTTGCTTATTCTCCTTTGTCAAAATTCACAAGTTATTTTACTTCTTTGACTAGAATAACACACCCAGAATCAAAATCATTATCAAAAGACGTCCAAAAAGCAATCGAAATCCCTAGCCATCTGGACTACTCCGATGCGCAAGCGCAAAAAAAAGATAGAGCCGAAACCCTATCCCTTAATTTGAAATCGATTATTTGCTTGTTTCGCTTTGACCATAGCCATAACCGTAGCCATATCCATAACCATAGCCCAATTTATTGGCATCTTCCCCGTTATATACGGCACCAATCACGTTGGCATTTACCACGTCCAATAAATCTTTTGTTTTGCGTACTTCGTTTTTGTTAGCAATTCCAGAACGAACAACCACAATCACGCCATCTACACGCGTTGCAACAACTTGTGCGTCGGTAACAGCTAGGATCGGTGGTGTATCAAAAATAACTAAGTCAAACATTTCTTCTAATTCACCGATTAATTCAGCCATCCGGTTTGAACCTAGTAGTTCAGATGGGTTTGGCGGAATTGGACCAGCTGCTAAAATGTAAATATTTGCATCGGCAACATAGTTTACAGTATCCATGATGTTAGCATCACGATCTGTTAGTAAACTAGTCAATCCAACAGTTGTGTTGATATTAAATGTTTTGGCTACTGTTGGTTTACGTAAATCAGCATCTACTAATAAGACACGCAAGCCTTGTTGTGCCATTACAGCAGCAGTATTGGCTGTAACAGTTGATTTACCTTCCCAAACACCAGATGATGTGAACATGATTGATTTAAAATCACGGTCAACCATTGAGAATTGGATATTCGTACGGATTTGACGGAAAGATTCAGAAATGACGTCATTTGGTTGCGTAACAGTAATTAAACTAGCGCCTCGGCGTTGTTCTGCATTCATCTTGTCAAAATGTTTTCTATTATTCTTAAACAAAATTGAACCTCCTAGACACGACGACGGTTTCTAGAACCATCTTTAACTGTATTACCTTTGAAGCGCGTATCTTCAACCTTACTTTTATCCATTTGTGGAATAGATCCTAATAAAGTCCAACCAAGCTCTTCAACGATATCACTGCTCTTAACTGAATTATCTAACATTGCATTGACTAATTGCAATACAACACCGACAATCAATCCTAATAACGCACCAATGATGATGTTTAAAATCACATTTGGTGAAGTTGGCGATTGACCAGGTTCAGCTGGGGTTACAATCGAAACGTTCTCTACTTGTAATACTTGTTGTACAATTTCAGAGAAAGATACAGCAATTGCGTTGGCTAAGTTAGCAGCAACATAGGGTGATTCATTTTCTACAGAAATGGTAAATAGTAATGAATCTGAATCCATAGAAACTGTCACGTTTTCTGCTAATTCAGTAGCCGTCATACCTTCTGCTTCAGGTACCTCTGCAATGGCGGGATCAAGAACTAATGGACGGCTTACCAATGATTGGTAAGTGTTTAAAAGTGTCAAGTTCGCTTGTAGGCCTGATTGAGTGATTGTATTTTCTGTAGTGGCGGTAGCAGTGTTATTCACAACAATATCAGTTGTAGATGTATATTTTGGTGTCATCAAGAAAAATGTCACTAAAGCTGCTAATACAATCCCAATAACTGTGGTTGAAATAATCTTCCAAATATTCGCAGTAAGAATATTCAGTATCTCAATTAAAGAGATTTCTTGGGTGTCGTTCATCTCGTCCTCCTCGAGCAAATATAATTTATATTATTTACTTCCTATTTGAATATATTATCATAACTATGTCAGTCTACCATATCAGTTTTTAAGTTTTCAATAAGATATTGATTTATTTATGATTTTTACTTATTTCTCATTATCCATTTTCCGACGTTTTCGCATCACGATGAACAAATTCAATTAATTTTTTATTTAAACGATCATCATCTACAGCAGTTAAATCTAAGGATTCAACAAATTCATAGATTTCTTCAATTGGCTGGCTCGTAATTTTCCCAACAAAAATCTTATCATCTACTTTTTGACCAGTTGTTTCGTCTGTTAGCAGTAATTCTTCATATAGTTTCTCTCCAGGACGGATACCACTTTCTACAATTGGAATTTCCTTTTCAGTAAATCCTGATAATTTAATCATTTTTTTAGCAAGATCTAGGATCAGAACTTCTTTACCCATATCTAAGATAAACAATTCCCCACCTTCTGCTTTAGCGCCAGCTTGGATAACTAAGCGACTAGCTTCAGGAATCGTCATAAAGTAACGACGCATTCTAAAGTCAGTGACTGTAACTGGTCCACCTTTTTCAATTTGTTTCTTGAACACAGGTATAACAGATCCTCGTGAGCCTAGTACGTTACCAAAACGTACGGCAGCAAATTTTGTGTGCGTTGAAACTTTATCCATTCCAGTAACTAGCATCTCCGCAATTCGTTTTGAAGCACCCATTACATTTGGTGGATTATTTGCTTTATCTGTTGATACCATAACGAAGACATCTACATCAGCATTTTTAGCCGCATTCGCAACATTCATTGTTCCGAAGACATTGTTCTTCACTGCTTCAGTTGGGTTTGCTTCCATTAACGGCACATGTTTATGGGCTGCTGCATGGTAAACGATATCTGGTTTGTAGGTTTGCATGATTTGTTCAATGTGTTCTTTATCTTGAACGTCCGCAATAATTGGAATAATCCGAGTATTTGGTAAGTCTTTTTGAGCGAACTCTTGGTTGATCAAGTAGATTGAGTTTTCTCCGTGACCTAAAAGATAAATCGTTTGAGGTGCGAATTTAGCTACCTGGCGACATATTTCAGAACCAATTGAACCCCCAGCACCTGTTACTAAGATATCTTTACCAGAGATTTGACGGAAGGCATCTTCATCATCTAACTCAACCTCGTCACGGCCCAAAAGATCAGAAATTTCAATTTCTTTAGGTCCAGATACTGTATCCATTTGATAGCCCAATAGCGTTTTTTCAACTGAAGGCATTTGACGAACATCCACGTCGTATTCAATACCCCAGTCTAAGATTTGTTCAATCTTTTCACTTGGTAAGGTTGGTGCCGTAATAATGATGTTTTGTAAATGATATTGTTCGATAATACTTGGAATATCTTTAATGCAACCTAAGATGCTCAAGTTATCCAATTTCTTATGTAATAACTCTTTATCATCATCTACAAAGCCAACGAATCGGTAAGCTCCATCATTTTTAAATTGTTTAAGGAAAGTATTCCCACCTCGACCTGCACCTACAAGTAAAGTTGGCTCAAAGACCCCTTCACCGTTTTGTGCGTTTTCTCTACGGTCCATTGTTAATCGCCATGTAGCTCGCGATAAAAAGGTTAGGCCTATAGCAAATACAGTTAATAAAAAAACAAAACGAATGGAAAAACTTCTATAAATGATTGCTGCTGACGCTAGGGTTAAAATTGACGCAATAAAATGGGTAATCAGTAAATCTGAAGCCCCTTTAAAACTCATATAACGGATAATCAAATTGTAGTTTTTTGTTCCTAAACTAGCTAACATATAAGTAATGAAATAGATAATAGATAAACCTAACGTCACTGATAAGGTTAAACCAACATAAATTTCAAGTAATAGATATGCGGCAAAACCAGCGACTAATATCGATACAAAATCAGCAATCGCTAGTATCGAATATTTTTGGTATTTAGAAAAATTCATTTACGCGTTACGCTCCCAACTTGTGCTTTTCTTTTTCCTGATCAATTGATTTAAAACTATAATCCAACAAACTAAAACAAACCAAAAAATTTCTTCTTACGTTTTGGTTGGTCTAAATCAAAATTGGTAATCATTGGATCCCCATTCACCAAACTTTTCGCATTGGCTTTAAAATCAAATACAATACGAGTCCCATACTCAGCCTGCATTTTATTGAAAGCTGCCTCCATATTAAAGCCCCTAGGTCCATGTGGACGGTGGGCATCTGAAGCGAGCATATGGACTAGATTTTCCTCAATCAACAAACGACTCGTTTCTTCCACACCAGAACCAAACTCCCCTAAATACGAAGCTGCTGTTAACTGTGCGTAGCAACCCATGTCCACAAAACGTTTTAATATTTCTGGTTTTTCAATAATCTTTTGATTTCGTTCCGGATGAACGATGATTGGGCGGATATTTCGTGACAATAAATCAAAGAATACTTGTTCCGCATAATGTGGTACTTCATGACTTGGAAATTCAATTAAAACATAATGGCCATCTAAATCTGTAAATAAAACTTCACCTTGATCAATGTGGTCTAACAACTCACCGTGGAGTCTGATTTCTTGACCAGGGAATACAACTAAATCAATGCCTCTGCGGTCAAGTTCTACTTGCAGTTGCCCAACAGCTTCTTCAACCTTGCTACGTTCATTAACAAACTCTGAATTACGGTGGTGAGGTGTGGCTAAGATATGGGTAATCCCTTCTTGAACAGCGACATTCGCCATCTCTATTGCCATTTCAATATCTTTAGCGCCATCATCCACGCCTGGTAATATATGATTATGGATATCTATCATTACATTCCCTCCTTTTCATGTAGTGAATGAAGTACTGTGATCACTATATACACAAAAAAGATCCAGAATACTTGAATCTTTTTTTAATTAGGGCAATTTTCATTTCTACAATATACTATATGTAAACAATTTATATGTAAAAAATTGGTAAAGTCACCTTACAATTTCACAACAATCATTCATTTTTCACTACTATATACTCTACCGCTTTTCAACCAATTTTAAAACATCATTTTCATCATATACCAATTTAATATCCATCAATGTAGATGACCCAATCAATTCTTTGAGGAAAATACGGTCGCCTTCCCAAAGGGTTAAGTCAAAAATCTTGTCCTTATCTACCCAAGCTAGGTCCCCTTCTCTGGTTTGCCCGACCTTATTATTTTCTAGTCGACCTGTATATAAGAAAATATACATGGGTTCCTGGTCAGCATAGATAAAAGTGACTATCCCCCGGAAAACGGCTGCTTTTAATTTCTGGCCAGCTTCTTCTTTGACTTCTCTTTCCAAGCATTCCATAGGTGATTCACCCTGTTCAAATTTGCCGCCGATACCAATCCATTTCCCATGGTTGACGTCGTTGGCTTTTTTCGTCCGGTGGAGCATCAAGTATTGATCCAAGTCATTTTCCAAGTAAATTAGTGTTGATAACATATAGCCTCCACTTAGTCTAAGTCAGCGTCTACCAGTAACCCCATACCTAAGGCACCCTTACCGCCGTGAACCCCTATAACTGGTGTTAAATAACGGATAATGATGTCTTCATTTGGATAGTTTTCTAGGAAAAAGTCTCTGAATTCAATGGCTTTATCATAGGCATCACCGTGGGCAAAGCCTAAATGCAGACGGTCACCAAATTGCGCACGGGCTTCTTCATAGATACGCAACCAAGATTTTTTAATCTTTCCTTCAGTACGGATCTTCTCAAAAACATCTACTGTCCCGTCATCTTCAAATCGTAGAATAGGATAGATTTTTAATACAGAGCCGATAAAGGCTGAGGCTGCCTTAGCCCGGCCACCTTTGACCAAGTTGTTTAAATCTTCAATAAAGACATAAATTTCTGAATCTTGAATCATTTGGTTGATGGCTGGAATAATTTGTTCAGCTTTATAGCCTGATTCAATCAAACGAATCAATTCTTTCACTTCGTGGGTAATGATAATGGATACAGCCTTGGTATCGATTAAGTGAACTTTGATTCGATCTTGATATTCTTGCATGACCATACGGGCTGTTTGGAAGGTCCCGCTCAGTTTACTAGACATAAAGACCCCGTAAACCTCGTCGTAACCCTTAGCTACTAGTTCATCCATAATTCGGTAATAGTCCGCTGGTTCGGGTTGAGATGAGGTTGGCAATTCGTCTTCACTCACCATTTTGTGGTAAAAGTGTTTTAAACTCATTTCGTTAGTGGTATCATCCATCACTTCGCCATCTTTAAAAGCAATCTTTAAAGTTACCTCGTACACATCGGGATGGTTTTTTAATTCGTCAGGCAAACTGGATGTACTATCTACAATGATTGCTGAGCGCATAATATTTTCCTCCTTGTAACACTTGGTTCCTGTGTTGATTTACAGTATATTATAACAAAAAAAATGCGATAAATCGCATTTTTCTCTCGTTTTACAATTCGGCATCTACCACTAAAAAGATTCCAATCGAACCGTTCCCTACATGGGTCCCTACAACCGGCGTTAATGCAGAGACAGTTACTTGTGACATATCCATATCATCTGACATATTGGCAACAAGCTCTAAGGCACGTTCTGAAGCATTTGAGTGGGCTACAGACACATGTAACCGGTGACCATATCTAGCGTGGGCAGTCTCGTAAATTCCTTTGAATTTTTCTTTCATTTTACGGTCAGTACGGATTTTATCAATCACTTCTAGCGCACCCGTTTGATCAATTTTAATTAAAGGTGTGATTTTTAATAGGTTACCAAAGAAGGCACCGGCAGCTGATAACCGGCCTCCTTTTACTAGGTTATCCAATGATCCTACCATAATATAAGTTTCTGTCTCATCTGCTACCTTTTTTAAAGCTGGGACGATTTTTTCCGCCTCGTAGCCTGCTTCTAGTAAACGTAAGCATTCGCGAACAAGGTGTTGCGATACCCCTGAAGTCGATTTAGCATCGATAATATGCGTCGTTACTTGATCAGTAAATTCACGTGACACAGCTTCTAATGACGATTTAGTCCCACTTAATTGACCTGAAATGACCACGCCATACACTTCATCGTAGCCCGCTTTGACGATTTCTTCATATACGTCATAGATTTGGCCGTTTGTCGGTTGTGATGTTGTAGGCAGTACTGTCATTGTTTCTAGTTGATTGTAGTAGTCGGAAATCACTTGGGGATCACTAGAATCTTCACGGACTTCCCCGTCTGGAAATATAACGCTCAGTTTAATTTGGAATACATTTTCCAAGTTGCTAAGGTCTTCTGGTAAAGTTGCTGTTGAATCAACGATAATTGCTGTTTTCATATATATGAGTCTCCTTAAAAATACATCATTGTACTAAAAATGGTGTCGACATAGTTTACCATGACCGCGAGTCAAAAAAAAGGGCTAGTTTTAACACTTACCCCTTTTCCTAGTTCCCATAACTAGATTGTTCGTAAAGTTTCATTAGTCATTACAGCGCGCTTCAAGTTCAGTAGTATTTTTATTACAGATGATAAGCGTTTAAAGGATACTGTTACCAGGGCACTAGAAGAAAATGTACATTTACTATATTTTGTTGGCATCTGTAACAGTTAATATATGCAATAAAAAATAGTCTCTATAAAGTTTATAAACGATAGTTGAATGTTGCAAACAAAAAACACCCCACTTCAAATCAAGAAGTAGAGGTGTTATCGATTCGTTTAACTAGCTATTTTATCTTTTTCAGTAAGGATAATACCTATAACAAGTCCAAGAAGTGCTGGGACTAGCCAGCCGAATCCGTAGGCGTAAAACGGTAAGACTGCTTGGGCGAAATGACCAATTGCGTCTCCACCAACTAGGTTGAATATGCCCTCTGGTAATGTTTTAATGAAGTCAAACAAGGCCGCAACCATCGTAAAGCCAGTTACCCATCGGTAGACATGCTTACTGGTGTAGACGGGTTCACATAGGGCTAAAATCACAAGTGAGATTGCCAGTGGATATAGGAACATTAATACTGGTGTTGATAAGCCGATTATCGTGGTTAAACCAACATTTGAAACGATAAATGATAAGCCAGCAAATAAAATCGTCCATTGTGTTAATGATAATTTATTTGGGAATAGCTCTTCAAATGTTTCTGCACAGGCTACGATTAATCCAATAGCTGTTTTCAAACAAGCAAATACCATCACAATGGCTAACAAGATTGAACCTGCTGTACCGAAGTAGTGTTGGGTAATCAATGAAAGCGCTACGCCCCCATTTTCCTGAACATCAATAAAGCCACGACTTTGTGTGCCTAAGATGGCTAAACTGAAGTAAATTAGGCCCATTAAAATCGCTGTTAATAACCCTGATTTAACGGTTGAATTGGCCAAGGCTTTAGGTTCGTTGACCCCTAATTTGCGGATTGACCGGATAATGATAATCCCAAATGCCAAGGCCGCCAAGACATCCATGGTATTATACCCTTCTAGGAACCCTTGGAAAAAGGCTTGATTTGTATAGTTGCCAATTGCGTCAACTTCAGCCACACTCGTTTCTGGCATAGTAAATGCACGAACAAAAATGATCGCTAGGAAAACTAAGAAGACGGGGTTTAAGAACTTACCAATATAATCCATGATATTAGACGGACGAAGAGATAAGGATAAGGCCACCCCGAAGAATAAGATCGAATAAATCAATAGCGCCACAGGTGAATCAGCGAAACTAGTGGTCGCAAAACCCACTTCAAAAGATACGGATGCTGTCCTTGGACTAGCGAAGAATGGACCAATCGTTAAGTAAAGCGCCACTGTAAAGAATAAGGCATATTTTCTAGAAATCTTACTCGCTAAATGAAAGACCCCTTCTGAGTGAGTCATCCCCATAGCAGCTACCGCTAATAACGGTAAACCTGTTGCAGTGATGATAAAGCCAAGACTCGCTTGCCAAACATTGTCGCCGGCCATTTGTCCCATCAAGACAGGGAAAATGATATTACCGGCACCAAAAAATAGGCCAAACAAAGTCGACGCTACGACAACGAGCTCACGCATTGTCAGTTGTTTCTTCAAATTTGGTTTCATTATTGTAACTCCTTTTCGTATTCAACAAAAATACCATATCCTAACATAAAACAACATTACATTAAGATAAAATTTAGGGAATTTTAATCCTATCCTCTTTTGATTTACAAATATCTCGTAGGATTTTCTTATAAACTATAGGAATATGCTATAATCTATAGCGATATTAAAATGGGGAATGCAGACGCAATAATTAAATATATTTCAATATCCTTTCGTCCCTACAACAAATTTTTTAAACAACTTACAAGGAGAACACTATGCAAATCGCGATTGTAGGATTAGGTGTAGCTGGAAATGGCAGCCTAAAAGCCCTAATTGATTTTAAAAACCAATATCCACAACAACCCTTAACCATTGATATTTATGATGAAGCTACTTCCTTAGGCAACGGTTTCCCCTATCAAGAGGACGACCATAAGTTAGTAATGAATTCATATGCGAAAGATTTATCTATCGAAGCAGATAATCCTAATGATTTATTAGACTGGTTGTCATACTACCACAAAGAATACTGTAATCCAGGAGCCTTTATCCCCCGTGCAATATACGGTGATTATTTAAAGGACCGCATGAAACATTATTTAGACAATGACCATATTCATATCCATTACCAACGTATTCAAGACATCCAAGTTGTCGATCAAGCAGGCAGTCATATTACAGGTAGCCAGGAAAAGAATGGCTACTACCAATTACAAACAGCTGATGGTCATTGGCAAAACACCATCTATAACGCCGTTTTCTTAAATATTGGGCATCCACCTTATGCGGATCACTATCATTTAATGGGGCACAGTGGATACATCCATGATCCATACCCGGTAAAGGATAAACTTGCTACCATTGATCCAAGTAAAAAGATTGGCATCATTGGATCCGGCTTAACTGGTCTAGATGTTATGCGATACCTTCAATACCACTATGGAAATCAGCTCGCTCGTTCCATTACTTTCTTTACACGATCTACACCATTCTCCTCTGTCAAACAAGGGCCATATGATGGTTATATTCAGGCTACTTTTAATATGGATTGGGTTAAAAATCAACAGTCAGCCCATAATGGTTATATTCCACTAGATAATATTTTGGAAACTTTTATGGCAGATATGGCAGTTAATAAAGTAGATGTTAAACGCGTAATCGACCGATATGGTAGTGGCGCTATCACGGAGATTCGTCAAGAATTAACCCACTACGATCGCGATTTACATATATTCCAAATTTATACGGGTATTGTCACCCCTTATTTGCCTTATATATACATGGGCATGTCGGTACTTGACCGCAATATATATAAGCAAGAATATATGCCTATTTTTGAACATTTCAGAAGTCAAATGACACATGAAGCCCTTGAGGATATTATGCGGTGGTATGATGAGGGAAAGGTGACCTTCCAAAGTAAACTGGCGGATATCAAACCGCATAGTGATGGGGGGTTTGAACTGATTTTTGAGAACGGTTCAAGCAAGCATGTGGATATTTTAGTGAATGCAGCTGGATTTGAAAGTCAATTACTGCCGGCAACACAGCAAGATATATTCATAAAAAACATGGTTGACCGTGACTTATTTACCCCTGCCTTGGACGGTGGTGTGCTTATAACCTGGCCTCAAGGACAAGTCATTTCTCAACGGTATGGAACGCTCGACAACCTCTTCTTAACAGGTCGTTGGATTATGACTACACAATACGGCAACAATAATGCACAAATGTCTTTTGCCTTTGGACAACAAATCGCCGAGCAATTTCTAGAGCGGCAAGTAAAAGCATATAAATAAATAAAGAGTCTGACTTGATCTCAATGCTTCTTAATCAAGTCAGACTCTTTATTTTATACTGCTAATTGATTGGAACCATCGCTATAATCAATCTCAATCCCTGGTTGAATATTTGGAATATAGACATGAAACTGCAATTCTCCCTCATCCTCAATGGAATAGGCCTCCATGAAAATCCCGCGCGCCAGGAGTTCACCCCCCATGAATAAAGGGGTAATCCGATAGCGGACATGATTTTCACTATCTTCCACGTAGGCAGCCACATAGTTTTCAAAAGGAAGCATACCTTCCACATTGAAATACCTAGTCCCAGTCATCAAGTTCAGCAAATTATCCTGCTGACCAGTCAACTGAAAACCAATTAAATGACTTCGGTTATACAACCAGCCTGCCGATACAATATCATACCGGTTTTGTTGCCAACCAGTTGGGGTAATTGCGGTCAAAGCTTCTCGTTGTTCCGATTCAGCCGGCATCAAGTCCACCCCTAACAAGGCATTGGCTTCAGACACCCGACCCAGATCATCCAAAGGGCTATACCGCTCCCAAGACTCTTCAACATTCGTCAAATCCGCATCCGTAAAAATGGGCACATTGTCATTCACTTCAACATAGGCCTGCCCGTCCGGCACACTAGGCGGATTCTGATGGTAGAGCTGACCTAAATCCTCAGCTTCTTCCAGCGAAGATGCTCCTTGTTGGCTTTCAGATGTCGAGTCAACACTTGATTCAGTTGAAGAACTTGCCCCATTCCCACTACTTTCTTCTATAGAAGAAGATGTCTGGTCGTTCTTGTTTCCTTCCTCCGCCTGACGCACGCGCGACGACGACGACGCTAATTGGTGGTCCTCCAAAATCTCTTGGTAAATCGACGACGTCCGGGACACCTCTTTGGCCACCTCAACCGGCTCAGCCAATCGTTCTTCCGCCATCCGGTTACCAACCCATAGAAATAGGATCAATCCCGCCAAAACCAACATGGCAAATAACCGCTTATCCTTAGGTTTCTTTTGATTTTTACCAGCCACCAACAACACCTCCCTCTCACAAAATATCTGCCTATTATCATACCATATTTCCATTTTTTCTGGGCAAAAGGACCTACAATTTCATGGCTAACAAGCCAATATTGACCAATTTTTTCGTCAAGAAAAGGGCTGTAGCTTTTAGCCACAGCCCCTTTGAAAGCTTTATGATTAACGATGGTTATAACATCGGGCTTAAAATTAGTCACCGTTGTAAATAGTTGGTACGATCATGTAGTCAACCGTACGTAAAGCTCCTAGGTCACGACCACCAGCATATGAAATACTTGATTGTAAATCTTCTTCCATTTCACGCATTGTGTGCCATAAGCTACCGCGACTTTCGATCAACATTTTCTTACCTTCAACGTTTTTGTAGATGCCTTTTTGGAATTGAGATGCTGAACCAAAGTACTCTTTGTAAGTTACACCATCTTCCTCTACAGTTTCACCTGGTGATTCAATGTGGGCAGCTAATAATGAACCAACCATAACCATTGATGCACCGAAACGTACAGATTTCGCGATATCACCGTTTGTACGGATACCACCATCAGCGATAATTGGTTTACGCGCTGCTTTAGCACATAATTTAATCGCTTGTAATTGCCAACCAGCAGTACCAAAACCAGTTTTGATTTTAGTGATACATACACGACCAGGTCCAACCCCTACTTTAGTCGCGTCAGCACCGGCGTTTTCTAAATCACGCACAGCTTCAGGTGTTGCCACGTTACCAGCAATCACAAATGTTTCCGGAATTTGTTCTTTAATGTATTTAATCATATCGATAACAGTCTCAGAATGACCGTGAGCAATGTCAATTGTAATGTAGTCTACGCGTTCACCACTTGCTTTGATTTCATCGATGAAAGTATATTCTTCTGGTTTTACACCAACAGAAATTGACGCAAATAAACCTTCAGCATTCATGTGCTTGATAAATGGCATACGTTTTTCTGGTTCAAAACGGTGCATAATATAGAAGTAACCTTTGCGCGCCAATTCCTCAGCTAACTCTTCATTTAATACAGTTTGCATGTTTGCTGGCACAACTGGTATTTTAAATTCACGACCTCCAAATTCAATTGAAGTATCTGCCTGGCTACGGCTTGTAATCACACATTTAGCAGGTATTAATTGGACTTGTTCATAATCAAAAGTTTCCACGAATTCAACTCGCCTTTCTCTCTATCAATATCTTCAACAACAAAAGGTGTCCGTAAACACCAATTCGTATTCTACACACCTACTTTCTGAATTGCAAGCTTTATCTATTCGTTTTTTCAGCAATTTGTCATATTTTATCCAAATCAAGGCATAAACGGACTGACTTTTTCGTCAATTAACGAACATTACCCTTTGAAAATAACCCGAACATTACTAAATTCAAAACGAGCAACTTAACCCTCGCAGAATTTATATTGAAAGACGAACTTTTAATCTCATAACATTTTTATTTTAACAAAAAAAGAAACTAGCTTATCACTAGTCTCCCTATTGCAAAAAAAAATCTATTATTATACTTTCCAGCTATCATTAAATTTTTCGTGTGCTTTTAAGGCATCAATCGTTGGCATCCCACCTTGGGCACCAAATTTTTGAACAGATAAAGAACCTGCAATTGAGGCAAATTGAATGGCGTCAGCTAAGCTATTACCTTTAGATAAGGCCACGGTAAAAGCACCTGAGAAGGTGTCGCCAGCACCAGTTGTATCCACTACATTCCCTTTAATCGCTGGCACATGGACAGCTGCTTCTCCATCATGGTAACGGACCCCGTCGCCACCCATTGTAACCAATAACTGAGCTGGGTATTGGCCTAATAATACATCCGTATCCAAATCACCAAACATCTCTTTAGCTTCTGTTTCATTTGGCAATAAATAGTCTACTTTCTCTAAATAGGCCTTGTCAATCTCAATAAAAGGCGCTGGGTCATAAGTCACCTTAATGTCATGCGTGTCTGCCAAATCGATTAAATATTGAATAGATGGCATAGGGATTTCATTTTGAATCACGAAATAGGTACAAGCTAACAAGTCCGCTTCCACTGATTTCAAGTAGTCAATGGTCACTTCTTGGTTAGCACCAGGCACATAAACGATGGCATTATCCCCTTCAAAAACAGTAATATGGGCTGAACCTGTTGTCGTATTTTCAATTGTTTTAACAGCTGTCACATCCACACCATTTCGCGCTAAATTCGCCTTAGTTTCTTGTCCAAATTGGTCGCCACCAACGCAACCAAACATTTGCACTTGTCCACCTAGTCTTGCTGCTGCTACCGCTTGGTTGGCCCCTTTACCACCAAAAGTTGTTTCAAAAGCCTGCCCGTATACAGTTTCTCCCTGCTTTGGTACGCGATTTGTCGTTACAACGAAATCTGTCGAAATACTACCAATTACACCAATCATTTAAACATTCCTCCTCATGTATGAATATTACCTTTATTATACGTTATAAATGCCAACTAGGCAGAATTTTTCAAAAAAAAGAAGCCGTGCTCTACACACGACTCCCCTTTTACAAGCATAAAGCTAATCTAACTCTAAATGTTCTCTAAGTTCTGCAGAGGTTTCTGAAATTTGTGATTCAGATAAGATATTGTAGTAAATACCTGTCGACATATCGCCAGTACCCACTAAGGTAGTAGATTCAACATTTTCAGAATCAACTCGGTAGTTCAAGGCTAATTGGGTCATATCTGAAACAGTTAAGTCAGTAACCACATTGGTTTGTACTGTGTCAAACAAGCTACCTAGAGACCCAATATTAGACACATCAGAATACTTATCTAAGATGGCTAATAGCACTTGACGCTGACGGTCAGCACGACCATAGTCACCATTTGGATCATCGTAACGGTTACGAACGTATGCTAGAGCTTCAGCACCTGTTTCCAAGGTAATTTGACCTTCTGGGAAGGTATATTCATCTTGAGAGAAAGTGAAGTTGTTGTATAAGGACACCCCACCAATCGCATCTATGATGTTCATCATACCTGTCATATTCACTAAGGCATAGTAGTCAACTGGCACATTCAATAGGTTTTGGACTGCATTGATTGAACCAGACGCCCCACCGGCCATGGCATAAGCACCGTTAATCTTGAAATCAATACTTGAAATATAAGTGTCACGTGGAATGGATACCATTTTAGCAGTTTGTGTATTCGGGTTAATGGTCATAAGAATCATGACGTCAGTATTTTGTTCACCAGTTGTTCTTGTCCCCCCTGAGTCCATCCCCATGAGTAAAATAGAAATTGGCTCTTTATCCGAAACAGTCACTTCTTCATCGCGGACTTCTTCTACCGGATCCGCACCATCAGCGTCCGCTGGTTGATAAATCGCGTCTCCTGTTTGGTCAATTCGGTAGTATGAGTATGCAAGAATCCCGCCCCCAATAATTAAAAAGGCTAACAATATCCAACCAAAACACCCCAATAAACCACGACGTTTCTTACGAGGACGCTCCTTATAATACGCTTCCCCTTGACTTCTACGATGGCGACTTTCTCTATTTGCCATATAAACCCTCCTCCTCAAAGATAGATATAAAAACTTTTACAAATTCTATGCTGTTTATTTCTATGATTTATTCTGTAACAGTACTTTCTTCAACAGGTGTATCAGTCACAGGTTCTTCAGATGTAACCGACACTTCTGAAGTAGCAGTTGCCTCTTGACTCGTTTCCGGCACACTTCCTTCAGGTACTGTCGTTGATTCAGATGGCACCGGTGCTTCATAACTTTCTGTACCCGTTGCCGACGCTTCATCACTATAAGTATCTGTATAATCAGATGTTTCCGAATAAGTAGATGAATCGTAATATGTGCCCGTGTCTTCTTTAATAGTTGTACCACCGTAAGTATCCAAGTCATCACTTGTGTCCTCAGTCACAGTGCCACTCGGGTCAAAACCAGCAGTAATATGTTCTAGCAATTCATCATCTAAAGTCGTCGGAATCGTTTGATCTTCATTTTCATCGATTAAGTCTGTGTTCCCTGTTGATTCTAAGTAGTCATTAATTGAATAACCAAAGATGTATTTGACCAGTTCGTTCAAGTCCTCCCTTGAATATATACCTGGTTGAATGGCCATCTCGTCATCTGTCAAGACGCCGTCCCAATTTAAGTCAGACACTGGGAAGTAGGTTGATTCAACCCCATACTCAACAGGATAAACTACGGCTGAATTGGTTGTTTCATAATCGATGTTGTCTTGCATGATGGATACATTTTCTAAACGCTCTAATTCAGGAATTAACATGTAATAACCAAAATCAAGGTTTAGGTCAACGTAGTCATCAAAGACTAATTTATTTAAATTATCCATAGCTGGTAGGTAATTGGCTTGTAAGGCAAACATATTATCTACTGTAATATTTGTTTTAATATCATCACCGACGGCATCTAAGATGTCATTGTAATTGGTAATTGTTCCAAGTGAAATGACCTTATCTACTACTGCTTCGATCAATTGTTGTTGTCGTTTTTCACGGCCAATATCACCTTCAGGATCCGATTTACGCATCCGGACGTATTGCATTGCTTCTATTCCAGATAAGGTACGTGTTTCGCCTTCTGTAAAAGAAACATCGTTTTGAGTAAAAGTTAAGGTTGGCGTAATATCGACACCACCCAAGGCATCAATCACGTCCATAAACCCTTGCATATTGACATTCACATAATAATCAATTGGCATATCTAAATAGCGTTGTAGGGAGTTAATTGTTCCTTCAATCCCATCATAATTCATATATGCGTGGTTTAATTTGTCAAATTCATCCGTATTACTTTGGACCCCTAAGGCATCCCTTGGAATAGATACGACAGTTGATTCGTTGGTCTTTGGATTAATGGTGAAGACCATCATCACATCCGTCCGTGACTCCTCAACATCCGCGTAATAAAGCGCCCCACTATCAAGACCTGTTAGTAAAATCGTAATCGGTTCGCCATTTTTTAATTGGGTATCTGCATCACGGAGTTGCTCTGAATTCACATCCTCATAAATATCAGAACCAAAACCTGAAATATCAGCATATACTTTAAAAGCAATCGCACATATAAGGACTACTAAAGTGGCAGCCCCTAAAATCCAATAAGTTCTTTTTTCTTTGGGTAACCACTTAGCTGAAAATATAGTACTCAAAAATGACGATTTCTCTTTTCTATTTTTGTGCCGGCTAGGGGCTTGATTGTTTTGATTATCTTGCTTTGTCATAAGCGCTCCTCTGGAGAATTATTAGGAAAATTGCTGGGTTTTCTTTGCTAAAAATATCTAGTTTGTCTTGTGAAACTTAAGCAATCTATACCAATTTACATTATAGCATAATGAAATTTAACTTCATTTCAATTTAAATAATCTTAATAATTATTTATGCCAAAAAAAACCATTAAGTTTGCAAGACTGCCCTTAATGGTTCCGTTATGGTACTTAATCTTTTTGTTGCGTTAAAATAATTGGCCCATCTTCAGTGATAGCTAAGGTGTGCTCATACTGTGCTGAACGTCCGCCGTCAATTGTGCGGGCAGTCCAACCGTTAGCGTCCATTTTGGATTGCCATTTACCAGTATTTACCATTGGTTCAATGGTAATCGTCATGCCGGCACGTAAACGTTGCCCTTTTCCAGCCACACCAAAATGTGGTACTGATGGACCCTCATGCATAGTTGGTTGAATACCGTGACCCACAAACTCACGTACCACAGAGAAACCTTCCCCTTCGACATAAGATTGAATAGCCGCACCAATATCGCCAATACGGTTACCAACACGTGCTTGCTCAATCCCTAATTCTAAGGCTTTCTTCGTTACGTCCATTAGACGTTGACCCTCTTCGTCAACTTGACCAATCCCGTATGTCCAGCAAGAATCAGCAAAATAGCCGTCTAATGATAAGACAGTATCAACACTGACGATATCGCCATCTTTTAATGCGCGGTTAGGTGCAGGGAATCCATGACAGATTTCATCATTAATAGATATACAAGTTACATATTCATAACCTTCAAAGCCTACTTGTTCCCGAATAGCACCTGCTTCAGTAATTTTCTTATCGAAAAAAGCTTCTATTTCCATTGTGGTTACACCAGGAACCATCATTGGACGCAATTGTTCATGGATACTAGCTAGTAAAGCTCCTGCTTTTTTCATGCCTTCTATTTCACGGGCAGATTTTAATGTTATCATTCACTCTCGTCCTTCCTTTATATTCACGTTCATTATACCCTAAAATCAAACGGAATAAAATTAATCAATCATCCATTATATCATGTAACCGTTTTATTTTTTATAACTTTTAATGATAATCTTTGGCTTTTTCTCGATTTAACTGGTATGATTAAAGAAGCAAGAAAACGTTATTGCATATTTTAAGAAACCAAATATGAAACGTATCTACCAATGACCTGAGCGAGGTGAATGGCATGGGAAAAACGCAAAAATTAGAACAAGTTGCCTACTTACATATTAAAGATCAGATACTTAGTGAAAACTGGAAATCCGGCTTTCATATTGTTGAAGCCTTTATTTCTGAAGATTTAGATATCAGTCGAAGTCCTATTCGTGCTGCTTTAAGTACCTTAGCAGATGAAGGCTTTGTAGATATGATTCCGTATCGCGGATTCTTCGTCGGAGATCATGCGCTGAAAGTTGACTTCGTAGCCCACCGTTTACGCTATGAATTAATTATCAGTTACCGGATGTTGGATCAAATGATTAAACAAAAGGTTAAAGGCGAAGACTACCAAGACATCTTAGAAGAGAAAGTTCAAGCAGTAAAAAAAGCATACGAAGTAAAACATTTCGATGACTTCATTACTACTAGTGAAGCATTATTAAAAACAATTTTGGATATCGGTAATCATGACTTCCTAGTTAAGGAAGCTTTAGAGTGTTCACGTACTGTGATGACAGCTATTTTAGAGAAATACCATACGGATGAACCAAAAGATTTCATTTTGGATATGTATCCTTTCATGATGTACCTAGGTGACTTAGTACGGTTGATTGCAGAAAACCGCTTCAATGATGCACGTGTCTTATTTGAAATCATTATCAACTATATGAAAATGCAACTACCAAAAGAAACGCAAGAAGCTTTTGAAAATATCGATACTTACCGTTTAGCATAAAAAAGTGAATATCCAATGAATGAAAGCACTCTATATCGTAAAAGAGTGCTTTTTTTGCTATAATTTTAATATGGGAATGAAATTTTAAATTGAAAGGAGCGAATCACATTGCCAAAGGCACTAGTTACCTTTGCTTCTTTAACGGGAAACGATGAAGAAATAGCAAATATTATGACCAAATCCTTAGTTAATTTGGGCGTAGATGCACGTATGGTGGAATGCCAATCTGTATATGCGACCGATTTTCTAGAGGAAGACATCTGCGTTGTCGTCACTTATACATACGGCGCTGCTGCAGACTTGCCGGATGAAATTGTAGACTTATACGAAGAATTGGCGGACGTTGATTTAACAGGTAAGGTTTTTGCGACCTTAGGTTCAGGCGAATATGATTACGAAGAATTCTGTAAATCTGTTGATGATTTTACCGAACAATTCAAACAAACCGGTGCTACTCAAGCTGGTGAAGCTGTGAAGATTGAGTTGTATCCTGAAGATGAGGATATCCCTTTAATTGAACGACTTGCCCAGCAATGTGTAGACAGCTATCAACAACATCAATAAAAAACAATCCTAGGAGGACATCATTTACATGGAAAATTTTGACCAATTATTAGACAAATATGCAAACCTATTAATCGAAAAAGGCATTAACGTACAAAGAGGTGACAATGTAATGATTTACATTGCTGTCGACCAAGCCCCTCTAGCCCACTTCTTAGCAAAACATGCTTATGAAAACGGTGCTCGTCGTGTACACTTCACTTGGAAAGATGATTACACTAATCGCTTAGACTTCGAATACCAAACTACAGAAGATTTAGCTGAAGTTGCAGACTATACTGTAGCCCGCCAAGAAGATTTAATTTTAAATCAAAAAGTATCACGCCTTTCTATCGTTTCTGGTGACCCAGATTTATTGAATGGTATTGACCCAAGCAAAATTGATACCGTTCAAACAAGTCGCGGTCAGAAATTAAAAGTTGTCCGTAATGCGACAATGAACGATCAAGTTAAATGGACAGTTGCAGCAGCGGCTGACTACGGCTGGGCGAAACACGTTTTCCCTGAATTAGCTGAAGATAATCAAGCGGCAACAGATGCATTATGGGATGCCATCTTCAAAGCTAGTCGTGTATACGAAGCTGATCCAGTAGAAGCTTGGAACAACCACCGTGACTTATTAGACGAAAAAGCACAAAAATTAAACGACAAACAATTCAAAAAATTACATTACACTGCACCTGGTACAGATTTAACATTAGGTTTACCTGATGGTCACATCTGGGTATCTGCTCAAAGCTTTAACCCTGAAGGTTCACCATTTATCGCTAATATGCCAACTGAAGAAGTTTTCACAGCACCAGATACAAACGTAATGGATGGTTACGTGACTTCAACAAAACCACTATCTTACGCTGGTTCTACAATTGAAGGCATCAAAGTAACCTTTGCAGACGGTAAAATTGTAGACGTTACAGCTGATAAAGGTGAGCAAATCATGAAAGATTTAGTCTTCAACAATGATGGCGCGCAGGGTTTAGGTGAAGTTGCCCTAGTGCCACATAAATCACCAATTTCTCAAAGTAATCTAACATTTTACAACACGCTATTTGATGAGAATGCTTCAAACCACTTGGCAATCGGTGCTGCTTACCCAACTAATGTTAAAGGCGGAACTAACATGTCAGAAGAAGAATTACAGGCAGCAGGCGTTAACCGCAGCCATGTTCATGTTGACTTTATGATTGGTTCAGCAGAAATGGATATCGATGGTATCGATGCAGATGGTAATGTATTCCCTATCTTCCGACAAGGAGAATGGGCTTTCTAAGCATTTAGCTCTCACTTACTTTTGCACACAAATTAAAGGAGGTTGACCATGTCACACAATCAAAAAAATAACGAAAACGACTTGAATGAACTATATAATCGTTTAAAGAACATGGACCGACAAAAAGTTGAGGAAACTCTGGAATATCTAGACAAAGGGTCCCCCAAGTTAAACTGGTTATACATCACCCTTGCCGTGGCCATTATTTTTCTTTTAATTTGGTTAATTATGGTAATGAACCCTAATGAAGATGTGGCGCCAACAATCGATACTGCCGAAGAAATCAATCTTCAAATCCAGGAAATGGAAACCCGTATCGAAGCCTTGGAAAGCCAAGTAGAAAGCTTAGAAGAAGGCAATAACTAAAGCAAAACAAAAACGCTACTAATGCACTTAGGAAACTAAGAACATCAGTAGCGTTTTTTAGATTATGGCTCTTCGTCAAATAGGACTGATGAGTAATTTCTACCAGGTAATCATTAGATTGCCTGGCTTTTTATATATTCTTTTCCATTATTCATTTTCA